>CAYOEQ010000018.1:0-22850 GCA_964402775.1 uncultured Enterobacteriaceae bacterium
ATCTCACGAGTTCCATCTCCCTGGGGCATCTCGAGATTATGGTCCATATAAATGACTATCAAATACTGAGACAATATGCCGTACTGAGTCTGGACCTGGAGGCAAGGGATATGATGGTGCTCCCGGATGATGCGCTACCGAACGACTGGCGCGAGTATCCGGCCCCGTCATCGACTGCCGTTATCGGCAATGAGTGGTTAGCCGGCGGGGAGTCAGCGGTCTTGTCGGTACCCAGCGTTCTTGTCCCGACTGAAAGGAATTACCTGCTCAATCCCCGACATCCGCGATTTACGACAGTTATCGGGACAGCCCGGGAAGTGGAGTTCTCTTTTGACCCGAGGCTGGGGTCTACAGATAATACCAGGACATTCTGACACAACCGTTTCAGCGCTATTCCGTCTTGAAAAAAAATCGATATTATTTACAATCATCGAAGATAAATTTCGGGGGAGATCGAAGTGTCAAAGCCGTTTCTGAAAAATGCCTGGTATGCGGCGGCGTGGAGCTACGAGGTGAAGAAGGAACTGTTCGAGCGCACCATCATCGGCGAGTCCATCCTGTTTTACCGCAAGGAAAACAACCGGGCGGTCGCCATCAACAACGCCTGCCCGCACCGCTATTCGCCGTTGCACCTGGGTACACTGATGGGCGACGTGGTGGAATGCAAGTATCACGGCCTGCGCTATGACGGCACAGGACGTTGCGTACATAACCCCCACGGGGACGGAAAAATCCCGGAAAAGATGTGTACCAGGGCCTATCCGCTGGAAGAAATCCACAACATGTTATGGATCTGGATGGGCGACCCGGCGCTGGCCGACCCTGCCACCATACCCGATTTCGGTTGCCAGTCCGACCCCGATTACCCTTCGGTCGAGGGCGTGATCGAGATGCACGGCAACTACGAACTGATCACCGACAACCTGATGGACCTGTCCCACGTGGAGTTCCTGCATAAAGGCATACTCGGGAGCGAGGCCGTCAAACGCGGTGAGCACGAACTGTTGCAGGACGGGACCACCGTGTGGTCGAACCGCTGGTGTCCGGACGGACTGGCGCCGCCGGCCTGGGACCACATGTTCAAGGACTACGGCAAACCGGTGGACCACTGGTTGTACATGCGCTGGGACGCCCCCGCCCACATGCTGCTGGACGTGGGCATCACCCCCACGGGCAGGCCGCGCAGTGAGGGGATCTGGATGTACGGCACGGACATTCTCACGCCGAAGAACCAGACCTCCACCTATTATTTCTGGGGTGTTGCCAGGGACCATGACAAGGACAGCGATGAGATGGACAAAATCTGGACCTCGGCCGTCGAAACGGCTTTCGGGACCCAGGACAAACCCATGATCGAAGCCCAGCAGGGCATGCTTGAAAGCCTGGGCGTCGCGGACCTCGACGAGGTAGACCCGGTACTGCTGCCCATGGACAGCGCCACGGTACGCTGCCGCCGCGTGCTGGACCAACTGCGCCGGGAGGATGGGACAAGGCTCCCGGACCCGCGCAACCCGGCCCTGGTGGAACTGGTGGAGAAAACGAACGCCACGGAATACCAGGGCAAGGTAGTCCCGGTGGTGTGAAAGTAAATGGGGACGGACTTAAGTCCGTCCCCCGTAGTCGGCTACTCCCTGAACGCGGGTTTGATTTCCGTTTCCGGAGTCCAGTCCGGACCGTAGAGACGTTTGTACCTTTCCGGCCGGTCCACCGAGCCCTTGGCGCCGCCGCCGCGCCACAGGTCATATTTTTCATCGGCATACTCACCAAAGAAAGCGGTCAGCCTTGCATCCAGGTCGGCGACGATCTCCTCGTATGCCGGGTCGCCATGGACATTCCGGTTTTGTCCCGGGTCTTTCTTCATGTCGTACAGTTCCGGCTTGCCCGTTGAGCGCAGGCGTTTCCAGTAAACATAATTTTCAGTCCTGATCACCCTGGTCTCTTCCTGCTCAAAGAATACCGCGTCATTCAACTTGCCCGTTGTGCCGGTTAATGCAGGACTGAAGCTTTTACCGGGGCTGTTGTCAAAGCTCACGTCGCCCATCCCGACGTAATCGAGGATCGTCACGGGAAGATCGTACTGGCCTATCAACAGGCTGCTGGTCCGGCCTGCTTCTATCCTGCCGGGATGCCTGATGATCAAAGGGACATTCATGGCCGTCTCATACATGCTGGACGGCGTCGTGACCACGGTATGCTGCCAGAGGCCGTGCTGACCGTAAAAATTGCCCTGGTCGGAGGAAAAAATGACCAGGGTATTTTCATCCAGGCCTGCTTCACGTAACGCGGCCAGCACCTTGCCTACGCCATCATCCACCAGGGTATTCTGGGAAGCGACATTGGCCATGGTCGCCGGGTCATTGTGCATGGCCAGTCCTTCGCGCAGCTTGCCCCGCAAAAACGGGTTGGTGTCTTCGCTGAGCAACTGCTGCACCAGGTTTTCGTTATAGGCGGTGCGCGGAAAGGACTTGAACTCCCTGCCCTCGTAGTCCCGGTAATAACGGTTCCTGGCGGGCCCGTAGTTGGTGGGCGGGTTGGTATAGGGGCCGTCGTAATTCAGTTGCAGGTAAAACGGCTCTTCACCGGCGTAATTCCGCAGGTATTCAACTGCCTTTTCCGTGAAAAAATCAACAATGTGCCGGTCTTTTACCGGGTAGGTCCTGTCGTTGTCGATAATGGTGTTGTCCCAGAAATCAATCGTGTGGCCGTAGGGAAACGTAACCCAGTACTGGTAACCGATGGACGCTTTCCAGGGCTGCCCCAGGTGCCACTTCCCGATCATGGCGGTCCGGTAGCCGCGGTTTTTCAGCGTAAGCGGCAGCGTGCGGAACTCCGCCACGGCGGACCAGCTTTCCGGCCACTGATCCAGCAGTTCATCATCCAGCCAGCTGTGGATGCCGTGCTGCGAGGGCATCAGCCCGGTCATCAGGGTTGCCCGGGTAGGCGAGCACATGCCGTTGACCGCGTAGGCGCGGGTGAACGTGATCCCCTCTGCGGCCAGCCGGTCTATATTGGGTGTCCTGATATCGGGATTGCCGTAGGCGCCGAGCAGTGAAGCGGCCTGGTTGTCGGTGAGTATGAACAGAATATTTGGTCTTTGTTCGCCTGCACAGGCGAGGTCAGCCAGCATAAACAATAAAAGAAAGCGATACAGGAGTGACGTTTTCATACGAGCTACCTAGTGTAACGTCAGGGAAATCGGGTCGGCGCCCGGCGTCTCGAAGTAAGCCAGGAACTGTTTCAGGTCGTCCATGTTGCCGGTTAACCGTATATCGCCTTTAACCACGGCTTCCTCGATGGTGACGGCGCCTGACTGCACCTTGTCGAATACCGGTTTGGTCATGGTCAGCACCATATCCATGCGGGTTTCAGGGTTTGCATCAAACTGGCAGACGCCGCGCCGTATCGTCAACCCGTAGGTTTCATTCAGATCCGGAAATTCGAACCCCAGCGACCTGTTGACGGACAGGGTCTGTTCCGCTTTCAGCCTGGTCGTCCAGGCGTTGATACTTACATCGACCGGCATTTCTGCAAGAATATCAGGCGGCGTGAATATGTCAGCCATTTTTTTTGCCGTCTCCAGCGTATCGAGCCTGCCCTCAAGCTCCAGCGCCGAGGTAAGGTACCAGTTACGCCAGTTGATGTTCATACTGGCATACCCGAGTTGGCGGAATGCCGCGGCCTTGATTTTTCTCGCTTCCATATTATCGGCATCAATCCGTACCAGGTAAGTCGCAAGCTCCGCGGCCCATTGATAGTCCTGTTCCCTGTATGCGTTCCGGGCCGCTTCCATGACGTTTTCGCCGCCCCCCATCAGGTCGATGAGGCGGCCGGCCTTCTCCCGGGCGGGCAGCGGGTCCAGCGCCACGGGGTCGCCCTCGTACCAGCCCAGGTAACCTGCGTAGACCTGGCGCACCGCCTGTTTTACCGTGCCGTAATACTGTCTTAAATAGGGCGCGTATTCAAACAGGTGGGGCGGAAGTTTCACCTGCTGCGCCAGTTCATCCGGGGTGAGCCCCTTGTTCATATAACGGATTGTCTGATCATGGACATACTGAATGCCGTCGCGGGTCATGCGCAGCACTTCATCGACTTTGGCCTCTCCCGCAACGGGCCGGCCATGGGTCGGCACCAGGTAGGCCGCCTTCAGCCTGCGTAACCGGTCGATACTCCTCACCCAGGGCATGGGCTGGCGGAATTTTGTCCCCCTGAGCGTATACACGTTGGGAAAAGTCGGACCCTGTATGACCTCGGTATCGATCAACACCCCGGAATCGGGCAGGTACACGGCCAGTTCATCGGGCGCTTCGCTGGGGACATGGATGATTTCCAGGTTGACGCCGGCAATGGTCGTTTTCAATACATCGTCAACCAGCCTGGTCGGGGCAATGAACGAGCCCGGCCTGCCCCCCGTGGCAAGGGGTCCGATACCGTTGTTCATACCTTCAATGTCTTCACCTTCAAGGAAAAAGCCGAAGGTATACCCGGTGCGCACACCGAGTATGGGGCCCAGGAGCGAACTCTCATCCACCAGGTGTTGCATGAGCGACCTGTGGGCATAAATCTGCGTCTTCCCCGCTTCCACCTGTTCAGCCGATACCAGTCCCTTGACACCGTCAATATGGTCATGGTGGAAATGGCTGTATATCACCGCAACGATGGGTTTGTCCGTGATCCTGCGGAACTCCGCCAGCACTTCCCTGCTGGTCTCCGGGCTGAGACCGGCGTCAACCATGATGAGGCCGTCATCGCCGACGATCATGACAATATTCGCCACATTCCAGCCGACCGCGCTGTACACGCGGTCCGTCACCTTGTAAACCTTTTTTGCGAAGTGTTCCGTATGCGCTTTCAGTTCGGGATGAATTTTCGGTTCCACGCGGCCTGTTACATCGGCAAGGCAATGCAGGCCGAAGAGGGTTGTGATGCAGAGGCATATAACTGATTTAATCATGGGTACGGACAAGTTATGAATGTTTGGTGCCATTATAACGGCATAACACGGTGCCTGTTTCGAACCTGCAGCAAATCTATTACACTGCACCGGACATGACAACAACACGCAGAGAGTTTCTTCAGTTAACCGTTAACCTTGCACTGGTGTCGCTGGGTGGGCACAGCGTTGCGGAGGACACTCCCGGCCGGCATGGCGGGAAGGTATTGTCGGATGTTGTCTATCAACTTTTCCCCCATGAGCGCTTGAGCAGGGACGTATACATGCAGGTGACGGCAGAACTGGGCGACAGGATCGGCCAATCCGCTGAACTGACGGCCATGATGGACAGCGCAATGGAAGTCCTGTCCGGTAATTCCCCTGAAAACTGGTTTACTCTGGCAGAGCGCGGTAAGACGGAAGCGCTCGAGAAGATACAGCACACGCCATTCTTTCAATTTGTCCTGAACGAAGCCCTCAGCGGGGTATACCGCCACCCGCTTACCTGGGAGTTGCTGGGTTATGAAGGTTCCTCCCTCGAGTTCGGCGGCTATATCGACCGGGGCTTCAACGATATCGACTGGTTGCCCGAATTGCCCGGATGAACAAATTCTCCCTGGACGACTCATCGGTGGTCGTGGTTGTAGGCTCCGGCGCCGGTGGTGGAACAGTGTCCGATGTGTTGTCAAACAACGGCATTGACGTGGTCTGCCTGGAAGCCGGCAGGCGGCTTGACCTGACGGAGATCGTCACCGACGAAGCCGGGATGTTCGGCAAAATCACCTGGCTGGATGAAAGGCAGGGCAGCGGGATTGCGCCGCCACCCTTCCCGGTATGGAACTGCAAGACGGTGGGCGGCACGACCCTGCACTGGACCGCCACCGGCATCCGCTTGCAGGAACACGAGTTCAGCGCGCAGGGCCGCTACGGCGCCGTCAAGGGCACGACCCTGGTTGACTGGCCGCTCAGCCTGGCGGAACTTGAACCTTATTACTCGGCCGCCGAGGACCGGCTGGGCGTGACCGGCACGCACGGTATTGAACGGCTGCCGGAAAACAACAATTACCTGGTGTTCGAAGCCGGGGCAAAAAAGTGCGGTTACACGGAAATCAACACCGGCAACCTGGCGATTAATTCAAAACCCCGTGACGGCAGGGGCAGTTGCCTGCAACTGGGGTTCTGCACCAGCGGTTGCGCAACCGGCGCCAAATGGTCCACCCTGTACACGGATATTCCCGCCGCGGAACGCAGCGGCCGTTTTGAATTACGGCCCGAGTCCATGGCCGTCAGGGTCAACCACGACGGGAAAGGCAGGGTCACCGGGGTCAACTACCTGGACAAGCACGGACAAAAGCACACCCAGTCGGCAAGGGCAGTCTGCATCGCCGGCAACACGGTAGAAACTACCAGGTTGCTGCTCAATTCCCAATCCGAACAATTCCCCCGGGGGCTGGCCAACGGCAGCGGCCAGGTCGGCAGAAACTACATGCGCCATGTCATGGCCTCCCTGGTCGGGGTCATGCCGGGACAGGTGAACCAGCACCGCGGCGCGCACCAGGCGGGCATCATTTATGATGAGCGTTACCATGACGAGGGGCGCGGCTTTTTCGGCGGCCTGCTGTTCGAAACCGTGAGCTTCACGCCGGAATCCATGGCCAGGTTCCTCAGGCCGGGTAGCTGGGGCAGGTCCTATACCGAGCTGCTGGAACAATACGACCGGATGGCGGCATTGCTGATCGTGGGCGAGGACCCCCCGGTGGAAACGAATTCAATCACCTTGCACCCTACGCGCAAGGACCAGTACGGCCTGCCGGTCCCGGTAGTCCATTATGAACATCACGACAATTCCCGCAAGCTGCTGCGCTACGGGCTGGACCGGGGGCGCAGGATATACGAAGCCCTGGGCGCGGAACAGGTGCTGGAACTGGTGGACGTGTTCCCGGCCACCCATAACATGGGCACGGCGCGCATGGGGAATGACCCGGCCACAAGCGTCTGCAACCAGTGGGGACAGACCCATGAACTGGATAACCTGTTCATCAGCGACGGCAGCCTGTTCCCTACTTCAGGCTGCGCCAACCCGACCCTGACCATTATCGCGCTGGCGCTCCGGCAGGCGGAGTACCTGGCTTCGTTGATACGGTCGAATACGATCCAGGCATAACGCGCGACCCTCTGTTCGTCATTCCCGTTCCCGGCGCCGCCTCTCAACGTCATCCAGCAGCCGGTCGCGCTCGCTGCCGACGGTATTTCCGCCGCGGTACTCCGTGCCGTCTTCCGTCACGATCAGTTTCCAGTCCATCTTGTGGCCGCCGTCCCGGGCCGGGTTCCCGGTAATCTCGATCACGTCGCCGGGTTGCAGCGTATCACTGTCCCATCCTCTCCTGCGCAGTATCGCCGAGGCATTCCCCTCCGCGAACCAGTGCTGGACTTCCCCGTCTGCGGTGGTGACATCGAAATAGATGCGGGCATGGGGATTGATCAGGCGGAACTTCGTCACCACGCCGGTAACGGTGATCAGTTCACTGACCACGTAGTGCGACTCCGGGCTGTGATGCGCGTACGCCGGCGCGTAGAAAAGCACACCTGCAATCAATAGCGCAATCAGTCGGGTGTTCATGAACAGTTCCTCATGGATATTTCGTTAATATTCTCCGGTGATCGCCTCACAGACGAATTCCTCGAGTTCCCAGTCGGGTTCAGGCAAGAAACTTCTCTGGTTCTCATAAGGCCTGCGGAAATGCACCGGGTCGATGATCGCCAGTTCCAGGTCAAGCCTGCCGTTACCGGCATGATGGGTGTAGCGCTCGACAAAACGCGTATCCGGGTCCGGCGCCAGCGCGCCGCCGCCCGGAACGCCGATCACGTTCGGAATAACACGGGTCGTCTCGACCACCAGCGTGTTGCCCTCGTAATAGCCCGTCGAGTGGCCGAGCCGGGTGTGCGGGGCGTCAGGCGGCAGCGCCCGCCCGTCCAGGTACACCGTCCTGACCGCATTCCAGTATTCGTAACGGAATACGACCCTGTCATCGTATTGCTCTATCGCCATGGGCACGGGCGCCGTGATCTGGTGGCGCAGGCTGTCGCCTTCCGGGGTGCAATCAAGGGCCGCGCCCTGGGCCGGGTCGTATTGCGCCTGTTTTTCCAGGCCGACGGGGGTGAGCAGGTTCCTGTTCTGTTCCTGCTCATACCCGCGCATCTCGTAGAACAGTTCCTTCACGGTCCGATCATCATTCTCCGGGTCCTGCAACAGTGACTGCAGGTATTTGAAACCCATAAGAGAACAGCCCGAACGGGCGCAGGCAAGGTCTTCGATGCGCCAGCGTTCGTCATCGGGGGTCAACAGCGCATTGGACCAGACGCCGGAAATATCCGGCCGCCCGTCCACCCCGGCATAAGCGGTGGCGCAACAGGCGGTCAAAAGCAACAGTGCGGTAAACCGGTTGAGAGCGTTCATGACCCCGAAGTATAGACGAAAACCTGCCGTAAATCCGCCGCCCGCGCAGCACTTCCCACTGGATTCCGGGGTAAATTCCGGGGTCAGAGTAAAATCGCTACCATCGCAGCAATTGGCGGGACCGGGGAGATTTTACTCTGGCCCCACCTATCCGGAGACTGCCCGGGAAGGATATAATACGGAGAACCATGAACAGGAACATCATCCTCGCGCTGGTCGTCTCGGCAAGCGTCATTACCCTTATGTCCACGGACCTGTACGCGCCCAGCCTGGCCCATCTGCCGGAACTGCTGGGCACGAGTCCGGGGCTGGTCCAGCTCACGGTGAGCCTCAACCTGCTGGCCTACGGCCTGGCCACCCTCATCCACGGTCCGCTCTCGGAACGGTTCGGCAGGAGGCCCGTGCTGCTCTGGGGCATGGTCGGTTTTACCCTCGCCAGTTTCCTGTGCGCGATTGCCGCCGACATCGGCCAACTGCTGGTTGCACGGGTGCTCCAGGGCATCGCGGCCGCGGTGGAAGGCGTCGTGGTGCTTGCCATCATCCGGGACCTGTTTACCGAGAAGGAACAGGTACGCGCGGTGGCTATCTACGGCGTGGCTACCGCGTTTGCGCCCGCGTTCGCCCCCCTGCTGGGCGGCTATATCCACGTATTGTTCGGCTGGAGAATGAATTTCCACCTGCTCACGGGACTGGCCCTGGCGGTCACCGCGCTGATCACCCTGTTCCTGAAGGAATCGGGCAGAAAGGATCATGACGCACTGGTCCTGAAGGAAATATACGCCGATTATTTCGGCCTGCTCAGCAACAGGTCATTCCTGCTTTACATCACTATCGGCGGGTGCAGCCTGGGCTGCATCTTTGTCTTCATTACCGCGGGCCCTTTCATCCTCATCAACAACTACGGCGTGGCGACCGAACATTTCGGTTACTACTACGCGGTGATCGTGATTGCCTATATTATCGGCAGCCTGCTGGCGGCGCACATGAGCGGGCGCCACGGCGCCAGGGAGATACTGCGGGCCGGGGTAATCTGCGCGGTGTGCGGTTCCCTGTTGCTGCTTGCCATACTGGCTTCGGGTTGGGAGACGCCGGTCACCCTGACCCTGGCCGTAGCGGTCCTCCTGTTCGCGGAAGGTCCGATATTCGCCGTGGTGCCTACCCTGGCCATGAATACGACCGATAAAAGGACCGGGTCCGCGGCAGCCGTGATCATTTCCGCCGAAATGGCTATCGGTTCACTGGCGGCGCTGGCGGTAAGCTGGACCCATGACGGCACCTCCTTGCCCATGATACTGATCATGGTGGCGCTGGTCGTGATCGTCGTACTGGCCTACCTGCGCACCGGAAAACTGCCGGCGCAGTGATTGTTGGGGTCAGACCGGCATCAGCCCCATGTCGAATGTCAGGTGGCTGAAGGGTACCGGAATATTGTAGCGGGCAGCCAGGCCGGCATCGTCGGACGTTTCATAATGGCCTATCAGCGAACTCTTGGTGGCGAATACCGCATCCGAATCCAGGTACTCGTCTCCCTCTGAAAATACGTGGGTCGTCAACGGTTCATAGCCGTCCGCAGAGACTATGAAATGGATATGTGCGGGACGCATGGCGTGACGGCCGCTGGCCCGGAGCAATTCGCCGACGGTCCCGTCCGTCGGTACGGAATAGGACAAGGGTTTTTCCGTAACGAACGCATAGTTGCCCTCTGTATCAGTGGTGAAAATACCGCGCATGTTATCTTCCGGCATTGACGGGTCCTGTACATCGTAGAAACCATTTGCTGCGGTCTGCCAGACGTCCAGCCTGGCGCCGGCTATCGGGTTGCCGTCCGGGTCCACCACCTTGCCCTGCACCAGTGCGACTTGATCGGCATATTGCTGCTTGATGATGCTGGCGCCGGTTTCATATTCCGGCGAGCCTGATACATAGAAAGGCCCCAGTACCGTCGACTCCGTCCCCTTGCCCGACTTGGGATGGTTGATCGCGTCCACCAGCATGGATACGCCCAGCACGTCCGAGAGCAGGATGAATTCCTGGCGTTTGTCGTCACACATCTGGCCCGTGGCGGTCAGGAACATGATGGCCTTGAACCATTCCTCTTCCGTCAACTCCACGTCCTTGACGAAGGCGTGGAGGTGTTTGAGCAACGACGTGATGATCTGCCTGAACCTGGGATCTTCTGTCTTGGAGCCGTATTCCTCCAGGACGATTTCCGTTAAATTGTCGATTGTAAAATCACGCATTTTCTACCCCCTGGTGTAATAATCACATGTTAATTCAGCGCCCTTTCGCGCGCAATGCCTGCACGGTGAAATCCGTCTCCTTGAATGGTTTTTCCGGCAATATCGCCTTGAACTGCAGGGTAGTGCAGTGCATGGCCTGGATATCGACCATGGTGACTGCGTCGATGACGGGCACGCCCATGCCCCGGTTGGAGGGATGATGCGTGTCCGGGTGGGAGTAAGCGCCCATGGCGACTTTCCACAGGTTGCCGGGCCTGTCGAAGATGTGCCCGTAGACCGGCAGCATGGTCTGGGCGTCCAGGTAATAGCGCCGCTTGGACAGGGGATGTTGCTTCCAGTACGGCTCGGCCTCCAGGATATACGCCTTGCGCACGTGCCAGGTGACATTGGGGAAACAATCACCCTTGCCGTGGAAACCGACGAACCTGAAACCGTCCTGCTGCTGTCCCACTTCTTCCAACTGCTGCCGGTCATGGTGGAAGAACGGCAGCAACACATGGGTAACGCCTTTATACGTCCATTTCTGGTCCATGATACGGCCGTTATAACCCAGGAAGTCCTCGATCATGATGTCGCTGCCCAGGAAGGCGTCCGTGGTCTGTCCGGACGCCAGGCGCCGTACGCGCCGGTGGCCGGAAAGGTACAGCCAGACCTGTTCCGGCTTGGTGTCGTCTTCCAGCCGCTGCACCAGCAGTTGCGTCCCGCGCAGGTCGGGCGGCGCCAGCACCTTCAGGTACAAGCCATGGTAGATCTCTGACGGATTCTTCGGCATCGACGGGACCGGTTCCTGCACATGCCTGTGCATGAACTTCAGCGAACTGGCATAGAAGGACAACTCCCTCTCGATCTTGTCATGCCGTATATTCCTGTACTGCCAGTAAAAACTCGCCACCTCGCCGCTGTCGTAAGTATAGGTATAGCGCAGGTTCCAGGCCAGCTTGTCCCCTGCCCGCGGATCATCGAGCTGCGGTTCCCGGGGGAACGGCCTTCCCGCCACGTAATTGTGGATTATCCCCGGCTCGTCCCCGAGTTCGGTTTGATCCAGGTAGCGCCTCGTTGCCTCAATATAGGCAGGATGCGTGGACATGGAGATGGCCTCATTGGTAGTGATGGTCAAAAACTCCTCGCTGATCAGGTCCACGAGCTTGGGCGCGAGGATATGGCTGAATGACTGGACGTTATCTTTCGTGATCACCGTGCCCGGCGCGGGGTTGAGCGAGGCAACCTGCTCATGGTCGAAGGCGAAGGACTCCTCCACCACGTCCGCCCGTATCAGTATTGAATTAACTGACAGGACAAATAACAGTGCGTAGCAGAGGGGGATAAGGGGACGGATTTCAAATCCGTCCCCGGCGAGTTCAAACACTCTCTTTACCTGTGGGTTTCTTCATGAACAGGTTGACGTCATGGGGATTGACCAGGTCGCCCACGGTCCAGCCGTTGACGTCGTATTCATCCATGCACTGCTGGGCAAAGTCCTTGAGTTGCTTGTCCAGGCCGGACCCCTGGGCATTCCATAGCGCCTCGATGCGGATGTTTTCATTATTGCCGGAGTAGTTTCGCTCATACAGTTCATGGCGGCCGCCGAATTCCGTGCCGATCGCATCCCACAACAGGCGCATGGTCTTGACCCGGTCCTCCGCATCGTGGCCGTAAGAGCCGCGCAGGTATTTGTCCAGGTAACCCTTCAATTCCGGCACGCTGAAATCCGTGGCGTGGGAATTCAGGTAGATCAGGCCGCTGGCGACCATGTTCTCGATCAATTCCTTGGCGCGGGGATAAGCCATGGTCATCAGCACCCGGTATACGTGCCCGGCGTGGCCGTTCGGCACTTTCGCCCCCTTGAAGTCGTCGGGCATACCGCACATGGCGTCCGACAATGCCCAGAATAAATGGCGCCAGACGATCATTTCACCGATGGCTACCTGCACGCCGCGAAAGTCCTTGGCGCCGGTGATCTCCAGGGCCTTCATGAACAGCCCGGTGATGAAATCAAACTTCACCGCAAGCCTGGTGCAACCGTGAAAGGCGAAGGTATAGGCCCAGCCGGAAGTGCCCAGGAACGTGCTGGCCGCATCCAGGTCCTCGTAAATAAAAATGTCTTCCCAGCGCATCAGGGCATTGTCCAGGACCAGGATGGCGTCGTTCTCATCAAGACGGCTGGATAACGGGTTGTCGAACGGGCTGCCCATCACTTCCGCAGTGTACGCATAGGAGGGCCGGCAAATCAGCTTTACCCCGGGAGTGTTCATACTCAACATCCCGGAAAGGGCAAAGCGCTTGTCTTTTATGGGTATGGGTCCGTACTGCCCGAGGAAATTGTAGTGTGTCAAAGCTGACCCGGTGGCTACCACCTTGGCGCCTGAAATTATGATGCCCTCGTCCGTTTCCCCGACACAGTGCATATACACGTCCTCTATCTCTTCATGGGGTTTGTTGCGGTCCACCGGGGGATTGACCAGGGCATGGTTCAGGAAAGGCACGCGCTCCTGGGCATTCTTGTACCAGTTCAGGGCATTACCGGCGTAATCGCCGAAATATTCCGGGTTGAATCCCAGGGTCAGCATCAGGCTGGCCTTGTAGTCAGGAGTACGCCCCATCCAGCCGTAGGTCAGGCGGGCCCACTGGGCGATCGCCTCGCGTTGCGCAATCACGTCCTCGCGGGTTTTGGCCACTTTAAAATAGGGATGGGTAAAACCGCCGTTACCGGTATCCGTATCGGCGCGCAGGTGCGGATACTTCTCATTATTATGCAGCGCGTCGTAAAGGCGGGCCATCATCCTGGCGGGATTGCGAAAGGCAGGGTGTTCCGTCACGTCCGGGACCCGCTCCCCGTAGATCCAGACTTCCCGGTCGTCTTTCAGGTCCTCGAGAAATTCCGCGCCGGTATAGGGGCGTACGTTGTTGGGGACGGATTTCAAATCCGTCCCCGGTTATCCCCGTTTTTCCGGGCCTTGTATTCTTCCGGGCTTTCCGCGCTCTTGTATTTTTGCACCGCGATCTTCCGGTGCAGGATGACCGGTTGTTCAGCTACAGGCGGGGATGCTATTTCTGCCGGGTAACAGCCCATGCTCTGTTTCTCCGGGTCCATGTTGGTGCGTTTGGAAAACTGGCGCCGGTTGGTCCGCTCGGCAGGTATGATGTTGCCTTCCGCATCGGAATCGAGGTCCCACCACCATTTCTTTACCGGGTTGATCAGACCGTTGCCGACCTTGTCATCCAGCCTGGCGATCCACCCGCGGGTGAACGGCAGGTTCATGGCCGCCCACAGGAACGGCCTCTCGGACAGTACCCCTTCGATATTCCAGGGGCAGGTCTTCATGCAGCGGCCGCACAGGGCGCCTGCGGCGTTGGTGATGCGATAGCGGGCGCATTTCTCCACGTCCGGCTTCCACATTTCGTAGCCGTTGAACATGATCTTGTCGCCGTAGGGGATCGCCTGGCACGGGCATTCCCTGGCGCACTTGGTGCATTTCTCACAAAAGTCCTGCAGGCCGAAGTCTATGGGTTTATCGGGCAACAACGGCAGGTTGGTCGTGATGATGCCGGACTTGAAGCGCGGACCCACGTAGGGATTCAGCACCAGTTCACCGATGCGGCTCAGTTCGCCCAGGCCCGCTTCCAGGATAATCGGGATATGCAGGACGTCCTGGTCCATCACGCTGTGGCCCCGGGCCGAATAGCCCAGGGAACGGATATGGGCGCCGACAACGCCGCCGATGAGCTGGGCGCGCAGGTAGGCGCGCATGCTCTGCGCGCCGCTGATCCAGTCATCCCCGCTGGCGCCTTCCATGGTCTCGTAACCCTGGTCCACCAGGATGGCGATCCCGTACTTGTGGTACGGCTTTATCTCCGAACCGTCCGTATCGTGGGAATACCAGGCATATTCGGGCAACTCGCAGATGCCCACCATGTCCGCGCCCATGTAGTACAGGGCCGCCTTCACCGCCTCGGCATTTTTCTTCGGATCGTCCGTCCCGGGCGCGATCTCATCCGCTTCCTTGCCGTACTGCAGCGGCACCATGGCGCCCAGGGGCGGTATCATGGCATGGCCGTAGGGCGACTTGGTGATCATGCGGAAATTGTGCAGTTCCTGCTGCGCCTTGTCGCCCAGGTCGCCCAGGGCAGCGCGGATGAACATGTCGTGGCGTTTCGGAACACGCGGGACGTTCTGCTCGTCGATGAGAGTCGTGGTGGTCTCCTGCGGTTTCAGTTTTTCCATTGGATAAGGGCCCAGGCGAAACGGCCTGTTTTTGAACAGCCTGCCCTTGTAGCCTGGCCGCGCGCCGCCTACTCCCAGCCACCACCCCGGGCCATGGGACTTCAGGGATTGCATAACCCCCCGCTCTGCCAACGGTGCATCGGCTGCAAGCTCCATGGTCGTCGAAACCACGGCCATACCGAATTGGTCCCCCAGGTAGGGGTTGGTGACCGCACTGCTGCCGTTTTTGCCCGTAACCTCACCCAGACCGCTGCAAAGCAGCAGGTAATCCAGGTCAAGGTCGCTTGCCGTGGCCGTGTGCAAGGTCGCTTCATATCCCAGGAAACGGATGTAGTTCACCATGACTGCCGCCGCTTCGGCGACCCTGACGGCTGCCCGCTGCGCCTGGGTGCCGGCCAGCCAGGTTTCGCTCTCAACATCGGGATCCGGTTCCCTGGTGTACTCGACCAGTAACACCAGGGCATAGTCGTGCTTGAACTCCTTTTTCGCATCCTCCAGGGAACGCTGCCAGGCCTCCTGGCCTTCCCGCACGGAAGTCTCGGCCATTACATTGGTCGCCGAACCGGCCTGGTATTCCTTTTCCTGTGCCTGGGCCAGGGATTCGTTCACGACAGGTTCAGCCAGTATGGCCTGTTCGGGAATGGCGCAGGTTGCCGCCATGCTGACGTCGAGGTTGTAACAACCGGCTTTCAGGTGATTGGCGCGCTCCACCGGGTCTGAGGGAACAGGCGCCTGTCTGGGCGCCGGGTCTCCCAGGCGCATGCGGTCGAACAGGTCTGTGTATTCGCGGAACGCGCCGGCCATGGAGCCTGGGTTGTCCGGAGCAGCCGTTTTCCGCTTCTGAAGTTTCCCGGCAGGTGGATTTTCAGGTATTGAATTGTTGCGGGCCAGCCGTTCCAGGGGGAATGGGCCCATGTGCATGGCGCGGTTTTTGTGGGAGAAGAGGCGCATGTCAATAGTTGGGTTTCACTTGCTCGTTTTCAGGATATGTGGGGTCCGTTCGTCCGGGGACGGATTTAAATCCGTCCCCTGATAGCTTATTTCTTCAATCCAAGTTCGCTTAAATGGTCATGGACGAAATCCATGCGGTCGTTGCCCCAGAAGATCTGGTCGTCAATGACGAATGTCGGTACGCCGATGACGCCGGATTCCTGTGCCTCCAGCCAGTTGTCTTCGAGAATTTTCTGCCTGGCCGGATCGTTCAGTGACGCGCTGAACTCATCGGGGTCGAGGCCGATCTGCCGGGCGATGTCCA
This sequence comes from uncultured Enterobacteriaceae bacterium, assembly GCA_964402775.1. GTDB lineage: Bacteria > Pseudomonadota > Gammaproteobacteria > Eutrophobiales > Eutrophobiaceae > JAAXHV01. The sequence goes on from CAYOEQ010000018.1 coordinate 16,105, forward strand.
CCAGCGTTTCGGTCTGGCCGATATCCACGCCCTCCCCCCACTCGGTATCCATCACCCGTGCGACATATTCCCGCAGGCAACCCTTTTCCAGGGCCAGCAGCGATCCGACCCCGGCCGGAGTGGGATCAGTGGTAATAGGCGGCGGGATGCAGGGGATATTCATGCGCTTCGCCCAGCGGGCCACGTCCTGCCGGGTCAGGGGAATTTTGACCCTGGCCCGTTCGGGGGCTGACCGGCCGTTCCACCCGGCCAGGGGTTTCCAGACGAAATTTACATGGTAGTCATCCACCAGGCTGAACATCGTCTTGCTGGCGAGATAACAATAGGGACTGCGGAAATTAAAGAAAAACTTTAGATCAACGTTCTCAGACATTGGATATAAAAAAATCGGGGACAGATTTAAAATCTGTCCCCGATACAAACCATACTACCTTCCACTCTTGCGCAGGTTCTGCACCGTGAACATCTGCGGCGGGTTCAGGGTCGGGTCAAGCTGCCCCTTGAACTGGCCGGTGGTGCAATGCTGGGCCTGCACGTCGTACATCATGAAGCAATTATCGATGGCGACGCCGGAGCCCTTGTTCCCGGGCAAGTGCCGGTCCGGGTAGGCCTGGCAGATGGAGAATGATTTCCACAGGTCGCCCTTGCGGTCGAACTCCGCCTGGCGCGGAATAGTGTACGTCTGCGCATCGATATACATCACGCGCCGGCTCAACGGGTGGTTCGGGTCCTTCGGCGTGCCGTGCAGTTCATAGACCTTGCGCAGTTCCCAGGTGGTCTTGGGGAAACAGCCATCCACGTCAACGAACTGGTAACCATCGGGTTCCGGCGGCATGTCGGTAGCCAGTTCCAGTTCGTCATGGTTATGGAACGGCAGGAAACCGTTCTTGGCGCCGATATACTCCCAGTTGTAGTCGGACACGCGGTTGTTGTAGCCTTCAAAGTCCTCGATCATGATATCCGTGCCCAGGAATGAATCCGTCGTCTGTCCCGTGGCCAGGCGCCGCACCCGCCGCTGGAAACCCAGGTACAACCAGGCGTCATCACGTTTCAGGTCGTTCTTGTAGCGGTGGATCAGGAGCTGGGTATTGGCGATATCAAACGGCTCTCTCGCCACGACATAAATGGACCGGAACAACTCGGCCGGGTTGTCTTCGAACTCCGGGACCGGGTCCTGGTTGACGCGGTGTTTCCAGTTAAGGAAATGGAAGCTCCACTTGATGGTGCGTTCCAGTTTCCCGGTCTTGGCATTCCTGAACTTCCAGTAAAACGGGGAGATGGCCGCGTTGTCGCCCCAGTTGTACCCGTACTGGTAGTTCCAGGCCATCTTCAGGCCGGCCTGGGGGTCATTGGGGTCGGGTTCGGCAGGAAAGGCGCGCCCGGCAATGAAATTATCCACCAGGCCGTCAGCGGTGAGGGTGGGCGGGCTCTTCACGGATTCCATCGTCGCCTTGATATAGTTCGGGTGCAGTTCCAGGGATTCCGTCACCTTGGTCTGCAGCGCCGTCTCGCCGTTTATGATGTGGTCGTACAAGGCAGGATCGAGTATATCCTTGAACTGCTCAACGTTGCCCTGGTCGATCACCATGCCGGGGGTGTAACCGGGAAATTCCGGCGTCCAGTTTTCGTAAGGATAAAACGAATTTCTTACGTCTTCTTCGGTGAAATCCGCCGAAGCCGCCAGACTCAGGGCGAACAGCGGCAGAACAGCGAGATATTTGGCATACTTAATCATGATTATTTAGCCTCCTTCCTGTATGGATTCTTAGAAGCGGTAGCGTATCAGTACCTGGAACTCGTCCTCGTGCTGCGCCATGCCGATGGGACCGGAGCGGAAGCGGCCCAGCGGTTCATAACCTCTGTGAGTTCCACAACTGGATTCTATGACATAGGGCGTGGTGCAACCCGCCGCGTTGGTAAAGGGTGGAAATGCGTTGGAGGTGCGGCCGTCATCGGCCATCCGGGGACCGGTGCCCAGCTTGATATTGGCGCCGATGATCAGGCGCAGGTGATCGCTGATCAGGTAGTCCAGTCCCGGCCCGAGCACGGTGGCGTTGGCCCTGAAGTCATGGCCTATGATCAGGCGCGGCAGGATACGATCCTGGCGATAAAAACCCTGGATCAGGAAGGTGCCGAGAAAATCGCTCTTCCGGACCTGGTAACCTACCTGCCGTCCGGAGATAGGATGGCTGATTGATTCATGGTCAAGCAGGTGCTGGCCGAAAATCTGTCCCGACAACAGGAAGGTACGCCTCGGATTCAACCATTTGAAATAGGTAGGCCGGTCCCAGCCGATGACCCAGCGGACCACGTCGGACTCGGAAAACAGGCGTGCTTTCGAGGTGTCGGGGAATTCCTCGCCGCTGGTATGGGCTACCTCCACCCGGAACGCGGATTTGACCGGATCGATATAAAAGTCGGCGGACGCGCCTACCAGGGTAACCCGCGGAAAGTGTATATCAAATGCCGGCACATATTGCCGCTCCCGGAAATGGCCCGGCGTATCGGTAGGATCAATCGGGTTGAAGCCCAGCGGACAGGCGCCAAATGCCGGACTCCACAGCCCCGGTGAAGGTGTGGTCGGCGGACAGAATTGCGGGGGGATAAGGTCACCCAGGAACGGGTTGACGCCCGGGATCCCCGATCTCAACGAGGGAAGTTGCGAATAAAACGTCATGGCGTTGAGGGAGAAGCCCACGCCCCTGAACACGCCTTCCAGCCGCACGCCGCCCTGGTCGAAGTCCCAGCCCGGCATGTGGATGTCACGTATACCGATGACGTGGGGGGCGAAATCCGTCGCCAGGTTCCCGTCCGGGGCCAGGCCGCCGGCAAAGTTGTTGACGGTGCAACCGTTGTCCCAGCAGTTCTTCAGCGCCCGGAACAGGTCGCCGGTCAGCAGGATGTTGTAGGGCTGGCCGCCTTGGCCCAGTATATTCGGGCGGAATTTCTCGAAGTTCCAGATCACCTGGAAGTTCAGGTCATCGAACGCGCCCACCGCGCCGGCGCGGTATTCTGCCGAAAAGATACCTACTGGAATACGGCTGTCCTCGAATTCCTCGTAGATGCTCTGGATGGAAAAGTCGATGGGGTTGACCTGGTCCAGCACCCGGAACAGGTCGGTGCGGCCCCAGACCACCTGCTGGCGGCCGATGCGGAAGTTGATCTCGTCGCCGTTGTTGACCGGCATGGTGGCGTCAATGTAAATCTCGCGCAGCCAGCCGTGGTCGTCTGTGAACTCGGGGAAGCGCAGGTCGTCCAGGGTCGCGTCCATGTAACCGGGGATGCAGCCGCGGGAATCCACGTTGCAGGGCCGGGTCGGGGTAAACAGCTCCAGGCCGCCGCCGAACGCGCCGTTATTGTTGGTAGCGGCCAGTTCGCTGCCCACCCGTTTCAAACCTTCATTGGGATTGACTGTCGTATCGAATCCGAATCCCCCGCCACCGGGCAGGACCGGTACGCCGGCAGATACCGGCGAGAATCCCCAGGGCGCATCCACGGTGGGATGATTTGTAAGTACGGAAACATTGACAACCTGCGCTTCAGAATCCGGCCCGAATCCAACAGGGAGATAGACTCCTGAACCGGAACTGGTGGTCGTGACCGGACCTCCCGCACGCTTGCCGAAGGTATCATCGTTCAGGTCATACACACCATCGTAGGTGGCCCGCAGGGTCCCGTGAAAGGATATCTCGGAAAACAGTCCTGTGGGTTTGAAAATCTTGGACCACTCGATCTGGCCGCGTACACGTTCCTTGGTAATACCGTAATCATCGCGGTGGTGATAGGTATTATCGAGAAAGCCATGTATCTCCAGGGTGCCGTCCCTGGAATTCCATGCTGATACCGACAACGGCGCGATGGCAATAGCGCCTGCGATTGCACTCGACAACAGGGTGAGAGAGAACCTTCGGATATTCATCATATATCCCCCTACGCTAAGTGGATTTGATTAGTTTGATTTTCAAAATATCGATATTTTTTCATTATAGCCTCTTTATCTGCCAATACCATCAATATTTGCTCAGACCAGGTCTTCAATCTCGTCGATTGTCGATCCCGCGCCTTTTTCCCAGCGTTCCTCGCCCGCCTTCATGATGAATTTCGGCTTGAAGATGTTCACCCAGGCCGGCACCAGGAACATGGCGGAGGCCATGTTCATCACCAGCATGATTATCAGCAGTCGCGCCGCGTCCGCCTGGAAACGCAACTCGGAAATAAACACCCACATGATGATGCCGCCCACCAGGGTCGTGGCGGTCAGGGCGATGGCGACGCCGGTGGTGCTCACCGCGCGCCGGATGGCGTCCTGCACGTCGTCGGCCACGTGCATCTCCTCCTTGATGCGGTCCATCATGTAGATCGCGTAGTCCACCCCGAGACCGATGCCCACGGCAATCATGGGCACGGTATTGACGTTCAGCCCCATGTTCAGCAGCCCCATGCAGGCGTATGTCAGGGTGGTGGCGAAGGTCATGGACACCAGCATCATGAAGCCGGAATGGAACGAGCCGTAAAACCACAGGGTAAAGGCCAGGATCAGGATCAGCACCGCGGGCACCACGATGACGTTGGTCTCATAGGCCTCTTCGTTGATGGCCGCGGTCACGCCGACGGGACCGCCGGCCAGGTCGATATGCAGGCCCTCAACCTGGCTGCCGGTTGTGTCTATCCATTCCTTGGCCATGTGGATGGCGCGCCGTATGGTTTCCCCGGTGTGGTCCTTGTAATAGAACACCATGTTGGCGAGCCGGTCGTCGGTGTCGATATATTCCTGCAACGCGCCCTGGGTCGGCGCCGACATCATGAACATGAACAGCAACCCGCCGATGTTCTGGTCGATGGAGGGGATCACCGACCAGCGCGGGTCGTTGTTGCGGGTCATCTGGTTCACCTGGGTCAGCAGGTTGTTCACCCCCTTCACCCCGCCCAGCTTCGGGTCCAGCATCATGTGGTTCTGGAAATCGGTCAGGGCCTTCATGATCTCCGGTTTCTTCAACCCGCCGTTCTCGTCGGCGCGGGCGATGATGAACAGTTCCTCGGCGCCCGGGAAGCGATCGTTGATGGCAGTCGAAGAGATATTGAAATCATGGTCGTGGTAGAGCAGCGGCGAGCCCGGCTCCGGTTCGCCGATCTGCACCCAGGAACTGAAATACGTGGCGCAAAGAGCGATTACCAGGCAAGTGATCAACACCGCTTTCGAACGCCCGCTGGTGCCGACGACCTGGGCGAATTTCGGAAAGATCGCGCGCGCCAGCGTGTGCTTGACGGCCACGTCCTTCGGCCTGGGCAGTTCCGCCAGCAGCATGGGAATTACAATCAGCACGGTGACCACCATGCACACCGCCCAGAACGATGCGTAAACGGCCATCTTGTCGTTGATGGGCACCGAGCCCAGCCCGATCAGGTACAGCGCGGAGGCGTCCGCGACGATGGCCAGCGCGCCGGGCCTGAACAGGGCATTGAAGGTATTCCGGGCAGCCGGCACCTTCTCGCCGGTGCGGGATAATTCAAGAAAATAGCGTTCCATCTTCTGGATGCCGTGGGACATGGCCCGCGCCGAGATGAGGAACGGCACCACCAGCATCAACGGATCCAGGTTGTAACCGAAGACCCCCATGAAACCCACGCCCCAGATGCTGGTCAGGATCATGCCCAGCAACGGCAGCAGGATGCCGTACAGGCGGCGCGAGTAGAAGACCAGGATACCCAGGACGATCAGTATGGTATAGAAGAAGATGAGCAGGATATCGCCGCTGTAGGAATCCACCCAGCCCACCAGCACGGGATGGCCGGTGGCATGGATGTGCACGCCGGGCGCGGCCTCCTCGGCCCGGATCGCCTGGATTTCCTCAAACACCTTGCCGTAATCGAGCTGGCCTTCATTCAGGGTGCCCTTGATCAGGGCCGACTTCATGTCCGGCGAGACCAGCAGGCCGTATACGTTGGTGCTCGCCAGCACGTCGCCCTGGATTTTCGCCAGTTGTTCCTCCGTGTATTCATCATGGTGCGGGTCGTAATAGTTCTGCGAGCGTATCGTCCCGTCCGGGGTCAGGAAGATCTTCCTGGTGTTGCGGTGGGTCAGGCTGCTCACCAGGTTATGGTTGATGTTGGAGACGCTGTCCAGTTTCTGGGTGATGCGGTGAACCCGGTCCAGGGAATCGTTCGTGAAGATCGTGCCCTCCTCCACTTCCATCGCCATGACGATGATATTGGCCCCGCCGAAGGTATCGCGTATGCTGTTATGCAGTTGTATGTACGGGTGCTCCTGGGGCAACAGGTCGGCAAAGTCCGACAGCATGCGCACCGCGGGGATGTTCCAGGCAAACATGGCGGTAACCAGGAAAATAACCGCCAGTACGAATTTCCTGTTGTTGAACAGGAAATTGCCGAATACCGGGAAGATCTGGCTGGTATCTATTTTTTTCATGTGGTATCGCCCGCCAGTTCCCCAAGGGGAAATATCTGCAGTACGCCGGCGGGTCCGCTCACGATCAAGCGGTGTTCGGACAACGGTTCGATTCCGCGCAGGTACTGGCGGAACGGCCGGCCGTGGTCGACCGGTATCCACCCGTTTCCGTCATAGCGGAAGATGGAGCCTTCTCCACCGGTGACGAACAACTGCCCGTTGGATTTCGCCAGGGTATACAATGTCACCAGGGTGCCGGTAGATTGTGTCTCCCAGGTCTCCCCCCCGTCGTCCGTAGCCAGGACCACGCCGCCCAGACCGGCGATCCATCCCCTGTTCA
>CAYOEQ010000018.1:22950-26484 GCA_964402775.1 uncultured Enterobacteriaceae bacterium
CCGTCGTCCGTAGCCAGGACCACGCCGCCCAGACCGGCGATCCATCCCCTGTTCAAATCTTCAAAATACATGCTCTGGGGATAGAACTCATCGGGCATCGGGGGCATGAATTCCCAGTTTGCGCCGGCATCGGCGGTTTTCAGCAGGGAACCGAATTCACCGGCGATATAGGCGGTCCGGTTATCGAAAAACTGGATGTCGGTAAAAATAATATCTTCGTCAAGGGAGGTCAGGTCCCAGCTCGCGCCGCCATCCCGGCTGATCGAGATGGTTGAGAAACTGCCTACCACCCACAGGTTGCCGGACGGATCACACTGGATGGCCTGGGGCGCTTCCTCGGTGGGGAGTTTACTCAGGCGCCAGGTCAGGCCGCTGTCTTCGGACAGCCACACCTCGCCTTCAAAGGCCAGCGCGGCAAACAGGCCGCCGGCGCAACTGGTGATGTCCAGGAACGAAGGCCAGGAAGGAATTTGCTGGCGCTGCCAGGTCGCTCCGTCGTCCTGTGACGACAGGATGACCCCGCTGGACCCGACCGCCACGATGTTCTGCTGAAAGGCGCCGACCGCCTGGAAATTATCGGTCCTGCGGATGGGGGATTGCAGGGCTTTCTCGACCTCATCCAGGACCAGCGGCGATTCGCAGCCGGACGCCAGCAGGACGGCAACGGCCAGCAGGAAACAGCACGCTAACCTGTTCATTTCTGTGATTTTGTTATTACTCACCCTTTTCTCTTTTTTAATATGTGTCGTAATAATTTCGTTTCGTCATGCCGGACTTGTTCCGGCATCCAGTCAATTATCCTGTCGCCCCTGGCGACACTTTATTATCGTCCTCAAATCATCCGGAAACTTACTTTCCCCAGGTCCTGGTAACGTACATTAATCGTATCGCCCTTGCCCACCGCAACCGCCGCGGTAATTCCCCCGGTCATGATGAACGTCCCCGCGGGGATCACTTCGCCACGCGCCGCCAGCATGTTCGCCAGCATGGCCACGCTGGCCGCCGGGTGCCCCAGCACCGCCGCGCCGGCGCCGGTTTCAACGATTTCACCGTTCTTCTCCAGCACCACGCCCAGGGCCGGCAGGTCCAGGTCGCGCACCTCCCGCAACACGCTGCCGCACACAAAGCCGGCGGCGGAGGTATTATCTGCAATCACGCTCTTCAGGTCAAAGCGAAAGTTTTCATAACGGGAATCAATGATTTCCACCGCCCCGGTTACGAAATCCACCGCCGTCAATACCTGGCCGACATTGCAGCCCGGTCCCGACAGTTCGGCCCGGGTCATCACGGCCACTTCCGCTTCCACCCGCGGGTGGATGAATGCGCCGCTGTCAATGTCCGCGCCGTCGCCATAACTGCCCGAGGCGGGCAAAAAGCCGTACACCGGCTCCGTCACCCCCATCTGGCGCATCTTGGCCTGGGAGGTCAGGCCCATCTTCAGGCCGGCAGTCCCGGCGCCCCGTTCCTCCTTGCGCCGGCGGATCTCGTACTGGATCGCGTAGGCGTCCTCCCAGTCCAGGTCCGGGTAATCATCGGTGATCCTGGTCACCGGTTGCCTGTTCAGCTCGGCATTTTCCAGGTGCTCCGCCAACTGCCTGATGGCTGTCTGATCCAGGGTCATTGCGCCACTTTGATTTCCCGGCGCGCCCGCGCCATGTTCAGCGCCACGTCCTCGATCATGTCTTCCTGGCCGCCGATGGTCTTCATCTTCCCCAGTTCGACCAGGATGTCGCCCGAAGCAATATCGTATTTTTCACCGACGCGCTTGGCGTGCAGGAGAAACGAGGAATAAACGCCCGCATAACCCATGATCAGCGAGTCGCGGTCAACCCGTATCAACTGGTCCATTATCGGCACCACCACGTCTTCGGCCACGTTCATCAACTTGAACACGTCCACGCCCGTGTTGACACCCATGCGGTCCAGCACCGCGTTGAACACTTCCAGGGGCGTATTGCCGGCGCCGGCGCCCAGTCCCGCGGCGGAACCGTCGATACGGTCCGCGCCGGCCTCGACCGCGGCCAGTGAATTGGCTATGCCCATCGCCAGGTTGTGGTGCCCGTGAAATCCGATCTCGGTGTCCGGTTCCAGCCCGGCGCGCAATGCGCCGATACGGGCCGTGACGTCATCGGGCAGCATGTATCCGGCGGAATCGGTGCAGTAGATACAATTGGCGCCGTAGGACTCCATCAGTTTGCCCTGTTCCAGCAACTGTTCCGGCTCCACCATGTGGGCCATCATCAGGAAGCCCACGGTATCCAGCCCCAGTTTCCGGGCCGAACCGATATGCTGCTCGGACACGTCCGCCTCCGTGCAATGGGTCGCCACGCGCAGGGTATGCACGCCGCAATCCCGGGCCATGTGCAGGTGCTCCACGGTGCCGATTCCGGGTAACAACAGGGCCGACACCCTGGCGTTCTTCATCTGCGGCACCACCGCCTGCAGGTATTCCTGGTCGGTGCTGGCGGGAAAGCCGTAATTGATGGAGGCGCCGCCCAGGCCGTCGCCATGGGTCACCTCGATAAGGTGAATGCCCGCCTCATCCAGGGCGGAAGCGACGCTTATCATCTGGTCCACGCTGATCAGGTGGCGCTTGGCGTGCATCCCGTCACGCAGGCACATATCGTGCAATTTGACTGTTTTTCCCGCCAGGTTCATGGTTGCCTCACATCACGCATTGGCGGCCGCCAGTTGCAGTGTCCCGTTGATGATCTCTTCCGCGAACATCTCGCCGGTGCGCAGCGCCGCGGCGGTCATGATGTCCAGGTTGCCCGCGTATTCCGGCAGGTAATCACCCAGGCCCTTCACCTCCATGAAGATGGAGACGCGCCGGCCGTCGAATACCGGGCCGTTTTTCAACCGGTAGCCGGGCACGTACTTCTGCACTTCCCGGATCATGCCGTGAACGGATTTCCTGATGGCCTCCTGGTCGGGATCGTCCTGGGTCAGGCAATGGATGGTATCGCGCATGATCAGGGGAGGTTCAGCCGGGTTGAGGATGATGATGGCCTTGCCCCGCCCGGCGCCGCCGACCCGTTCCAGGCCGTTGGCCGTGGTGCGGGTGAATTCGTCGATGTTCTTGCGGGTGCCGGGACCGGCGGACTTTGACGCCACCGTCGCCACGATCTCCGCGTACTCCACGGGCTGCACCCTGCTCACCGCGGCCACCATGGGAATCGTCGCCTGGCCGCCGCAACTGACCATGTTCACGTTGGCCTCCTGTTTGCCGACGTGTTCCTGCAGGTTGACGGGAGGCACGCAATAGGGGCCGATGGCAGCCGGCGTCAGGTCGATGACCAGGACGCCCCGCTGTTCCAGTTTCCTGGAGTTCTCCGGGTGGACGTAGGCGGAGGTCGCATCGAAAGCGATCTTGATATCGTCTTCCCCGATATGGTCGAGCAAGGCATCCACCCCTTCATGGGTGGTCTTGAGGCCGCTCGCGCCCGCCTTTGCCAAGCCGTCGGAGTCCGGATCGATCCCCACCATCCACACCGGGTTGATCCAGTCGCTGCGCAGCGCCTTCATCATCAGGTC
>CAYOEQ010000019.1:0-7400 GCA_964402775.1 uncultured Enterobacteriaceae bacterium
CAGGTTGATTATTTCACCGATGACGGCGCCAACATGCGCAAGGCATTCATACGCAATCCGCTTGATTTCGGCAGGATAAGCTCCCATTTCAACCTGAAACGGAAACACCCGGTATTGAACCGGATCAGGGCGCACAAAGGAGTGGACTATGCCGCCGCAACAGGCACGCCAATCAAGGCGACCGGTGACGGCAAGGTTCAATTCATCGGCAACAAGGGCGGTTACGGCAAGACGATTATCGTAAAGCATGGTGAAAAATACAGCACCTTGTATGCCCACATGTCCCGCTTCAGGAAAGGCATGAAACGCGGAATACCAGTCAAACAGGGACAGGTCATCGGCTACGTGGGAAAATCGGGACTGGCGACAGGCCCGCACCTGCACTACGAGTTTCGCATGAACGGCGTGCACCGCAACCCTGTGACCGTACCATTGCCGCACGCGGACAGTATTTCCGTTGCCGAAACGGATGAATTCAGGATTCATTCAGCGTACCTGTTGGCGCTGCTGGATGCCCCGGATGCGGAATTGCTGGCGCAGTACGACCCGAAAATCAACCTGTAATGCTCTTCATAGGGCTTATGTCGGGAACCAGCGCCGACGCCATAGACGCGGCCCTGGTCAACCTGGCGGAAAATGATCTTGAGATCATGGACTACCGCCAATATCCCCTGGAAGCAGGGTTGCAGAAGTCCTTGAGAGGCATCAACCCGACCTCACCCATTGAGGCAGTCAGCGAACTGGACTGCCTGCTCGGGCGCTGTTTCGGCGAGGCGGCGCTGGCCTTGCTGGACGCTAACGGTACAGACTCAGGCCAGGTCCGGGCAATCGGCAGCCATGGGCAGACAATCCTCCATTTACCCCGGGCGACACCGCCGCGCACATTGCAGGCAGGCGACCCGAACCTGGTAGCCAACCTGACCGGCATTACCACCATCGCGGATTTCCGCCGGGCGGACATGGCAGCCGGCGGGCAAGGCGCTCCCCTGGCGCCGGCATTCCATGCGTGGAGATTCCGCAGCGACCGGCTGAACCGCATCGTATTGAATATAGGTGGAATAGCTAATATCACGATTCTGCCCGCTGACCCGGGGCAAGAGGTCCGGGGTTTTGACACCGGTCCCGGCAATACCCTGATGGACGCATGGACACAGCAACGCCTGGGCCGCGCTTATGATGCACAGGGCAACTGGGCCAAATCAGGCGAAGTTCAGCAGGATTTGCTTGAAGCGATGTTCTCCGATCCCTGGTTCACAGCGCCGCCCCCGAAAAGCACGGGCAAAGATGATTTCAACCTGGCGTGGCTGGCGTCGCATACCGGCAAAACGGGACACTCCTGCCGGGATGAGGACATACAGGCCACCCTCCTGGAACTGACGGCCGCCAGCATCAGCGTTGAAGTACTGGCCCGCGCGCCTGAAACTGATGAAATACTGGTGTGCGGCGGCGGCATCCACAACACGGCGCTGATACAACGCTTGCGGGCCCTGTTGCCCGGCATGGGAGTTAAATCCACTGGTGATTACGGCGTCAACCCCGACGCGGTGGAAGCGGTGACTTTTGCCTGGCTGGCGCGGCAACGGTTGGAGAATGTCCCGGCAAACCTGCCGTCCGTTACCGGGGCGGAAAAGGCCGTCGTGCTTGGAGCGATATACGAAGCTGCTTAAACGGAGAAAGAAGAACCGCAGCCGCAAGTGGTCTGAGCGTTGGGGTTGCGGATGACGAACTGGGCTCCTTCCAGGCTTTCCGAATAATCTATTTCAGCGCCCGTCAGGTACTGGATGCTCATTGGATCTATCAGGAGTTTGACACCCTCCTTTTCCACCACGGTGTCGCCGTCCGACACGGCTTCATCAAACGTGAATCCATACTGAAAGCCGGAACATCCTCCACCCGAAATGAAGACCCGCAGCATCAGGCCCCCATTTTCTTCATCGGCAATAAGCTGTCTCACCTTGGAGGCGGCAGAATCCGTAAAAACAAGCGGATCCGGTAATTTGTCTATTGTTTCAAGCATGGTTCTGACTGTCTCCAAAGCTGTTCGGTTACTCGCACATCGTGGGGTCGGATTTATAATACAATATACAGGACTGCCTCACCGATTTCAAGGCAAGCCCAAATCTTCTCCTGTTGATAGCAGGGGTCAGAGTAAGAATTCTGACGAATTTCTTACTCTGACCCCGGATATATTGTGCTCAGGTATAGTCATCGCTGGTGGCAGGATCTACAGGCGCCGGCGCTTCATCAGCCCTGTCCGGCGTATAGACCAGCCGGCCGCTTACCTGGGCGCCGCCGGAAATTTCCAGCAGGTTGTAATAGACGTCGCCGGTAATACGCGCCCTGGCTTCGAGTTCTATATGCTCGCTGCTGTATACGTTACCGTTTATCGTGCCGTCTATAATGTTATACGGCACATGTATTTCGCCTTCTATCTTTCCCTGGTCGCTGAGCGACAACAGGGAGTTGCTGCCGGCCTCCGCAATAATATTCCCCTTGACTATGCCGTCTACGTGCAATCCGCCGGTGAACTTGATGTCGCCGGTAATTTCCGTGTTTTCTCCAATCAGGGAATCAATTTTTGCTGTTTTTTTCTTTTTGCTGTTACCCAACATCTGCTTTCTCCCGGCCATCGGTCGCAGGCCAATCAAACACCTTCTCTAACCCTGACTCGTCCTCGTCATCAATGGACAAGGTTACAAAGATCTTTTGTGGTTGAAAATTCTCCGGCAGAACGAAATCATTCTCGATTCGCTGGAAGTTCCTGAACCTTATGGAATAATTCTGGTCCCGGCTCAGACTGATCTCATTCAATGGAAAGCGCCTCAGCGTACTGTCCTGGACGCCTTCCACAGCAACGTCCAGCATTCCCTCGAATACCTTCTCCGTATTCGTAATATGGAGCAGTATCAATTCCAGCCGATAGCCCCGGGCGTATGTCAGGGGCTTAATTCGCATTCCGTGTATTATCGGAGAGTTCCTGCCGCCTTTGACGTTGATGATCCCCTGGTAGAATTCCAGGTCTTTTCTTAACTGGAAATTTTCCTTTTGTGAATCGATCAACTGCTTCTGCAACAGCGCGGCGGCCTGCTTGTCCACCTGGTTGTTCTGCCGCAGTATCAGCAATTTTTCCCGCAGTTCAACATTCTCATCGTGTAACTCAGCAGCAGATAAATCCCCGTCTGCATTCCACGGTAACCTGAAGTCCAGGCCGGCGTTCAGGCTTTCTCTGGTGATCAACGCCAGCAGGAGAAGCAGCAATACGGTCAGTCCCACGAAGGATATCCAGAAGCGCAGGGACCTGCGGGGTTTTATGATGAAGCTGCTCAAGATTATGTTAACCGAAGAATGCGAAGAATGGGGTCAGGTCGCACAATGCACATACGGCCCTTGCCGAACTTCCGGGACAGGCTTGCGCGGGAGCATGTGCATTGTGCGACCTGACCCCACTCTTCTTACGGCCACAGCGCGCTTTGCGCCAGGCCCGTTGCCTCATCAAGCCCATACATTATATTCATATTCTGAAGCGCCTGGCCTGCAGCGCCTTTTACCAGGTTATCCTCTACAGCAAGTATAACGGCTGTGGAACCGCCCTGTGGTTGAAAAACGGAAATCCTGCAGGTATTGGAGCCACTGACCGAGGCCGTATCGGGGTGTGTGCCCGGAGGCAATACGTCAACAAAGCGTTCACTGTCATAGCGGCTCGTGAACACTGCATGGAGATCAACGTCGGTTTTTTTCAAATGGGCGTACAGGGTCGCATGTATGCCCCGGATAACAGGCAGCAGGTGAGGGACAAATACCAGCTCTATCTCCCCATGGGACAGGGCATTCAGACCCTGTTTTATCTCTGGCAGGTGGCGGTGACCGTCAGCGGAATAAGCGGAAAAGGATTCCCCCGCTTCGCAGAACTGTGTAGCCAGTGATGTATTGCGTCCAGCGCCACTTACACCCGACTTGGCATCGGCTATGAGGCTGCCCGTTTGCACCAGGTCGCTCTCCAGCAGCGGCAGAAAACCCAGTTGTATTACGGTCGGATAGCAACCCGGGTTGGCTACCAGGCGCGCGCCCGCGATGTGGCTCCGGTTAACTTCCGGCAGACCGTACACGGCTTCACTTAAATAATCGGGGCTGGCGTGTTTCCGGCCATACCAGTGCTCCCATACCTCCTTTTCCCGGAGGCGATAATCAGCCGACAGGTCGATGACCTTGACCCCTGCTTCAAGGAGGCCCGGGGCCTGGTGCATGGCGGCGCCGCTGGGCGTGGCAAAAAACACCACGTCACAGTCCGGCAACGCGCCGGATTCGGGATCGGAAAACGTCAGGTCAACCACGCCGCGCAGTGACGGAAATATCCCGGCTACCGGCTTGCCCTGCTCTGTCCTGGAGGTGACGGCAACCAGGTCCACTTCAGTGTGCCGGGACAGGCAACGCATCAACTCGACGCCCGTGTAGCCCGTACCACCGACTATGCCTGCCCTGATCATTTCACCCGATTTCGTCATTCCGGCGCATGCCGGAATCCAGTAATACAATGATTCGCCCGATGGGCGACACAGTATTTTACCGGATGCCGGAACAAGCATGCCCCGGAATGTTGTTGCCCGGGGTCCGGCATGACGAATGACGTAATTAACATGATTGAGATAATAACCCTATCTGAATATGATATTCAAATGCCTCGTCTGCTGATTGTTTCCCATGTGCCGTCCGCCAACACCCGGGCAATGACGGACGCTGTTGCCGGCGGCGCATCCCATGAGGACATAGAAGGAGTGGACCTGCGGGTGCTCACTCCACCGGACGCCGGCGCAGATGACGTATTATGGGCCAACGGCATTATTCTCGGCACGACCGAAAACTTCGGCTACATGAGCGGCGCCATCAAGGACTTTTTCGAAAGGATCTACTATCCGTGCCTGGAAAAAACCGAAGGCCTGCCCTATGCGCTGTTCATCAGGGCCGGCAACGACGGGAGCGGCGCCAGAACCAGCATGGAACGCATTATCAAGGGACTGGCCTGGAAGGCGGTACAGGAACCGCTGATTTGCAGCGGGGATTACCGGGAAGAATTTCTTGTGTCCTGCGAAGAACTGGGCATGACCATGGCCGCGGGACTGGAGGCAGGCATATTCTGATACGGTATAATAAGCGAATGAAAATCAAGGAAACCATTGCCGCCATCTTTATCCTCGCTGTCGCCGGCCTGTCATTCTGGCTGTGGACGAGTCCCTCCGGATTGAAATGGGCGCCGGACGTGACGTTCACTACCCTGAAGGGTGAGAAACTCAACATTGGCGAACTGCGCGGCCGGCCGGTGCTGGTCACCTTCTGGGCCACTACCTGTCCCGGCTGCCTGAAAGAGATGCCGCACCTGGTCGAGTTATACGAGGAACTCGGCAATGCCGGTTTCGAACTGATCGGCGTCGCCATGTCATACGATCCCCCCAACCGGGTACTGGAACTCACTACGGAGCGGCAACTGCCCTACCCCATCGCGCTGGACCTGGACGGCGCCCTGGCCGCTGCGTTCGGCAACGTGATGCTGACGCCTACATCTTTCCTCATTGATCCGGACGGCAGGATAATCAAACACAAGATCGGCGAGATGGATATCGGCGAACTCAGACAACAGATTGAAAATCTGCTGCACGCGCAGGCCGCCGTACAAGAGGACAAATCCGGTTCTTCACCAAGGGGACAGGCGTAAACCTCTCCCCGCCGGTCATTATGCTGTTGCTGAAATCTCTCCACCTGATCTTCATGGTGACCTGGTTTGCCGGGCTGTTTTACCTTCCCAGGCTGTTCGTGTACCACGCCATGAGCGATGACAAGGTCAGCACAGACCGGTTCAAGGTCATGGAACGAAAACTCTATTTCGGCATCATGACCCCCGGCGCCGTCCTGACCCTGGTGTTCGGCGCCTGGCTGACCGCATACAACGGCTGGGCCGGCTATGCGGGCCAGGCCTGGTTCCAGGTCAAACTCGTACTGCTGCTGCTGCTGGTCTGCTATCACGTCCACTGCGGTAAATTGCTGAAGGATTTCAAACACGATCGCAACCGGCATGCACATGTCTGGTATCGCTGGTACAATGAAATACCGGTGATCTTCCTTATCGCCATCATATTGCTCGCCGTTTATAAACCCTTGTAATCCATGAACGCAAAGCCCGTTGTCCTGGCGCTTTCCGGACATGACCCGTCCGGCGCAGCAGGCGTGCAGGCCGATATCGAGACACTGGCGTACACCGGCTGCCACTGCATTTCCGTAATCACTTCACTGACTGCTCAGAACACGGCCGAATTCAAGTCCATGGCGCCGCAACCGCCGGAGAGGTTCAGGGAACAACTGCACCTGTTGACCGGTGACATAGCGGTGGATGCCTGCAAGATCGGTCTCATCGGCAGCATTGAGCTGATCGAGATTATCGGAGATTACCTGGCCTCCGCGCGGTTCCCGGTAGTGCTGGACCCGGTCCTGGGCGCCGGGGCCGGGGCAGATTTATCTTCACCGGGTCTGGTCCGGGCCATGACTGCTCACCTTTTTCCCCACACCAGCGTCATCACGCCCAACCTGGAGGAGGCGCAGGCGCTGACAGGCTGCAGCGAAACAGAACAGGCGCTGCATGGATTGCTGGATCTTGGCTGCAAAACAGCATTAATCACTGCAGCCGATCGTGAGAGCGAGCAGGTAATCAACACCTGGATGAGCGAAACCCGCAAAATTCACCGCTACCGTTGGGCCAGGCTACCCGGTACGTATCACGGCTCAGGCTGTACCCTGTCAGCCTGTCTTGCAGGAAGACTTGCCCTGGGCGACCCGCTCGGCACCGCTGTGGGTAAGGCGCAGGAATATACCTGGCAGACGTTGAAAAACGCGCGCCGCATAGGGAAATCACAACTGCATCCCGGGCGTTTTATACAATGAGGGGGCTATATGCCATCACGGACTGCGACAGGCTGTCCGCCGACAGTCTTGTTTCAGCGACGGAACAGATACTGAGGGCCGGTGTGGTTGCGCTGCAATACCGGAACAAATCCGGCAACCTCGCCAGGAGAAAATATGAAGCAGGCGAATTGCAGCGACTCTGCAAGGAACACAACAGCCTGTTCATCATTAACGACGATCTGCAACTGGCCGTATCGACCGGCAGTGACGGCGTTCACCTGGGCAGGGAGGATTGTGACTGCAAAACGGCAAGAAACGAACTGGGGCCCGAGGCGATTATCGGCATTTCCTGTTATAACAGCGTGGAGACAGCGCTGGCCGCGCAGGAAGACGGCGCGGATTATGTAGCCTTCGGGTCATTCTTTCCAAGCTCATCGAAGCAAAACACCACAGTCGCCGAACCTGATATCATAAGACAGGCAAAAGCCAGAGTTTCCCTGCCGGTTGCGGCT
>CAYOEQ010000019.1:7500-24892 GCA_964402775.1 uncultured Enterobacteriaceae bacterium
CGAACCTGATATCATAAGACAGGCAAAAGCCAGAGTTTCCCTGCCGGTTGCGGCTGTCGGGGGGATTGCGCCGGCGAACTGCGGGACGCTGATCGAGCACGGCGCGGATATGCTCGCTGTGATCAGCAGCATTTACCAGGCAGAAGATCCGTATGCTACGGTAAAAGAATTCAACCGCCTTATTTTCAGCCACAGAGGACACAGAGAACACAGAGATCACAATGCGGTTCGATAAGTAATATCATCAACTCATATTACATCTGTGCCCTCTGTGGCCAAAAAATCAGGAACTATGAACAGCAATTATTTTGAAGAGGCGAAGAAATATATCGCCGGGGGCGTGAACTCTCCGGTGCGCGCATTCAGGGCCGTAGGCGGCGACCCCGTGTTTTTCGAACGCGGCAACGGGGCCTACCTGTATGACACCGATGGGCGCTCCTATATCGACTACGTCGGTTCCTGGGGACCGCTGATTCTGGGTCACGCTCATCCGCATGTCATCGCCCGGGTCAGCGAGGTGATGGCGATGGGCCTGAGTTTCGGCGCGCCCACCCCGCTCGAGACTGTCCTTGCAAAGAAAATCTGTTCGCTCATGCCCGCCATTGAAAAGGTGCGCATGGTGAACTCAGGCACGGAAGCGACGATGAGCGCCATCAGGCTTGCGCGCGGCTTCACCCGCAGGGATAAAATAATCAAGTTCGAAGGCTGCTATCACGGCCATGCCGACTCGCTGCTGGTCAAGGCCGGTTCCGGGGCCCTGACACTGGGTATCCCTACCTCACCGGGTGTACCCGCGGATACGGCAAAGCACACCATCACACTGGCATATAACGACTGCGCTCAGGTAACCGACGTATTTGCCGACATCGGCGAGCAGGTCGCCGCGGTGATCGTCGAACCGGTTGCCGGCAACATGAACTGCATCCCCGGCTCGCAGCGTTTCCTGGATACCTTGCGTGCAGCCTGCAGCGGTCATGGAAGCGTCCTGATCTTTGATGAGGTCATGAGCGGCTTTCGCGTTGCCCGGGGAGGCGCTCAATCATTGTATGGCATCACTCCCGACCTGACCCTGCTCGGCAAGGTAATCGGTGGCGGCATGCCTGTGGGCGCGTTCGGCGGACGCCGGGAGATCATGGATTGCCTCGCGCCCGATGGCGCGGTGTACCAGGCAGGAACCTTATCAGGCAATCCCGTAGCCATGGCCGCCGGCCTGGCAACTCTCGAACTGGTGTCGGAACCCGGCTTCTTTTCTGCCCTGTCAGGCAACCTGACCAGCCTGCTCACGGGGTTGAAGCAGGCAGCCGAGGCAAACGGCGTATCCATTACCACGTCCCAGGCCGGAGGCATGTTCGGCCTGTTTTTTACCGATGCTTCCTCGATTACCTCGTACCGGCAATCGACGGCCTGCGATAAGGAGGCTTTTAACCGTTTTTTTCATGGCATGTTTGAAAACGGGGTTTACCTGGCGCCGTCAAGTTACGAGGCCGGATTTATCTCCAGCGCCCACGGCGCGCGCGAGATAGAGATGACCATCGAAGCCGCTACGGCTGTCTTCAAGGGAATGTAATATATTCGCAGATGACGCAGATTATCGCAGATGTTTTTTTCATATTATTATCTGCGCTAATCTGCGTCATCTGCGGATAATTTTTCCCATGTCGTATATACATGCAGGAATGTCGTTCCGCCATATACGGTAAATGGTGTCCTGTTGCAGAATTGCCTTACCGGACAATCACCTGGAATTATCCGTTTCCACTATCATGAACGATCAACCCCGGCGCAGGCGTAGCGGAAGCCGAAGCGCTAAAAAAGCCGCCCGTCAACGGCCCCAGATACAGGAATCGGCCTTTATTGAGCGCAGAATCCCATATTATGAACTCCTGGATGAAGCCGGTCTTGCCCTGATCGAAACGAATGCCGACCTGGTTCTCGAAGAGATCGGCATCGACTTCCGTGATGACCCGGAGGCGCTGAGGTTGTTGCGTGACGCGGGCGCGGACGTACAGGGTGAGCGGGTGCGTTTCCCCAAAGGCATGTGCCGGGCGATAATCCAGGCATCGGCGCCGGCTGAATTCACCCAATATGCCCGCAACCCGGAACGCAACGTGGTCATAGGCGGCAGGCGCACCGTGCTGGCCCCTGCCTACGGCTCGCCTTTTATCCACAACATCGACGAGGGCAGGCGCTACGCCACCATTGAGGACTTCCGTAATTTTGTCAAACTGGCTTATATGAGTCCCGGCCTGCACCATTCCGGCGGCACCGTTTGCGAACCTGTGGATCTGCCGGTCAACAAACGCCATTTCGATATGATCTACAGCCATGTCAAGTACAGCGACAAGCCGTTCATGGGATCGGTCACCCACCCGGAACGGGCGCAGGACACTGTAGATATGGCCAAAATCGTGTTCGGCGAAGAGTTTGTAGAACAGAATACGGTAATAACCAGCCTGATTAACGCAAATTCTCCGCTCACATACGATGCCACCATGCTCGGAGCGGCAAAAATCTATGCCCGTCATAACCAGGCCACGGTAATTTCTCCCTTCATACTGGCCGGCGCAATGTCGCCGGTAACGGTAACCGGCACGGTTACGCAAATACTGGCGGAAGCCCTGGCCGGCATGGCTTTTATCCAGATAGTCAGACCCGGGGCGCCGGTCGTTTTCGGCACTTTCTCCTCTTCCATGTCCATGCAGTCCGGAGCGCCCACCTTCGGTACACCTGAGCCCAGCCTGGTGCTCTACATTGCCGCGGCGCTGGCGCGCAGACTGGGTGTCCCGTTCCGCAGCGGCGGGGGCTTGTGTGCGGCAAAAATTCCCGACGCGCAGGCTGCATACGAGTCAGCCAACACCTTGCAGACAGCTGCGCTTGCCGGAGTCAATTTCATGCTGCATACGACCGGCTGGCTGGAAGGCGGACTGGCAATCGGATATGAAAAATTCATCACCGACATGGACCAGGCGAACATGATAGCGGTGTTGCTGCAAGGGGTGGACATGTCCGATAACGGTCAGGCACTTGAGGCGATACGGGAAGTGGGACCCGGTAAACATTACCTTGGAGCCACCCATACCCAGGCGAACTTCGAGGCCGCATTCTATCGTTCCATCACGGCCGACAACAACAGCTTCGAACAGTGGCAGGAAGAAGGCTCCCCGGACACGGCGCAACGGGCTAACGGTATCTGGAAGAAAATGCTGTGGAACTATACGCCGCCGCCACTCGATGAAGCCGTGGATGAGGCGTTGCTGTCCTATATCGCCCGGCGAAAACTGCAGTTCCCGGACAAGAATTACTGACCGGCCCCGCACACCATTGCCTGATACCCGGACATGGAAAAAATTATCGTGTACTGGCGTGATATTCCCTCACAGGTAATTGTGAAACAGGGACGGAAAAAGGGCAAAGTCCTGCTGAACCCGCGCTTTCAGAATGCCATAGACAGGGCTGCCATGCGGGCGCGTAAACAGGATAGCGATGCCTATATGAAAGAGTGGAAACGGGTTAAATCCGTCATGGCAAACGAGCAGGACCCGCAGCAGGCTGCTTTGCATGAAGCGCAACGAATCGAGGCGGCTTATTCCGACGAACGGCTGGTCGGGTTGATCAGGAACCACGGGCTGGCAGAAAACCTGAGCGGATAAATACCATGTACAGAATGCGCCTTTGGTCAGCGCGCAACGCCGCATGGCTCGGTGCGCTCTACAATACCTGGGAGAATATCCTCATCCGGTTCCATCCCCTGTTTGCGCGTATCGGTTATGAACGACTCGACAACCTGTTCCTCTCGATTGAAAAACCGGTTAAAGGCTTTCTGTTCGATTCCCGGTCCTGCGGCCAGTGCACCCTGAATATCACCGGCATGTCCTGCCCGATGAACTGCCCGAAGACCATGAGGAACGGGCCCTGCGGCGGCGTCCGCCCGGATGGCGCCTGTGAGGTCAAGCCGGATATGCCGTGCGTGTGGGTGGTTGCCCGGGACGGCAACCGGCGCATGAACAAAAATGAACATGCCATCGAACTCGTACTGCCGCCCGTCGATGCACGCCTTCAGGGCACCTCCGCCTGGATGAGGAAAGTCCGGGAACATCACAGCCACCCGGAACTTGAGTCCCTGAGGTAAGACATGCTCTTCGAAGACGAACCGGTAGCGGGCGAAAACCTGCCGATCCTGCCGGGACATGTATCTCCCGGCCGCCTGGAACGCATCCTCCGGGCCGGCGGATTTGCGGTGACCACCGAAATTGCGCCCCCGGATTCGGCAGATCCCGCTGAAGTTTACGAACGCGCGGCCATGTTCGACGGCTACGTGGACGCGATCAATGCCACCGACGGTTCCGGCGCAAACTGCCATATGTCCAGTGTCGGCATCTGTTCACTGCTGACGCGCCGCGGTTACGCCATGGTCATGCAGGTGTCCTGCCGGGACAGAAACCGGATCGCCATACAGGGGGACGTGCTGGGCGCAGCGGCCATGGGCGTCACAAATATACTGTGTCTCACCGGTGACGGCGTGCAATCAGGCGATCATCCACAGGCAAAACCGGTGTTTGACCTGGATTCCATGAACACGCTGGAAATGCTGCGTGACATGCGTGATAACAGCCGTTTCATGAGCGGGCGAGTGATTACCAGCTCGCCGCGGGTATTTCTTGGCGCTGCGGCCAACCCATTTTCCGAACCATTCGATATCCGACCGTTGCGCCTGGTGAGGAAGATCAGCGCCGGCGCACAGTTTATCCAAACCCAGTATTGCTTCGATATCGACAGGTTCAGCCGGTACATGGCGCGTGTGCGCGATCTCGGATTACACGAGAAAGCGTATATCCTGGCCGGCGTAGGCCCACTTTCCTCAGCCCGCTCAGCGGAATGGATACGCGCCAATGTGGCCGGGGTACATATACCGGATTCCGTTATCAGGCGGCTGCGGGGCGCTGCCGATCAGGCCTGCGAGGGTGTCAACATCTGTACGGAGATGATTCACCGGGTACGCGAAATCGAAGGCATACACGGCATTCACATCATGGCCTACAAGCAGGAACACCGGGTAGCCGAAATCGTGGAATCAACGGGCATCCTGCAGGGCAGAACACCGTGGCATCCAGGCATCGCCCGGCGGCGGGAAGAAACCGGGTTACGTGAAGCCAGTTAACAAATGGAGAATCAACAACAATGACAGAGACACTGATAAGTTCGGCAACCAGGGAGGTCGCTATCGGGTTTGACCGGCCCTTCGTGATCATCGGCGAGCGGATCAATCCCACCGGTCGCAAAGTCCTGGCTGAAGAGATGAAACAGGGTGATTACAGCCGCGTGGAGGCTGACGCCATCACCCAGGTTGAAGCCGGCGCCCACATGCTGGACGTGAATGCCGGCATCCCGCTGGCCGACGAACCGGCGATCCTGGCGCAGGCTGTGAAACTGGTACAGTCGGTCACGGATGTGCCCCTGTCCATCGACTCCTCCATTGTCGCGGCCCTGGAATCCGGTCTTGCCGTCTACCAGGGCAAGGCCCTGGTCAATTCCGTTACCGGCGAAGAGGAACGGCTGGAGTCGGTATTGCCCCTGGTCGCCAGGTACGGCGCTGCGGTGGTGGCCATTTCCAACGATGAAACGGGCATATCGGAAGACCCGGACGTGCGTTTTGAAGTTGCCCGAAAAATCGTGGAACGCGCCGCGGACCACGGCATCCATCACAGCAACGTCGTGGTCGACCCGCTGGTGATGCCGATCGGAGCAATCAACATGGCCGGCAGACAGGTCATGCACATAGTCAGGCGCCTGCGCGAGGAACTCAAGGTCAACACGACCTGCGGCGCGTCCAATATCAGTTTCGGCCTGCCCAACCGCAACGGCATCAACGGCGCGTTTCTCACCATGGCCATCGGCGCCGGCATGACATCCGCCATTACCAACCCCCTGCACGGCGAGGTAATGCAGGCGGTGCTCGGCGCGGACGTGATGATGGGGCATGATCCGGATTGCGCCCGCTGGATCAAAAAATACCGCGAGCCTGTGGCCGAACTGGATGCGGGAAGCGGACGCAGGGACAGCCCCCGGCGCCGGCGCCGCGCCTGATAACAAAATTTATCCGCAGATGACGCAGATTATCGCAGATAATAATATTAAAGCCACAGAGCGCACAGAGAACACAGAGTGATTCGAGAATACGTTCTGTGAACTCTGTGTCCTCTGTGGCAAAAAACATCTGCGCTAATCTGCGTCATCTGCGGATATAATGGAAAATACTGACAATACGGCAAAGGTTGTGTTCACCCCCTCCGGACGCAGGGGCGTTTTTCACCTGGGCACTCCCCTGCTGGAAGCGGCCCGGGAACTGGGCGTCGATGTTGATTCCGTCTGCGGCGGCCGCGGCCTGTGCGGACGCTGCCAGATAGTATGCACCGAGGGAAGTTTCCCGAAACTGGGAATTACCTCAAAGCAGGAGCATCTCTCTCCATTCAGCGACACCGAACAGAAATACGGCGAACGAAAAACTCCCCTGGAACCCGGGCGGCGCCTGAGTTGCCAGGCCGCCGTCCGGGGCGACCTGCTCATCGACGTGCCTCCCGAGAGCCAGATCCACCGCCAACTGGTACGCAAGGAGGCCGAACAAAGGGATATCACGCTCGACCCCGTTATCCACCTGCACTACGTGGAAGTACAGGAAGCGGACATGTACGAGCCCAAGAGCGATATGGCCAGGCTGGTGGAGGCGTTGAGCTACCAGTGGGGGTTTGCAGACCTGAACTGGCGCTTTGCGCTGCTGGACAATATCCAGCCGGCATTGCGAAAAGGCGACTGGTCGGTCACGGCCGCGCTACACCAGGGCAGGGAAATCATCGCGCTGTGGCCGGGATACAAGGACGTCGTGTACGGACTGGCCATAGACGTCGGTTCGACCACGATCGCCGCGCACCTCTGTGATTTGAGCACGGGCGAGGTCATCAGTTCCGGCGGGATGATGAACCCGCAGATCCGTTTCGGTGAAGACCTGATGAGCAGGGTGTCTTATGTCATGATGCACCCCGAAGGCGCTGAAGAGATGACCCTGGCGGTCCGGGAGGGAATCAACCGGCTCATCGGGCAAATCAGCGACGATACAGGCGTCTCTCCCCTGGATATCGTCAGCATCACGGTAGCCGGCAACCCCATTATGCACCACCTGCTGCTGGGCATCAGCCCGGTTGAGCTGGGCGCGGCGCCGTTTGCCCTGGCGGTCGATTCATCCGTTTATGTGGATGCAAGAGAACTGGATATCAATATCAACCCCGGCGGCATCGTTTACATTCTCCCGTGCATAGCCGGGCATGTCGGCGCCGACACGGCCGGGGTCATCCTGTCCGAACAACCCCACGTCCACGATGACATCAGCCTGCTCATCGACATCGGCACCAACGCGGAAATCGTGCTGGGGAACCGGGAACGAATGCTGGCCTGTTCCAGTCCGACCGGGCCTGCGTTTGAAGGCGCGCAGATCAGTTGCGGCCAGCGGGCGGCCCCCGGCGCCATAGAGCGGGTGCGTATTGACCCCGACACCCTGCAAGCGAAGATAAAGATAATCGGCTCGGATCTCTGGTCCGACGACCCGGCATTCGCGGCGCCGGACAGGCCCGCCGCCGTCACCGGCATCTGCGGCTCGGGCATCATCGAAGCCCTGGCGGAAATGTACCTGTGCGGGATCCTGACCAGCGACGGGATGATCGACGGCAGCCTGGCGGACAGGGCCGACCATATCGTCGAGGACGGCCGCACTTTCTCTTATATTCTCTACCGGGGCGAATCCATTATTTCCGTCACCCAGAATGATGTCAGGCAGATCCAGCTTGCCAAGGCCGCACTATATGCAGGCGTCAAGCTGCTGATGGACAGGATGGGCGTCACGTCCGTGGACAGGATAAGACTGGCCGGCGCCTTCGGCAGCCATATCGACGTCAAACTGGCCATGGTCCTGGGGATGATACCGGACTGCCCCCTGCAACAGGTCGCATCCGTCGGCAACGCCGCCGGCACCGGCGCCAGGATCGCACTGCTGAACAACGAATCCAGGGAGGAGATTGAAACCGTGGTCAGGAAGATAGAGAAAATCGAGACCGCAGTCGAAACGAAGTTTCAGGAATACTTCGTCAACGCCATGGCCATCCCGCACAAGACGGATGCGTTTCCCAACCTGGAGGAAGTGGTGACATTGCCGGAGGTTGATAAAGACTCACGCAGGACAACAAGCCCTCAACGAAGGAAAAGAACTGCGAAGGCTTGAAGCCTCAGGGAGGCATCCTGTACCAAAATGCTGTAAGTATTGATTTATACTTATTTTATCCTTAAAATATGATCTAATATAGATTTTAAGGCAAAAACTATGAATATCAATGAGATAAACGAAAATTCACGGCGTATCCTGATTGACGTATCTCAATTGTACGAAGTTTATCTTGCAGTGGATTTCGAATTCCGCAGCTATCGGGGCACCATGAGGTGGAAGAAAGTCAGCGGGAAGGAATATCTGTTCAGGCAGCGTAACAGTCGCGGCGATGGCAAAAGCCTTGGCGCAAGGGATGCACGCACCCAGGAGATATACGACAATTTCCATGCCAGAAAAGCCGAACTGGACCAGAAACGGAAATCGCTGCTGGACAGGTTAATGCAGCAGCGCGGATTTTGTGTCGCGGCGGGCATCAACCGGGTGCCGAAAATTGCGGCAGATGTTGTACGGTCTGTCCACCTTGTCAAAACCGGCTCCCATCCGCTCATTGTGGTCGGGACCAACGCGCTGTTCGCCTATGAAAACATGGCCGGCGTACACCTGGACCCCGTTTTGCTCGCGTCTGAGGACATCGACCTGATGTGGGATGTCAAGAGAAAACTGAATCTTGCCGTGATAGAGCCTGTCGGAGGATTGTTGTCACTACTGAAAAAAGCGGACAGAACCTTTGATCGCATGCCAAAAATGTCCTTTCGCGCAGCCAATGCCAAGGGATATATAGTAGACCTGATCAGGCCGGCGCCGGCCAACATCCATAAAACTACCAAGGCATCCCTCACCGGGCACAAAAATGACCTTCTTGCAGCAAAAATTCCCAATCTTGAGTGGCTGTACGCAGCGCCTGTTGTGAGTACTACCGTGGTCGGGAATGACGGGTTCCCCGTTGTATTCGATGTGCCGGACCCCCGGGTGTTTGCCGCGCATAAACTCTGGCTGTCGAAGCAGCCGAACCGGTCTGCCATAAAGAAGGGGCGTGACAGGAGACAGGGAATCGCCGTATTGAGATTGTTGAAGACGTATCTCCATGATTATCCTCCGGATGGTGAGGCATTAAGAGGGTTGCCGCAATCCCTTCGGGATAACTTGCAATCTGAATATGGTCGGATGGCGATTGAGGAGCAGGAGCAGGCGTCGATGCTTGCGCCCGGCTTCTGACATGTTTGAGATTCCGAAGGTGGGGGATTTACACCCTGCGCTAAAATGCCGTAACTATTTATTTGTGCTCATTTTATCCTTAAAATATCGACCAATATGGATTTTAAGGCAAAAACCCTGAATATCATGGAGATAAGCATCAACGTATAACATTAGGTCAGGTCGCATAATGGACATGTCTGTTAAGAATTGTGCATTGTGCCACCTGACCCCGTATTACAATCAGGTTAAGAAAGTAGTCAAGAGTAGCGCTGATGAAGATTGAAGGAAAACTGGAAAAAAAAGCGGGCGAAACAATATGGGGAGTTGATATTCCCGAAATTGGCATATTTACTCAAGGAAGAACGAAAAAAGAAGCCTGTGAAATGGCAAAAGAAGCCATTGAACTCGTTGTCAATCTTGAAGGGTTCGAGGTCGTTATCGAACCTGCTAAAAACAATAATTTTTTATTATTGCCAATAATACAGGGCCGATACTCGCTATGATCCTACGGCAAAAAAGGATTGACAACGAACTCAGCGTCAGGGATGTCGCCCGCAGGCTGGGCCAGTCATCCCCTTGACTATCTGCCGAATATCTCGCTCAGTTCCCGCCGGATTTTGTAAGCGTGGGTTTTCAGAATGCCTGGCACGTCTCGAGTCTGCCGGATCAGGGCAACGATGATGATTTCATCAGTATCCATTGACGTATAGACGACATAGTGCTCACGGACAGGATGGACGCATAGGCCGGTGTCTCCGGTGAAGTCATCACGTTCTCGCAATGAGCGATGATTTTGGGCAATGTATTCTGCCCCGTTGTGCAAATCCTCAAAATATTGGCGGGTCAGTTCGGCACCCCATCGTTTCAGCGACCATACTTTTGCGTCCCGAAAATCCCGTTCTGCCGTTTTCGTGAGAATATAATGCTTTCGCTGCCTCACGAAACTCAGGATTCATCAGCTATGTCAAGGATGGATTTCCCTGACATCCGCCCCTGTTTGATATCTTCAAGGCCGGCCAATACATGATTGAGTGTCATGCCGGCTTCCATATCGTGGCGGATCAGGTCGCGTATATATTCGCTTGGCGTTGCGTAAACGCCGGAGTCACCCGTTCGACTATCTACGAATTCCCGTAGTTCATTCGTCAGAGATAAATTCAAGCTACTTGCCATGGTTTTCTCTCAAGCCCTCTACCCGGTAATCATAAAGTATAATCTTATGTCATATAATGTCAATATTCGACATGAAGTAAGGCAAACAGGCAAGAACAAAGACAATGAAACACGGGGTCAGGTCGCACAATGTACTGCTATCTCCAGCCGTACCTGTTGCAAACGATTAGGCAGTTCATTCATCGCAGCAGTCTAAACCCAAACTGGACCTGAGGGCAGCCTTCCCGCGCAGATGTTTCTGTGTTTCTTTACATGCTCTCATAACGGTAATACAATTTACGCACATAAGTATTACGGAGAGAATAATGCGCTCTATTTCTGTAAAAATACCTGAATACCTTGATGAACAGCTAAGCAGGATATCCGAACAACGCAGCTTGTCGCGGTCAGCTATTTTGCGGGATGCAATCATTGCCTATATAAGTGAACCCGGCAAATCATTTGCTGCACAAGCAAGTGATCTGGCCGGTTCTTTGTCCGGCCCTGAAGATTTGTCCACGTCACCGGAACACATGGCTGACTACGCCAAATGACCCGGATTGTCCTTGACACCGGGCCTGTAGTTGCTTTTTTAAACAAGAGAGACAGATACTTCAGCTGGGCAAACGCAGCGTTTAAATTGTGGGAGCCACCTGCTTATACTTGTGAATCGGTTATTTCCGAAGCCTGCTTTCTCTTGCGCAACATAGAGGGTGGTTCCATCGCAGTTACAGAGTTAATAGAACGCAGGTTGGTAGTGGTCGATTTTGATCTGTCGGGTGAAATAAAAGCTGTAAAACAACTCATGTCGAAATACGAGAATGTGCCGATGTCGCTGGCAGATGCCTGTCTTGTTCGGATGACTGAGATTGAAAAGACCTCTCAAATTATTACGCTTGATCAGGATTTCAACGTATATCGCCGTTTCGATCGTCAGCATATTCCGGTTTTGATGCCATAAATCCTGTTACTCCCGTTGCCGGGAGCGCTGCAAGCTTATATCAAAAACACGGGTCAGGGCGCCGGAGATGACGGCGGCGCCGGCGTGTTATCGCGCCCCCCGACAGAGAACTTTTCTGCGATATAATTCATCAGGGACGGGATCCCGGGTTGGTACCGGTCAGGATCAGGATCCCATATGAATCCCTTCTCCTCATAGTATTGCCGTAACGTTGCGGGGTTTACATCCTTGCCCACATGCTCGCTGATCGCCTCATCAATTTCAAGCAGGGAGGCGCCTCCCGATTGCCTTACAACGTCAATCACAGACTGGGTCACGGCAATGATATCCACGGCGGCGAACGGGCCTGTTCGTTGAGTTCCCATTAATTCGCTGTAACGCCTGCTGTAGAATCTTTCCTGTTGAACCTTTACTTTTGATCTCGCCTGCCCGACTGTTTCAAAATCAAGTTCGGCCTTGTTAGCTGCGACGCCCGAATCCCAAATCTCTTTGCCCCACATCTGGACGAAGTAAGGGTAGCCCTGTGCTTCGTTGACAACGTCCCTGAGGGCCTTATCATCTATATTCCAATGGTAGCCTTTGAGCGGAACGCTCAATGCGGCCAGCGACTCGTCACTATCCAGCATGGCAGGCATCAGGTCGGTTACCCGCTCGGTAAAGGTGACCCCGGCATTACGCAAGGTCGCATACAAACCCGGCAGTCCCGCCAGCAGAAGCCATACCGGGCACTTGTTATCATACATATTATGGCGCAGGCTGCCCAATGATCTGGCCACTTCCGGCACTAAAGTGTGCGCCTCGTCCACACAGATAATTAAGGGACTATCGCTGTGGCGTTCTATCAGGGTATCCTGCAGCCGTATATCCCAGGCTGGCTCACCGAAAGCTGGCCCGGTTGTATGTCCGTATTTCGCAGATGCCACAACTGGAACACCGCCGCCGATATCACGCCCGCTTCCCCGCGCAGACTCAACGATATCAGGGGCCAGCCATTCGGTCAGCTTTTGTACAGTGTCGATATCTCTGGCATGGGTTTTTCGGAACGCAATGTTTGCTTTGTGCGCTTTGTCGCTCAGCACATTGAGCAGGACAGATTTTCCCATACCTCTGGGCGCGCTGATAATGGTGGTAGTTGGCGTCTTCCTGTCCTGCAATATCTCCAAGCCAACAGTGATTACCTTCATTTCTTCTGATCGCCCGGCGAGCAAAGGTGGGACACCGCCAAAATCCGGCGTGAACGGATTATCTTTGTAGGTCAGCGCCATGGTATCGTAAGTATACCTTCCCTACACCAAAAAATCCCCCGCCAGGAAAAGTGCATTTGCTCATGAAACACGGGGTCAGGTCGCACAAGGTACATGTCTGCTAAAAATTGCGCATTGTGCGACCTGACCTCATATTATTGACCCGTATTATATACTGGTGTAATGTCCCCATCCGGCTTACCAGCTGCTTGACCCGCCTTGGCCGGATGCGTATCCCAATGGGAACAGCAACCATGACGACAAAAGTCTGTCTACTCAAGCAAATTAAAGAAAAATTAGCTGAGTCACTTGAAACAATAGAAAAAATTCAAGGCCTAGCAGCGCGGCCAGTTTATACAATTGAGTCAGGTTTTTGTTCATGAACCTGGGGTTGAGCAGTCTCTGCACCTGGTTATCTGACGTCTTCAATTGCCGCGCCAAGTATTTCTTGGAGATTTTTTTACGATCTATTTCTTCGTTGATTCGCGCAACAATGTTTTCAATATGATCGCGCAGCATATATTCGGGATCCTTAACAAGAAACAGGGGCTGATCGTAAGGCAGGTAATCCGTTTTTCCATTGGCAAATTCGATTTTCAGGGTTCTGCCCGAAGTCTCCTTATCCACCTGGATATGTTCCACCGGGCCTGTAATGCCAAGGGATCCATAATGAACCACCACTTTTTTCCCCGAGGCGTAAACGATATGAATCTCTTTTTTCCTGTTGGAGAATGTGGCTGATTTGAATTTCATATTTTGCCTTCCGCGATGAGTTCCTCTCCTGTCGAGCGTCAGCGCTCCTTCCGTTATGTTATGCACTGTCCTCACTTGTTTCTATTATTGGGACAGATGGCAAGCTTCGAAGAAAATCAGCCAGCTCTGTCTCTTCAACAATGCCTTGCGCTGCTTTTATAATCATATCTCCAAGAGTTTCTATGTCATAGTCAAGCTGTATGCCATTCAGCTTCAGGATGATCTGCATTGCTGTATGTGCCGTTCGTTTGTTGGCATCGTGAAAGCAGTGGCCGACGGCGATATAGCAGGCGTAACAGGCGGCAAGATCATAAACGTCACCGATGAGGCCATAGGCAAGCCGGTTTTCGACCCTGCCAATCACGGCTTCCACAGACCTGTTGTTCGCTACGCCGTGTAATTCGTGGCCCCGTATGACTCGTTCATGTATGGCGACGACTTGCTCAGCCGTGAGATATCGCATTACTTATCTTTGAGGTAGTCGTTTACCGCCAGCGCCTTAGGGTCCAGGGTGTCGAGAGCGGACATCACTTCATCTGTTTCACAAGCACTGAAATCCAGTTTTTCCACGGCGCTCGCCGGGACAAAATACCCCACTACGTTTGAACGATTAAGAACCGCCACCGGTTGAGAACCTGCCTTGTCGATAACTTTCCTGGGCTCGCGTAACTCGGTCACCGATATAGTCTTGTTGGTAAGAAGGGTCTCCATAGTCACCTCGTTTCTGATGAGTATTGATATATGATACACATTATAAAGTGTTTTTAAAAAATATTTATAAAGTGAAGAAACAAAATTATTGGTCACGACACACCATTGGGAAACACGGGGTCAAGTCGCACAATGCACAATTCTTTGCAGTCATATGCATTGTGCGACCTGACCCCGTACTATACAAAATTATATTCTGTTCGATTTTCCTTGTAGTTTTCGTCCCGTCTCATTACTATATCCCTGTCACTGTTCAGTAGGCCCGTCTGTCGGGTCTTCTGCAAAATAAAATAACCTGCTTTCACGCATGGATTAGCTATCCGTGCTAGGTGAATATGCAGAGCCTTTCATTAGTCTGCTGAACGGTGACAGGGCCCGGCGCCCTTCATTGTTTACCCGATAGAATGGTACAGACGGATAAGGTCTCTGTCGTGATAGCGACATATAACTCCGCCGCCTACATAATGAGGGCGGTTCGTTCCGCATTGAATCAGAATTACGCCGACTTGGAAATTATCATTGCTGATGATGCATCGACTGATAATACGTGCGTGCTGATAAACCAATTGGCTGACTCTCGCGTAAAATTGATCTGTCTCCCAATGCACCGTGGACAAGCGGCGGCCCGGAATACAGCCATTCGCGCGGCCACAGGTCGATATATTGCTTTTCTCGATTCTGACGATTACTGGTTATCTGATAAATTGACAGTGCAAATTAGGGAAATGAAAGCCCGGCGTGCCGTTTTCTCCCATACGAATTACTGGATTAAATGGGACGATGAAGAGTCTGAAACCCTGTTTGAAGTACCGGAAAAAGTAAACAGCGATTACCTGCTTACACATGGCAATATCATAAATGCATCCACTGTAGTCTACGATGCTGGTATATTGGGTAAAATCTACATGCCATGTTTTCCCTTGGCAGAAGATTATGCCACGTGGTTAACACTATTAAACCAGTTCTCTTGTGGATCAGCATTGGGGATTTGTCAAAATCTGGCTTATCGTATCAAGCGGCCTGGTTCACTTTCTTCACGCTGGGCGATCATGCGCTGGTTTCATTTGAAGGTGTATCTGGACATACAGAAACTGTCTCTGATGAGGTCATTGTATTGCTTTTTTATTGTTCAACTACGGAGCATCTACAAACGTGTCGATAGAATCATCTGCTTGTCACGACGCGCCGGTTGATTTTCTTATAGTCGGTACGGCCAGGTCCGGGACGACTACTTTATTCGAAACGCTAAGGAAACATCCTGATATTTTCATTCCGGCACGTAAAGAATGTCGATATTTCTCTGCCTTAAAAGGGGAGTTTGCCGGGCCTGGACCGCAATTTTCTAAAACGGTTATTCGAACTCCGGAAGAATATAGAGGATTATTCAGTCAAGCAAAATCAGGCCAATTGCGCGGCGACATTTCACCGGAGTATTTGTATTATTGTCAAAATGCTGTCCCTAAAATTCTGGCAGAGACTCATGAGCAGGTCCCCATTATTATTGTTTTGCGAAATCCCATAGACAGAGCCTATTCCCATTTTCTTTTTAACATTCGTCAGGGGTGGGAATCCTTGGGTTTTGAGGATGCCATTAAGCAGGAACCGCTACGCAAAGCGGAAAACTGGCCGTGTGGCTGGCACTATACGGAGCGAGGGTGCTACGCCAAGCAGGTTAAGGCATATACAGATGTCTTTTCCCGGGTATTGATACTGCTATTTGAGAGGGATGTTGTCACTGGGCTGGCAGGTGATAAGATATTGACGTTTCTGGGGTTGGGCGCGCAGCCGGGTGGCACGAGAAATATCCATGTCAATGCGGGCGGCTATCCTAAACATCGCCGGCTGCATCGCTGGTTGACGAACGAGGACGGGATGATTAGAAGGATCAAGAACGTCATCAAGGTAACGCCATTGTATGACAGATCAAGACGAATCTATCAAAGACTACTGGAAGCCAATCTGAAAAAAGAAGATATGAAGCCGGAGACCAGAATGATGCTGAAAGAAAGGTTCGTTGTGGATGTCAACCTGTTAGCAGAACAAACCCTCCTCCCCGTTAATAAATTCTGGACGGATTTTCAATGATGGCTTTCTCGTGATTTTTTCCGAATAGGCAAATAGGGTCAGACCACCCTAACCCGCATATCTCACCGAGGAATTGAATAAGGCCGTGTTTTGTGTTATAAAATTGTTTTCGATCAATAAGTTATAGCACAAGCGAGACACGGCCTTATGACCACACAGTGTACCCCTGAACAATTGGAATTTCAATCCTTTGGCCGGCGCCGGGTCACGGGCCGATTTGATGGCGGCCGGCTCACCTCGGATGGGGGCGGGCTACTGCTGCGCGAGGTGGAGCAACGCCTGAACGTGCTGTCCCGGCTGGCCGGGTGTTTTACGGATTACCGCCATACGGGGATGGTGGAGCACCCGGTGGAATCAATGCTGGCGCAACGCATCTACGCCCTGGCGCTGGGGTATGAGGATATCAACGACCATGATACGTTGCGCCGTGACAGTCTGGCAAAGAATGACCGCCTGGAGAAGGCCATTACCAAGGCGCTGCGCAAGTCACGGCGTTACCTGCAGACGGGCCGGGCCTCGCGGCGCTTTCGCGAGTTGCGCTACCGCACCCGGCAGAGCTGGTCGCGCACCCGCCGGGTGGTGGCCAAGGCCGAATACCTGGCCAAGGGCCCCAATCCCCGTTTCGTGGTGACCAACCTGGACGCAAAGACGGCGGGCGCACAATGCCTGTATGAGGAATTGTATTGTAGACCGCCTCCCTCTCAGCAGCCCCACCACAACGGCGCCCCTGCCGTTGCCGGCCACCTTCGGCCTGGTAACGGCGCCGCCCTCCCAAACCGCCGGTCAACCCCTGGGGGACCACCCCGTTTGCCTGATTGACAGCCCCTCTCGCCGGTTGTTTGCCTGTCGGTCGTCGCGGCGACTCCCCCGGACCCCGATAATCAATTGCGCTTGTTTCACACCCCATTGTAAGATCGGTGAGATATGCGGGATAGGGGAACCGAGCCAGGTCTTCATCGCGGGTTGTCACTCGTTGGTCTTCCGGTGTGTCGAGCACCTGGAACAGTTCAATCAGTCTTGCGCCGGTATCCGAACCGTCCTCCCCCGTGCGTGTTTCGATGAACTCGAGGAAGATATCGC
>CAYOEQ010000020.1:0-24884 GCA_964402775.1 uncultured Enterobacteriaceae bacterium
CATCATTATCTCGGCTGTTACGACCTTGCTCCTACCGGCTTATGAAAGGCCGAAAGAATTCTGAAGTTCCTGGAGAGAGGAGCCGCGAGTTTTGATCAACCCAGTATTTTCTAATACTGGAATGAGCCTGTAGAGAGAGAGATTCTGCCTCGATCTCAAGCCCGTATGTATTCCTGTTCATGGATGGTTGTAAAGAGTTCCCGGCCCGCCCATTAAGAATGTTCATCAGCATTGACACAGTGCGGAACAGTTGGACGCAGACAATCTCGGACGACACCTGAAACCAATGCCAACAGGGACCGTCATGAATACAGCCCCAAAATAATGTCAGGAAAAATGTTGTGAGACACCACGGACAACATTGTGAGCCTTATAATAGCAACAACCCACTAAGCACCGGCACTCAAACGCTAAGCCGGCAGGATATTGGCGTTCAACCGGAACAGGTTATCGGGGTCGTATTGCCGTTTGACCTGGCGCAGGCGCCGGTAATTTACACCGTAGGTTTCCTTGACCAGGCCTTCGCCGTGTTCGTTGTAGGAGGTCATGTTGAGGTAGCCGCCATGACCGGAGGAGAAACGCGCAGCCATGTCATTCCACACCTTGCGGGTCCAGGCGATGTTGGCATCCGTGTCCCCGGGATCTGTCCACGATGAGTTGAACTCCATGAGGTACGGCATGGCGCGGCTGCCGAACGCGGTCACGTCGGCGTCGACCCGGGAACTGGCCCCGCGCAAATCATGTAGCACGAACGGCGTGCGTTTGGCCGGGCGTTCGTTAAAGACCGTGATCAGTGCATCGAACACTTCGTCCGTCACACGATCAAGGTACAGCGATTTCCAGTAATTCAGCAGTTCACCTTTCGGCAGGTACACGTCAAACATCTGCTGCACGGCCGTGAAAGGTCGTGGGGCGCTGAGGTCAACAAGCGGCGTCGCGAGTTCCCGTAATGGCTGAACGTATCGCTCACCTTCATCGGCCGGCCCGGCGTAGACACCGGCAGGGATGACGACGTCCGCGCCGCGCAGGTCCGGCGGGAAGGTGTCGTGCTCCGGTATCGTCCAGAAAAAGAATTCGGTCGTGAACTCATCGGGCGCCGTCTGCATGAATTCCCGCCAACCCCGCAGAATGTCACGCGCCTGGTTTCCAGCGTATACCGGCGCACAATGCATAACGATAGGTCCCAACGGGTGCAGGCGGAATTCGAAGGTCGTGACGATACCGAAATTACCGCCACCGCCGCGTACCGCCCAGAACAGGTCCGGATTCTCCGATGCACTTGCATGGCGCAACTCGCCATCGGCAGTGACGATATCGACACCGAGGATGTTGTCGACGGTCATCCCGTACTTGCCGCGCACCCAGCCAAACCCGCCGCCGAGGGCGAGGCCCGCAATTCCCGTTTCCGATACCACACCGGCCGGCGCCACCAGGCCGAACGGCTGGGTTTCATGGTCGATGTCGCCCAGCGTGGCGCCACCGCTTACCCAGGCAATTCTTTGCCCGGCATCGACTCGAACGCCGCGCATCAACGACAGGTCGATCATCAGACCTCCATCACAACTGGCATTACCTGCCACCCCATGACCGCCGCCGCGAACGGCTACCAACAGGTCGTTTTCACGCGCAGCGTTAACGCAATAACGCACGTCGGCAACACCCGTGCAGCGTGCGATAGCCGCCGGACGCTTGTCGATCATGCCATTGTGCAGGGTCCGTGTTTCGTCGTAATCGGCGTCACCCGGACATAACACCGGGCCGCGAATGTTGTCACGTAGTGATTGAATGATGGATGCGTGCATGTAATGGCAACTTATTTACGTTGATTATCTTAGCTGACCGGTCAGCGGAAACCAACCGGTCAGGACATCATGTTTGAATTTGCCGGTAATTTCAAACATCCGGCCAAACATCACTTTAGTCCGGCATATTGGTATAATTACCATCGATGACACAGCAAATTCCGGAGTTTATTCTGCACGACTTTGAACCTGCCTATATGCAGATGTATCGGCGGGGTGAGCTCGGGGAACGGGTTGAACTGGCGTTACAGGAATTGGAGGATTGCTGTGCCTGTCCCCGAAATTGTCATATTAACCGGTTGCAGGATGAAAAGCGGGTATGTAATACCGGCCGGCACGCCATAGTCAGCAGCGCATTTCCCCATTTCGGCGAAGAGAACTGCCTGCGCGGCTGGAACGGTTCCGGCACGATCTTTTTTGGTTTGTGCAACCTGCGTTGCGTGTTTTGCCAGAACTGGGATATAGCACAACAGTATTCCGGCAGGGAGTGCAACGCGCAGGAGATAGCAAACCTAATGCTGTTGTTGCAGGAACGGGGTTGCCATAATATTAACTTTGTTACCCCGGAACACGTTGCGCCACAAGTGATTGAGGCTATCGCCGTAGCCGTTCCCAGGGGGCTGCGGCTGCCGATTGTCTACAATACCAGCGCCTATGATGCCCTGGCCTCCCTGAAATTGATGGAGGGCCTGGTGGATATCTACATGCCGGACTTCAAATTCTGGAACAGGGAAAGCGCCAGGCGGTATGCCAAGGCCAAGGATTATCCGGAGCGGGCGCGGGAAGCGATCAGGGAGATGCACCGGCAGGTAGGTGTATTGAAGCTTGGGCCCGACGGACTGGCAAGGCGCGGCGTGCTGGTACGGCACCTGGTGATGCCCCGGCAGACGGATGAGGCCGTGCAGATCTTCAACTGGCTGGCGGCGGAACTGTCTCCCGATACCTACGTGAATATCATGGGCCAGTACCGCCCCCAGTTCCAGGTGGGCGATACCGATACAAAGGGAAAATATACGGATATTAACCGGGTACCATCTGCGTCTGAGATGCAGGCTGCCCGGGAAGCGGCTTACCACGCCGGATTGTTCCGGCTGGATGAACGATAGAAGGAATATTGCTGCTGAGCATGGTGAACCGGCAATTGAAAGCGGCAAACAGGAACGTTATGAAAATCTTCTTAACCAATATATGACCAAGTAAACGTGTGGCAGCCCAGAAGCGAAATCAATACATAAATACGACCGGAGCAGGCAACAATCATGTCAACCAGGATCAGCTGGACCATCACATTCATCGCGCTGTCAGGCATGGGCCTGATGTACTGGACCCGGGATGCGGCGATCCCCGCGGGTGAACATGTATTTCGGCCGGTGCAGCCAATGACTTCGCATAACCAGGAACTTCCCGGCCGCGAGCGCGTGACCATTTCTGAAACTGTAGCCTTGGAGCAGGACCAGATGCTTGAGATTTCCGAGTATCCCGTCGGTGAGATCAATATCCAGAAACTGACCGATAACAGTTACTGGATTCTGCACAACCTGCATGCCATGACACTATACGCGGGCGAAACCGAGACCCTGTTGGTGGATGCGCCGGAAAGCCTGTTCGTCGATCGCCTGTTGGAGCGCATCGCGAAAATTACGCCTAACCCGGTTACCACCCTGGTTTACACTCATCCGCATCTTGACCACATCAAGGGCGCCGGCGACCTGGTGGAAGCACTGGAGGCACGCGGCCAGGATGTGCGCATTATCGGTAGCGACCGCCTGGTGGAGGCGATGGATCGCTACCAGCAACAGGTGCCTCGCCCCACCGAAATCGTCCCGGCCCCGGGTGGTTATTTCCAATTTGATGACAAGCGTTTCAAGTTGGCCACACCTGTAGATGTGGCCCATAGCACCGCGGACAGCTACGTGCTGTTCCCTGACGGAGTGATAACCTTCATCGATTTTGTCTACGCCGACCGCATGCCCTTGCATGACTTTTCCGGGGTGCAGAATATGACCGGTTATATCGAATTCCTGCGCCATGTAGCGGGCGAGAAATGGACCCTGGCCAATACCGGTCACAACAATGTGAGTTCACCCCAGGATGTACTCACTTTTCTGGACTACACGAAAGATCTGTACGATGCCTGGTTCGAAGTGATTCCGGAAAACTGGGGGATCCCGGAGTATTTACGGGGCAAGTTCAAGGACGACTTTATTGCTGTGTGGTTACGCAATGTCTTCGATAAAGTAGCCTATGAAATGGCGCTGAAACTGGAACCCAGGTGGGGCCATTATCCACAGTTTGAGCTGGCATTGGATCATGCCCTTAAGGTGCAGTGGGATGGCTTCCTGCACTATGATTTTTCTGACCACCCGGAGGTCCGACCGCAGTTTACACCTATCAAACCGGTTAACGCGGAATAGTCAGCGGACGATAATCATTCCAGCGTTTGCAACCTAAGGAACCTCTGACTAAACCAGAGCTTCCCTAATAACACCCGGCGACACGCGCCCGTTGCCGTACCAGCGCCAGCACCAGGTCAATTACCGGTGTTGCTACGCCGACCAGTTCTCCCAGTTCCTTTACCGCGCCCAGCATTGCGTCGATTTCCATGGTCCTGCCGGCTTCAAGGTCCTGGAGCATGGATGTTTTGTGTGCTCCCACGGCCGCGGCGCCGTCGATCCGCCTTTCCACGTCAACCCCAAACCGCACGCCCAGTTTTTCCCCAATGGCCTGTGCTTCCAGCATCATGGATTTTGCCATGGCGCGTGTGCCTGGTTCTGTCGCAATAACATCCAGGGTGGCGTGTGTCAGGACGCTGATGGGATTGAAGCAGAGGTTGCCCCACAGCTTCACCCAGATTTCATTGCGGATTTCCGATCTCACCGGTGATTTGAAACCGGCGCTGATAAGCGCTTTGCTCAACTGCATGCAGCGTTCCGATTTTTCACCGCCGGGTTCGCCGAGGGTAAACCTGTTTCCCTCTATGTGCCTGATTACGCCCGGCTCACTGATTTCACAGGCAGGGTAAACAACGCAACCGATGACGCGTTCCGGGCCTATCTCTTCCCATTGACGGTTATCCGGGTCAACACTTTTCAGCCGATGGTTCTCCCAGTGTCCCTTGAGACCGTAAAAATACCACCAGGGGATGCCATTGGCGGTAGTGACTACACTGGTTCGCTCTCCCAGCAACGGCTGCATCGCATCCAGGACTTTCGGCACCGATGGGGCTTTCAGGGTAATAATTACATAGTCCTGGCGACCCGCTTCAACAGGATTATCCGTGCATTTCGGATATGCCGTTTTTGCCTCTCCGCCGGCAATGATTTTCAGACCGTTTTTCCGCATTGCCTGCAGGTGCGGTCCGCGCGCAACCAGGGTAACGTCAACCCCTGACAGGGAGAGCAGGGCGCCCAAATACCCCCCGATAGCGCCGGCGCCATAGATACATATTTTCATCAAACGAGACCCAGTTTCCCGGCCAGGCCGATGCGCTGTATTTTTCCGGTGGGGCCTTTGGGGATATCGTCAAGGATCACAATTTTCTTCGGCACTTTGAAGCCGGCCAGGTAACCGGCGACATAGGAGCGGA
This sequence comes from uncultured Enterobacteriaceae bacterium, assembly GCA_964402775.1. Lineage (GTDB taxonomy): Bacteria > Pseudomonadota > Gammaproteobacteria > Eutrophobiales > Eutrophobiaceae > JAAXHV01. The sequence goes on from CAYOEQ010000020.1 coordinate 5,389, forward strand.
TATCACTTTCGCTCGCCGTCCGCCCATCGTTCAATACAACAGCCGCCGCCACGTCTTCGCCCAGTTTATCGTGTGGTACGGCAAATGTGACAGCCTGGCTCACCGCAGGATGGTCCAGCAGGATTTCGTCCACTTCCCTGGGTGAAATCTTTTCTCCCCCCCTGTTTATGATTTCCTTCAAACGGCCGGTGATTGTCAGGTATCCGTCTTTGTCCATGATGCCCTGATCGCCGGTGCGGAACCAGCCGTTGACAAAGTTTTCCCGGTTTGCCGTCGGATTATTGTCGTATCCCGCCGTCACGTTTTCCCCCTGGATCACCACCTCGCCGACAGAACCTTGCTCCAGCAGGTTTCCGCTCCCGTCCATGATCGCCACCTTTGGACCGGCGGCGATGCCGACGGTGCCCGGTTTTCTGGTCCCGGGGGGTAACGGATTGCTCGTCATCTGGTGGGAGGCTTCCGTCATGGCATAAGCTTCGATGACAGGTGTTTTAAAAGTCTGCTCCAGATCATTCAAAACCTGGGGGGGCAACGACGCGGATGAAGATCGGATAAACCGCAGGGCGGACTTCCTGATTGTCTCTTTATTCTTACCGGCCCTGGCCAGGATGGCCTGGTGCATGGTCGGAACCGCGCTATACCAGCTTGGTTGCGCTTCCTCCAGCCAGGCAAAGAATTTCAGTGCATTGAACCCGGGCGCGCAAAAGATGCTCGCGCCGGCGCTGATGCTTGCAAGCACTGTCGCGATCAGGCCGTGGATATGGAACAGGGGCATCACGTTCAGACAACGATCCCCCGGTATGAGGTTCAGGGTGGTACGGATATTACCCGCGCTGACACAAATGTTCCGCTGTGTTAACGGCACAATCTTGGGGCGCGACGTGGTGCCTGAAGTGTGTAAAACCAGGGCGGTATCGTCTCCACCGATAAAATCAGGAGCGATGACAGGCTTATCATGCCGGGAATTATCGGCAGGCTCCAGTTCAAATTCACCTGCCCTTGATGATCCCCCCTTTTTCAGCGTCATTACGGGGATGGACAGTTCCCGCGCAGATCCAAGTGATGGAGAATTGCTGTTCTCTTCCACTATCAGCACGCCGGCGTTGAGATCTGACAGGTAAAAATCAAATTCCGCCTTTTGGTATGCAGGATTAAGCGGCGCGGCAGTTGCGGCGCATGAGACGGCAATAAAAGCTGCCGCCATCTCAGCGCCATTAGGCAATACGATCGCTACCCTGTCATTTCTGCGAATGCCGTTACGGTTCAGTGTCAATACCGTGTTTTCAACCAGTTGCAGTAAATCGCCGTAACTGAGGGTCTTTTGTCCGGGTGCGTTTATTGCGGCGGTTTCACTGTTTGCCGCTTTTATCAATTCCAAAACAGGCGTTAATCCAGTCATCTCGCCATCCTGATATTCGTATGCTCAACCATATCATTATGTTGAATGGAAGACCATGTTCGGGGCTGCAAAACCTGACAACCGGAAAGGTACTTTTTCCTGACCGTGTGGTATAAGAGATTATGGCCTTAAAATCTCTTTTCATCGGCGGCTATGTAATTCTTGCGGTTGTCATAAGTCTGCCATTGAGGGCGGAGGACGTACCGATTGATTTTCAGCACTATGAGCCTGAAGCCGAAATAGCAAGAATAGCGTCTGACGAAGCGCCGAAAATTGACGGCGATATTTCCGATCCTGTCTGGTCGAAAGCGACCAGGATAGACGAGTTTTACCAGACGGAACCAGTCCGGGGCGCAGAGCCTTCCGAAACCACGGTCGTCTACATTGCATACGATGAAAACAACCTGTATTTCGCATTTGACTGCCGGCTTTCTCAACCGGACCAGATCCTGGCAACCGTTATGCAACGGGATCGCGAATTATGGCAGGACAATAACATCCGCGTTTACCTGGACCCGTATGACAGTTCCAGGGATGCGATGGCCTTCCTGGTCAATTCCCTGGGCACGCAGATGGACATATTGATAGAAAACAACAGTAACTTTTACCCGGAGTGGGACACGATCTGGGACGTTGAGGCAAGGCGCACGGATGGTGGTTGGACCGCGGAGATGGCTATTCCGTTTCGCAGCATCTCTTATGACCCCGGTGTCGATAAATGGGGTTTCGAGATCATGCGCCAGATCCGCCACAAGAACGAAACCGTGAGATGGTCCCAGATTGACCAGTTCCTTCCTCCCTGGAACGTTTCGGAAATAGGTTCAGTTACCGGGATACGGGATATCCGCAAGGGCCTCGGCCTGGACGTACAGTCATTCGGCAAGCTCAATTATGAAAGGGACTGGATGCAGCGGCCCCGTGATGACAGTTTTACCCCGGAGGCGAGCGGGAATATTTTCTACAGGATAACGCCGTCCCTTACGGGGACCGTGACGCTTAATACGGATTTTTCCGATTCTCCACTTGATGAACGGCAGGTCAACACGGGCCGGTTTTCGTTGTTTTTTCCGGAGACCAGGGATTTTTTCCTCCAGGACAGGACCATATTCGAGTTCGGGGGCAGGGCGATGACGCCGCCGAATACTGATATCAACGGCATACCGTTCTTTACCCGCAAGATCGGCATCGTGGATGATGAGATCGTGGATCTCATCGCAGGCGGGAAATTATCCGGCCGGATTGGAAACCTGAACGTGGGCGCGCTGGGTGTAAGAATGGATAATTCGGAAAATATCAATGCAGAGACCCTTAGCGTCGCCCGGTTGTCTGCAGAAGTGCTTGAAGAATCGCGTATCGGCACAATTTTGACGCATGGCGACCCGGATGGCATGGGCAGGAATACGCTGGCAGGCGTCGACTTCAAATACCGGAACTCCAATTTATTCAATCGGGGCCGGTTTCTCGCTGATTTTTTTTACCAGCGCAGTTTTTCAAACGACGTGCATGGGCCGGCTGCGGGAAAGGACGATGACATGTTCGGGTTTTTTCTGGGATACCCGCACGATTTTCTGCGCTGGTATATCAGCGGCAAGGAGATAGGAAAACGGTTTGAGCCTGCCCTGGGATTTGTCAACCGCCGTAATATCCGGGATTACAACGGGGACTATGTCATGAGAAAGCGGTTTGGGGACGGCTGGCTTCAATGGTTGGAAGGAGGCGTGATAGGCAATATTGTGACCGACCTGGATAATGACATAGAGACCCATAAATTATCCCTGTTAACCGGGGCCCGGAATCGAATCGGAGATGAACTCAAGGTTCAAGCCAGCAATTTACGGGAGGTTATCAATCAACCCTTCCTGATAGCCGGAGAGCTTCCCGTACCTCTGGGGGATTACCATTTCAACCAGTTTTACGTTGTGCTGAATTCTTCCAACTCAAGAAAGCTGATTGCAGATGTCGAAGTTACCTGTTGCCGTATATACGATGGAGACTACCTGGGTCTGAACACTATCCTGGAGTTCAGGCTGTCCAAATACTTTCGCTTGACCGCCAAGCACAATATGGAAAAATTTGAAATGCCGTCGGGGAAGCTGACGGTTCACATCGGCTCACTGGACAGCAGCATCAATTTCACGCCCGATATGCAGATTGATACCCAGATGCAGTACGACAATATTTCGGAGCGGTTTTCATTTTCGGCCAGGTATCGCTGGTTTCCCCGGCCGGAAACAGAAGTCTTTATTGCCGTAGGCCAGACTGCAGATATGAAAAGCAACAATTTCCCCGGCCACTTCGACGCGGACCAGACGCAGGTCACGGTCAGGCTGGGTCATACGTTCAGGTTCTGAACCTCCCCCAGGAACCGGATACCTGATAAACTAGCTTTCTCAGATTAAAGAGGAGAATTCATCATGATCTCAGAACAGGAACTGGCAGAACTTTCCTTTACCGGTGCGCCGAAGATGATTACCGACGGCGTTCCCGGGCCCAAGGCCGGCGAACTGCTGGCCGAAGCGCCGGAATATGAATCGATGACCCGGGGTGGCGGCGGTTTCCCTCTGGTGTTTGATGTGGGCAAGGGGGTAACGGTCAAGGACCCGGATGGCAACCTGTATATCGATGTATCCGCCGGTGTCGGGGTCAGCAGCGTCGGGCGTTCCCACCCCAGGGTGGTCGAGATCATGGAACGCCAGTCGAAAATCCTCATGCATGCCTCGGATATCAGTAATACAAGGCGTGGTGAACTGGCGAAAAAAATAGCCTCCATCGCGCCGCCGGGTCTCAGGGACAACTGTATCAGCTATTTCGCCCAGAGCGGTAGCGGTGCCCTGGAGTGCGCCATCAAGTTTGCCCGCCGGGTGACCGGCCGCAACCAGATCCTGGCCTTCCACGGCGCCTACCACGGTGTCTGGGCCGCGTCCAACGCACTGACTACCGGCGATCAGTACCGTAAGGGATATGGTCCCTTCATGGGCGGCGTCATCCATGCGCCTTACCCCTATGCCTACCGTTTTCCCTTGCCCCTTGGAGACAAGTCCTGCGAAGAGGTTTGCGGCGATTACGTGGACTACCTGTTGAATACCCCTTATACCGCGGCGGACGACGTGGCGGCCGTGATCGTGGAGCCGGTGCAGGGAGAGGGGGGTTACGTACCGCCGGCGCCCGAATTCTTTCTGAAGGTCAAGGCCGCCTGTGAACAACACGGCGCCCTGTTTGTCGCCGACGAGGTGCAGGCGGGCACCGGCCGCACCGGTAAGATGTGGTCCATCGAACACGCCGGGGTGGAGCCTGACATGGTCACTTTCGGCAAGGGCATGGGCGGGGACCTGCCCATGGCCGGCGTGATCATGCGCAAGGACCTGGCGCAACAACTGGACGACATGTCCCAACCCCAGACCTTTGCCGCCAATGCGGTATCGTCTGCGGTCACCATGACCAATATCGACATCATCCAGGAAGGCGGCCTGGTGGCAAGGGCGGCGCAGTTGGGCAAGGAAGTCCTGGACCGGTTGCAGGCTGAAAGTTTGAACCTGCCCATCGTCGGAGAGGTGCGGGGCAGGGGACTGATGATCGGCATCGAACTGGTGATGGACAGGGAGACCCGGGAACCGGCTGACGGGGACACGATGATGAATGTGGTCATGGGCCTGTTGTCGAACGGTATCATCATGGTGCCTTGCGGTCGCAACGGCAACGTGTTGCGGTTGATGCCCTCGCTGACCATCACCCGGGACTACATGAACAAGGCCGTGGACATATTGCTGGATGTACTGGGTAGTGTCTGACTGGAATGGGGACGGACTTGAGTCCGTCCCCGGCGGTTAGAGTCCAATCCATGAAATTATCTTGTCGTCTGCCGGAACGGCGGTCATAAGGAGGTTGCCACATGCAATGGTTATTCGGGAATGATACGACCCCGGTAGATGTGAATTCGCGCAGTTCCATCATCGCGATTGTCTATATCGCGGTGATTGCGCCCTGCGTCTTCATACTGCAGCCGGGTTATGTCCAGGGCCTGGTCGAATACCTGGCGCTCACAGAAGAGCAGGCGGGCTACATCGCCTCGGCGGAGATGTTCGGTATCGCCTTCACCACCCTCCTGCTCATCTTCATGGAGGCCCGTATCGACTGGCGCAAGCTGACGGTGCTGTGTCTGATCGTTGCCGCCGCGGGCAACCTGCTGTCCCTGTCACTGGCGGATTTCGAGTCGCTGGCCGCGGTGCGCTTCCTCACCGGCATGGGTTCCGGCGGACTGATGTCGCTGACCTTCGCGATGATGGGGCTGACCGGCAAGTCCGACCGGAATTTCGGCTACATCATTACCTGGGTACTGATCTACGGCGCCCTGGGCATCCTGGTCATGCCCGCCGCCTTTGCCACTATCGGTATGGACGGCGTACTGCTGTTCTTTGCGCTGTTCAATGTGTCGGGCCTGTTTTTCACCCGCTACCTGCCGCGCTCCGGCGTCCACCACCTGGACCTGTCCGTGCCCGAGAAAGTCAGCTATTCATGGCGCTTAAAAGGGGTTTCACTGTTTGCCCTCCTGGTCTATAACACGTCTATCGGCATCGTCTGGGCCTACCTGTTCCTGCTCGGACTGGAAGCCGGCATCGGTGAGCAGACCGTGGCCAACGTCCTGACCGTGTCCCAGTTCCTGGGTATTGCCGGGGCCTTTGTCGCGGTGGTGCTGCAGTTGCGCATCGGCCGTATCATTCCCCTGCAGGTGAGCATCATCGGTACCGCCATCGGCATCTACTTCCTGGTGGGCGAGATCGCCCTGTTCCAGTTTGCCCTGGGCGTGTGCCTGTTCAATTTCCTGTGGAACGTGAGTATGCCCTACCTGCTGGCGACCATGGCCTCGTTTGACCGCCGGGGCAAGGTGGTGATCTACGGTATCTGCATGCAGACGCTGGGTTACGCCATCGGCCCTTTCATCGCTGCGACCATTCTCGGCAGGAGCAGTTATGACCATGTCTATATCGTGGCGACGGTGCTGTTTCTCGCCAGCGCCCTGGTCCTGCTCCCGGGCCTGCTGGCACAGAAAAAACACCTCTAACGCGGCGCAGCCATGTCATTAATATCAAAAAACCGCTTGCTGTCGCTCCTGCTATTGTGCTTGTTGCCTGTGCTGGTTCAGGCAGATACAGAAAGTACATGGGATACTGCGGCGCAGTTGCGGGAAGCGGGGATGAGCTCAGGCCTGGCCTGGGAGATCGTGGAGGGACTGACGACGGAAGTAGGCCCGCGCCTGGCCGGCACGGAGGCGGACCATCGCGCAGTCGAATGGGCGAAACGCAAGCTGGAAGCGCTATCTTTCGACAAGGTATGGCTGGAGCGCATCGAGTTCCCCGTGTGGACGCGCCGGTATGAGTCCGCGAGAATCGAAGCGCCATACCCGCAGGAACTGCATGTCACGGCGCTGGGCTACAGCGGGTCCACCAACGGTGAGATCACCGCTGAAGTCATTGGCTTCGCCGATCTGGACGCCTTTCGAAATGCCCCTCTCGAACAGGTCGAAGGCAGGTTCGTTTTTATCAATCAATACACCGAGCGGACACGGACCGGAACAGGGTATGGAGATTCCGTCAAGGTACGTTACGATTCGGGGTTGCTTGCCAAGGAAAAAGGCGCTCTCGGCGTCCTCATCCGTTCCATCGGCACGGACAGCCATCGCTTCCCCCACACGGGAGTGTCCACCATGGCCAAAGACCCCTTGCCGGCCGTGGCCCTGTCCGCGCCGGATGCGGATCAACTGGCGCGCATCATGAGCCGGGGCGACAGTATCAGGATCTCCCTGGATATCCAGGTGGATTACAGGGAAGCAGGACATTCCTGGAACGTGATTGCCCAACTCAACGGCCGTGAAACCCCGGAAAAACTCGTGCTGATCGGCGCTCACCTCGATTCCTGGGACCTGGGAACCGGTGCAGTGGATGACGGCGCCGGCGTCGCCATCACCGCTGCCGCGGCACACCTGATAGGCGAATTGCCCCAAAGACCTCGAAGCAGTATCCGCCTGGTTCTGTTCGGGAATGAAGAAGCCGGCCTGTGGGGCGCAAAACAATATGTAAATACCCATGCCGAAAACCTGGAAAATCATATCTATGCCTCCGAATCCGACTTCGGCGCCGGACCGGTCTGGCGTTTCGATACCGATAATCCTGTGTTGATGGAAACGGCCATGCCCGTGCTTGAAGTCCTGGGTATTGAAAAAGGGGAGGCTGCCCAGTCCGGCGGGCCTGATATAGTACCGCTGCACGAAAGGGGCGTGCGGATATTCCGACTGCGGCAGGACGGCACAGACTATTTTGATTACCACCACACGGCCGACGACACCCTGGACAAGATCGACCCCGATCAACTGAAACAGAACGTTGCCGCCTGGGCAGTGGTTACCTGGCTGGCAGCGGAACTGGAAGGGGCGCCGGGAACCTCTGATTGAATCACGGAGGTTTCTTAGAAATCTCTTCTGATCGTTATTCCATAAGTGCGGGGGCACGCGTAGGAAATCTGGGTATTGCCGGTAAAACCGGATACATCAAACCCGATAATGCCGTGGTTCGAATTAAGCAGATTATCGATAAACCCGGTTACCGACCATTCATACGACGGGTCGGACCAACTGAGGCGGATATCCATAACAGTGTGGCTTTCTATTTCATGTGCCGTGAAGTTCCTGGCGTTATGGAACACCTCGGAGCGAAACGAACCGCTGAGTTGCGCCGCGACATTACCCAGGCCGGTGTCCCGGTTGTAACGAATTAACCCTGATGCCTGAAACTCGGGGGTGAACGCCGGCCGGGTATCCCTGGTCAAACCCGGGGCAACCTCCAGTTTGTTCACCTCGGCATCTGTCCAGGAACCGCCTGCCATGATATCCCAGGCCACTGACGGTGTCAGGAACAGTTCAAGTTCGATCCCGGTGAATTCCGCCTCTTCATTCGTCACGGAACTGACGTTGTTGACCCAGGAGAAAGACTGGTAGTCGGTGTAGTCATAATAGAACAGGCTGGTATTCAACTGCGCCCGCCCATCCGCCAGTGTCAGTTTTGCGCCTGTCTCGAAGGCCAGTAAAACTTCAGGCTTGTAAGTGCCGAAGCCTCCAAGCAGGGGCGCGCTGAAACTGCCGGCCTTGACGCCCCGGTTCACGCCGATGTAATACAGGCTGTCCTCATCGGGCGAGTATTCAAGCTGGACCTTGGCCGACCAGAGGTCCTGGTTATTTTCCAGGTCCGCGCTTTCAAGGGTAGCCATACGGGTATCCGTTTCTATTGTCCTGTCATCCAGGTTCCGGAACAAACCGATATCACCCGACAGTTTTTTATCTTCGTTGATGTAGCGCAATCCCAGCACTGCCGCAAGGTTGTGTGACAGGAGCCAGTCTACCTGCCCGAAAACGGACAATGAATCGGTTTCCATGGAGGTGATCGTATTGAATTCCCGGCTGGGTCCGATCACAAACGATTCGGCGCTACCGGCCAGTCCCTGGGTAAACCCGGTATCTATACCGAGATAATACAGACCGGCGACCCAGTTCATGGAGTCGTTTGCGCCGGAGATTCTCGCTTCCTGGCTGACCTGTTCAATTTCCCCGTCGGAATGGAATATAACCTCAGGTGATGCGCTGACATCAGGGTCTAACCCTATAACTCTACTGAAATATTTATAATCGGTTATGGATACGAATTCAATTGCGCCGAAGTCATAGTCAAGAGTCCCTGTTATCCCGCGGGATTCAATCCGGTTTTGATCGTCAAAAGCAAAGTCCCGGTCGATGCGCCTGCCGCTGCCGTCAGGGTCGATATTGCCGCTGAAATCACCGCCGGGCACGGGGCGATACGGGCTGGCGCCGGCGTCGAGTACGGCATCGACACATCTGCCCGACTGTATCTGATCGCACCCCAGCGGGTCGTCTGCGGCGTAGATGACGTCAATGACCGCACCGTCGGCATTGAGAATTTCGGTGGTGTTGACTGCCTGGTACGGCCCTTCACTTTTTGTCGTATCGGCCCAGTTCGCGCTCAGCAGCAGACTGCCGTTGTCATTCAAATCATATTCGATGTGGGCGCGCACAGCCTGTGTGTCATCGTTGTAGGTGTCTTCACCGCCGCCGGGTGACCCCGCGCGGGTATCAGGCGCTGAACCGTCCACGTACACGTTTTTCAGTATTTCTCCCTGCAGGTTGGACAGGAAAGCCACGCGGGCGCGTAATTTATCAGACAGGGCGCCGGAGACGGCGCCTTCAAACCGGTACTGGTTAAACCTGGCCGCAGTAAACTCGCCGTATCCTTCGAACTCATAGGTGGGCTTTACGGTTATCGTGTTGACCAGGCCGCCGGTTGCGTTCCTGCCGAACAGGGTGCCTTGAGGGCCTTTCAGTATCTCAATTCGCTCGATATCGAACAGGCCGAAGGTCTGGGCCTGGGTGCTGGCAAGGTAGCTGTCGTCAATATAGACGGCTACAGGAGCTTCCGCAATATCTGCATAGTCGTTTTGCACCACACCGCGGATATTGAAGATAGCGCGCTGGCCGCCGATGTCGCCGGCCAGGGAGACGCCGGGCGTGAATGCGATCAGGTCGGTGCTGGACTCGATCCCCAGCGCATTCATCTGTTCCCCGCTGAAGGCAGTGACAGCCACGCCTACGTCGTTGATATTCTGCTCCCGTTTCTGGGCCGTGACAACGATTTCCTCCAGTGCCGGAGCGCCGGTGCATGACATCATGAAGGCCAGAACATATAGCCATCTCACATGACGAAACATGGATTTTATGGACACTATTGGTGAATCACCAGTGGTACGCCGGTTAATCCCATGTGAAAGTCCGTAGACCAGCAGGAGGTGATCTTTGTTTCCTGCATGATGTGCAGACCCATGGCATCCGTGAGGGTCAATTTTTGATCAGAGAATTTTCTTAGAAATGAAGTAGCCGAGATAATCTCCCGTTTGCCGACCTCAACAATAGCTAGCATGCTCATGTTTTCAATGAATGCCATGAACTGCAACGCCCGGGTCTCATCATAACGTTTTAAGAACCAGCCATGCCCTTCTGCAATAACAAGGCTTGTGGTAACAAGGGGAGGGGGGTCGGCGAATAAGCGAAAGAACAGGGTGTGGTGCGTATCCGAACCATCCGTGAAGGCTATCAATGCTGACGTGTCAACATAAGCCTCATTTTTGCCCATAAACGACATCGTCTATCCGCTGACTGGATTGGGGATCGCCCGTTTTGACCATACCTGCAAAACGCATCCAGGGTTTTGCCTCATCTACTGAAAGCGTGGAACGCAATGAACGACGTAGTAATTCCGCGAGAGAGATCCCCAATCGCCGGGCCTCCTGTTTTGCGGCGTCATAATCACTTTCGCTGAGACTGATTTGTGTCCGAATCATAATGATAACACAATAGCAACTTTTGTTATCAAACACAACTTTTATTCTTGTTGGTTAAGCAAGCAATATGGTTTATTTGTAGCGAACTCCCCCTTTTATGACGGCATAAACGCGTTTCAGGGCTTCGATGTCCGCAAGGGGATTGCCGGCAACTACGATAACATCAGCAAGCTTTCCTTCTTCAATCGTACCAAGTTCATCCTCCATCCCCAGCATCTCGGCGCCGTTTCTGGTTGCTGCCATGATCGCATCCATTGGTGTCATGCCGTATTCAATCATGTTCGCATATTCAAGCGCGTTCGGGTCCTCTTGCAGAAAATTGAGGAATGTTGGCGTATCTGTTCCCAGGGAAAACCTGGCGCCGGCTTTGATAAACTTTCTCATATTCCGTATTGAAACTTCGCGACGCTCCTGTACCTGATTGTAGGAGAGATCAGAGAAATCAGAAACCGCATTCGCGGCTCCGTCACTTTTAAGCGTTGCCGCGTAACTCTCGTATAAGGCAAGGCCAGGTTTGGACGGATTTTTTCTATTAGCCAGGATTTTGTCCCGGTAGCGAAGCAGAAGACGATAATCCTTCGGCTCCATCGACATGATATATAACGATTCATTAAAGCGATGTGGATCCTGCGAGCGTTCGGCAACAGACACGAACACGCGCAAGAGGGAGGCGATGATTACGCCGTTATTCACGTAAGCATTGATTGTTTCGTCCGCCACCTCAAAGCCGCCGTAGAACGGATGTTCCAGGGTGTCGATATCAAAAGCGGTCATACGGGCCAGACCGGCGTTGCTTCCCCCGGTATGAACATCGATACGCTTGCCGTGCTTGTGCGCCTTATCGATCATGTAACGAAGATCATTGTCCGAAAAATCGTTTTCTCCGTCATACTCTTCATCGGACATGTAAAGCTTCCAGTAATTATACTGGGGCCCCAGGAAGGCGTCCGTGTCCTTCTCTACGTCCGCTATGACGTTATAAGCGAATTCATTTCTGAGCCATTCGATGGACTCTTGAGGCGTGTCATTTTCGCGGATGTATGACTCGAAATGCTGTTGGCTCATAAACAGCGCACCACCGAGAAACAGGCGCGGGCCAGCCAACTCGCCGGAATCAATCTTCTGCTTCAAAGGCAGTAATTTCGATGAAGGGCCGCTTGTCTGGCGCATGCCGGTAATGCCTTGCATGAGGTAATGGTAGGCCTTGTCGGCCATGCGGGAGAAATTTTCATCCCAGCGGGCCACGAGTAGATCCAGAGGTAAATCCGCCGCGGACGCTCTTAAAAGCGGGTGAAGCTGGACATGTTGATTTGAGTTTATGATGCCGGGCATGATTGTCATGCCTTCGGCATCGATCACCTGTGCTCCGTCGGGAATTTCCACTTTGTCATGAGACCCTACAGTGGTGATTCTTTCACCCTCGATGATGACTGTGTATCCCAGTTTTGGCGGAGCGCCGGTAGCGTCAATCAAGTCGCCGTTTACGATTGCGATTGTGTATTCAGGAACGAACGGAGGCTCCTGTGGTCCCAAAAACTGCATTGTCTCTGCACGGGAATCGACTGCCGATCCAGCCAGGACAACAGCAACAAATGATAACCAGACAGGTGTGAATTTATGCCAACGATGGATATTTCGCATGTGCTGACTTCCACTCTATTGCCGGACTACATGATGTTGAACCCCTATTAAAGTGTGCCGACATTAATCGGACTCAGACCGGCCTCCCTCAACTTTTTATTGAGGTCGGGAACATCGTTCTCAAGATAATCCTTCAACATCTTCAGTTGTTCATCTCCCCTGCCTTTAAGCACTTCGTAAACTTCATAGGCCTGGTGAGTCGGGGCCCTGTCCGAATTCGCAATAGTCCCGATGAGAAGGGTTAACTGGTTGTCCAGCCTGACAGGAAAATGAAATGAATCCGATGGGCCTTGCATTCGCGGTTCCGTCAGTGCGTATTCCACTGCCATCAAATTGTCCCGCAGTTTCTTCAGCGCCATGTTTACGCTATCGGCCTCCTCGTTGTTTTTGGATTTCGAATGGATGCGATCAATTTGATCGTACACTCTTCGAATGCTCAATACCGATTCACTGATTTCAGAGAGTGTGTGGCGTACCTTGAGGTGCAGATCAATTTGCTTGCGTAATTCCTCTACCGGAAATGCAATACGCGGGTCAGCAGTTATTGTCAGTGCCGCAGTCGATACGATGCCGTCAACTTCCATGCGAACCTGATACTCGCCCGGCAAGGCCAACGGCCCAACCGGAGGTGTTTTCGGCGGATGCCAGAAGATCACACTGCCGGCTATTCCGGTGGGGCCACGGTGACGCAGATCCCAGACAAAGCGATTCAGTCCCGGCTCTGCAGATACGGGAGACGACCTGCTGTAATACGCGCCCATATCTACCGAAGCGTGAGTTTCCAATGATTCACCGGAGGCGGGTGCTGAAGAAAAAGAATGCACCATGTCACCTGCGCTGTCGATGATCGATATCGTCACAGGCTCCTCCGGAATTTTTCCGAGATTGTAGTAAATCACCGCGCCCGGCGGAGGATTCCGGCCTGACGGCGTAGCCGGAACTGAAAAATCATCCCGGATCCTGACAGTGGCGCTGGGTGAAAAAAGATGGGACGGTTTTGCCGCCATCTCCGCAGTCAGTGTGCGCAACGGAGAGATGTCATCCAGTACCCAGAAGGCCCTGCCATGTGTTGCAACAACGAGGTCATCATCCTTGATCGTCAAATCATAAACAGGCGTGACCGGCAGGTTGAGCTGTAGCGATTGCCATTGACTGCCACCATCCAGTGAGAAGTAGATTCCCATCTCGGTACCGAGGAACAACAAGCCTTCCCGTTTCGAATCCTCGCGCACCACACGCACAATGGTGTCTTCGGGCAGACCACTCGTTATCAATTCCCAGTCAGCGCCATAATTGGTTGTCTTCAATACGTAGGGACGATATTCATTCCACTCCCTGCGATGGATCGCGAGATAAGCTGTGGCAGGGTCGTGCCGGGATGCCTCGATTGAATTGATACGACTCCATTCGGGCAGAAGCTTTTCAGGAGGTGTTACATTCTTCCATTCCCTGCCGCCAGTTTCGGTAACGTGAACCAGTCCGTCGTCCGTACCAACCCAGAGCAGGTCTTTCTTCAGTCTCGATTCGGCCAGCGCATAGATAGTTCCGTATACTTCCGTGCCGACATTGTCCCTACTGATTGGGCCGCCCGATGGCTCTTGTTTGCCTTTGTCATCACGCGTCAGGTCGTCACTGATTACCTCCCACTTCATGCCGTCATTTTCGGACCGCAACAGCATGTTGGCGCCGCTGTACATTACGCTTGGATCATGACTGGAGACGAGTATCGGGGAGGTCCATTGAAAACGGAACCTGGCATCCTTGGCGCCGTGTCCGATATTGGTCAGCGGCCATGGGTCGACCGACTGGTTGCGCCGGGTTTTGCGGTCGTAACGGCTGATACCGCCATCCGTACAGCCAGCATAAACATAATTGCTGGTTCTCTTGTCAGGCGCCGACCAACCCATTTCACAACCGCCTACGGGGTACCAGTCCCGGTAACCGATACCGTTCCAGTTGCCGCGACTGGCAATCGCGATAGTCTCCCAGTCCTGTTGTCCGCCGTAAATAAAATAGGGAAGACGGTCATCGGTAATTACCCGGTAAAACTGTCCGGTAGGCTGGTTGTCATCGGAACGGGCCCAGCTCAGACCACCATTGACGGATACATTGGCGCCGCCGTCGTTACCACTGAACATGCGTTGGGGGTTTCCTGGGTCGATCCACAAGTCGTGATGATCGACATGATTGGTTTTCATCGTTGTAAACGACTCACCGGCATCGACTGATTTTTCGAGTTGGATATTCAGGACAAAAATCGTGTCGGGGTCCAGTGGATGTGGAACGATGTCCATAAAAAACCAGGCGCGTCGCCAGAGTGCGCGGCTTGGATTTATGTACTTCCAGTTAATGCCGCCATCGTCGGAACGATAAAGCCCGCCTTTTTCAGCTTCGATGACCGCGTAGATACGATCGGGATCCGCCGGTGAAATTGCCACGCCAATCTTGCCCAGCACGCCATCCGGCAAACCGTTTCCTTGCAATTCTTTCCAGGTGTCGCCGCTGTCGGAAGAATAAAACAGGCCGCTTCCCGGACCACCACTGGCAAGGCTGAAGGGGTTACGCAGCATTTGCCACGTTGTTGCATAGAGTTTGTCAGGACTTCCCGGCACGAAGTCGACATCGTATGCGCCGGTGTGCTCATCGACGTAAAGGACTTTTTCCCAGGTCTTGCCTCCGTCCCGGCTGCGAAACACGCCGCGGTCCTCGCCGGGCCCGTAATACCCGCCTTGCGCGGCTACCAGGACGACGTCGGGATTTTCCGGGTGGACTATGACGCGGCTTGTCTGTCTGACCCCGGACAGTCCCATGTGCTGCCAGGTGGCGCCGGCATCGATGGATTTATAGACCCCGTTACCGTGAGAATCGTTGCCCCGTGACTTGGCGTCGCCGGTGGCGACGTAAATAATGTCAGGGTCGGACGGCGCAAGGGCAATGTCACCGATAGCGCTCACCGGCTGGTCGTCAAAAATCGGGAACCAGGTGATGCCACCATCGGTCGTCTTCCAGACACCACCGGCTGCAGTACCAAAATAATAGGTTGCCAGGTCACCACTGATCCCGGCAACCCTGGTGGCACGCCCGCCGCGCATGGGGCCAACCAGTCTATAGCTGAGACCGCTCAATTCGTTCGCATCGATTTGAAATTCAGCAGCGTAACCGGTGCCGGGAATTGGCAGGGTGATACCAACCAGCAGGACTGCCGCAAATAAGAATTGTTTTTGGCAATTAATGTTCATCATTACTCAGGGTTTAAGATGTCTGTTAAAAAAAATTAATATCTTTCCGAAAGCAAAGCGGGTCTGTTTGATACTGTCGTTTGCAATGGCATGACTTGCTCCGGGCAAGGTCACCAGTTCAAAAGGCTGATTTTCAGCGATCAGGTTTTCCGCGAGAGCGATGGTGTCCGAATAGAGTACGACGATATCCCGGGTACCGTGCATCAGCATCAGTGGATCCTGGAGCCCGGAAGACTGGTACAAAGCTGACTGTCTTTCGTATCGTCCCGGGTAGTCATTTCCATGGGGTTCACCCATCACCCACATCTGCTCAGGGTAGGCATGCCAGACATTGGTGGCAGGCGCGACGGCGACACCGGCGGCATATACCCCCGGTTTCTTGAACAGCGACATGGTTGTCATCAGGCCGCCATAACTCAATCCCCATATGCCTACCCGTTCCGGGTCAACAAAACCCTGTGTCACCAGGTGACGAACTCCACTCTCAATATCGTCCACCTCAATGCTGCCATACTCTTTCAGGGCCTCCCGGAAGGCGCGTCCATGACCCCAACTGCCCCGTACGTTGACATTGAAAACCAGGTAACCCCGGGCAACCAGCAACTGGTCAAGGCCCCAGGTCGGATGCGGTGCGTTACCGCCCGAATTCTGGCTCCCTCCCCACTGGTTACGAACGGTATCGCGATAGGCCGATCCGACTACCAGTGGATACCGCTGCGTCGGGTTGAAATCAGGCGGCAGGTACAGGCGGCCAACCAGGGGCGCGCCATCGATGTGACTGTTAAATTCTACGTATTTTACGTCTGCCCACGCGTAGGACGTAAAATGTGGTGACGGCGAATGTGTAATCTTTGCCGGCTGGCTTGTCTCGATGGTCCGGGCAAGGTATAGATCCGCCGGAGTACGGTCGTCCGAGAAACGGTAAGCAACCTGGCTGAAATTCCGGGAATATACCGGTTCATAAGTACCCGGCGCCTTGCTGATGCGGGTGACCACAGCCCCTGGCGCAACGGCGACACGGTATAGCTGGCGATCGGCAATATGCTCACGGTTGGCGATGAAATAGATTTGTTTATGGTTACTATCGACGATAAAGTCGGCCACTTCCCATTTGCCGCTGGTGAGTGCAACAAGTGCGCCACCGGCTTGTGGTTGGTGATACAGATGATAATAACCGTCGTGATCCGAAAGAATAACCAGACCCTGGTCATCGGGCGCCCAGGCGGCAGACCAGCCAGTGTGATTACGGTTGCTGTCGTGATCACTGTAATGGACCTGGCGCTTGCCGGATGCCACGTCGTACACAAAAATGTTGCGTTGCTTTATAAGGAAATCAGTGTTGTCAACAAACAGGGAGGCACTGTCGGCGGACCAGCCATATCCCCAGATCTTGTCCCTGGGGTTTTCTGCGTCGAGCCAGCGTATTTGACCATTCGCAACTGCTGTTACACCCACCCTGCGCCCAGGTGTCCGGTCACCGGGAAAGGCGCGTGTCACCCGGTGAACCCGGGCTTTTCTGTCTTTGTGATAATAAACCTCGATTTCGCGTACCTCGCGATTGTCGATCTCAATGAAGGCCAGACGTTTACTATCGGGAGACCAGCGATAACTCTCAATAAACACCCTGTCATGTACCGTGCTTACCAGACGCCAGGATTCCGCCTTACGATCACCAAGGCTGCGTATCCAGAGTTGTCCATCGACCAGGTAGGCAAGAAGATGTTGATCCGGAGAGAGGGATAGCCGGCTGATGCCCGATACATGTTCCTGCAGCATAACCGGTCGAGCGTTACCCGCGGCCAGGTAAAGGCGTCCATCCCCGGCAAAAATTATTCGTCCATCGGCAAGACACCTGACTTCATTGATGACAGACTGGCCGGCCTCAGCGGGCATTCCGGGAACAACAGGTTGTTTACTGCCGGTCGCCGTTGAGTAAAGCCAGATTGAGGGGGTTGCCTCACCTTTTTCATTCCACAGGAAGGCAAGGCGCCGGTTATCGCCGCACCAGTGAAACTGCTCGGGAGGGCTTCCCAATAATGGTGGGTCGCTATACAGGCGCTCCAGCGACCATGCAGTTTCACCATTTTCTGCTGTTGTCGGGCCAATATAACAGCTACATGGCACGGCCAGCATAAAATAAAATGCTCTTACCGACCGTTTATTTATATATGACATTTTGTTATCTTCCATGGTGTCGGACTGTCCTGCCACCGGCTGGTAAAACAAGCGTCGGTGGCGAGCACACGCGCTTCAGCGACAAGTAACGGCTCAGAAGCTGTAGGAAACACTTGCACCGTAAGTTTGGGGTGAACCGTAGAGGATACCTGCCGGCAGAAACGTAGAAGCAGCGCCAAAAGCTTCAGTCCGGTATAACCTGTCACCGATATTCCGCATCCAGAATGACACCTCCCAATTATTATCCGGGAGTTTCGCTCCAACTGATGCGTTGGCGAGCCAGTACGAATACCCCGAAGATCCCGGGTGATTTGGCAACTGGAATTCCACATCGTCCGTAAAGCTGAAGTCGAATTGAGCGAAAGGCTGAAACGGTCCGTACGTTTTTTCCGAATCATAGCGCAGCATACCATTCAGGGTAATTTCCGGTGTGCGAGCGGTAGTGTCTCCTTCGTAGGTGCCGGCTATTATATCAGAGTCAACGTAATTGGCGCCAAGGTAAAATGAGAGTTCAGCAGTGGGCGACCATACCAGTTCAGCCTCCACACCATAAATCTCAACATCACCGGCATTGCCCAGTATGATCAGGCGAATCTCGTTTACGTCGACCCCGGTAGAGGCCTGGAAATCCTCCCAGTCATAATAATATGCAGCTGCATTGAATTTCAGCTTGCCGTCAAGCAACCGGGATTTGAAACCCGCTTCATACGCGATAATATTTTCTTCATCAAAGGGCTGAAACTGATCCGGATCGCCAAAACTGATGGAACCGGGAAAACTCTGTCCGCGGAAGCCGGTGGCGACGCTGGCATAAACCAGCCAATCCTCGTTCGGCCTGTAATTGACACCCGCTTTCCAGGTCACCTGGTCACCATCTATGGTGCCGTTGTAAGCCCTGACCAACGGAAGCGGGGTCCCGACCAGGTGGCCGTTTTGTTGGAAGTCTCTGGACTCCGAGGTGTATCGAATGCCCGCAACCAACTGAATCTGCTCAGTCATGTCCCATTCGACCTGGCCGAAGCCGGCCACAGAGTCGGTCTGCTGTTCCGTGTTGTGGTGAAAGATGGTAGAAAAGAGATGGTGCTCGCTGAGATCGGGCACCAGCAGGTCGTACTGTTCCTCTTCCGAATAATAGGCGCCCACGACCCAATTGAAGTCACCCCATGAATCATCTGAAGCTATCCTGAGTTCCTGGGTTACTACGCTGATGTTCTGCTTGGAAATTCCGCCTATCGTTTTGAACGGCCCGCCCTGCTGACCGATACCGGTCGTTCTCTGAAAATTCCGATAGCCGGTAACAGAAGTGAGAGTCACACGCTCGAGGGTCCAGTTAATCGTATTGGCAAGGCCTATGGATTGAGCATCTATGTTGCTGCCGAGCCCGAACTCCTTGATAGTAGTTCTGGGATCCGGGTTGGGATCAGTTACTACGGTCAGAACACCACGGTCCGTTGGGCCTTGTACAGTGAGGTCGTAACCGCTGATGTGGACAGGGATATGTACGGCATTCGCAGTATTATAGCCAAAGGAGGCACACTGGCTTTCATCCCGTACTCCAGTGACGGCAAAACTGCAGAAAGTATTCGGGTCTGTGTGGATAACGTTGCCGGCATGTTTCATCGCAATAACCTGGGAATCGTCCCAGC
>CAYOEQ010000021.1:0-23561 GCA_964402775.1 uncultured Enterobacteriaceae bacterium
AAAAAACAAGACATCCGGAATACGCCCGCGGATATGAAAAAGGATACGAAGAAGGGAAGCAAGTAGGGTTTGAAAAAGGGCGCATAAAAGGCAGAGAGGAAACGCTCGCTCAAGGATACGAACAGGAGAGAAAGGAAGCCTGCGCTCGCGGGTACGCGGCGGGACGGGGAGACGGCGGCGGCACGCGGCAGCCTTCAAGCTCCGGGTTCGCCATAAAACAGAAGACCGGGGGTAGACAGGAAATGACGGAAAGGGCACTGACCTGGAGAGGAACCCTCCTCGTCGCCTACGAAACCTTCGACGGCGAGGCAGACAATATCTCGATCACCAACCTCATTGCCGGCCAGATCAATTGGGATGAAGACTGGAACAAACTGCACCTCCGGCTTTCCAGATATAGAACCTACCTGGCCGAAGCCGGGCACATTGAAAAGGTCCGCCACCCTTCCGCCAATAAACCCGGCATATACAGGCTCACCCCCGCCGGACGGGAAGCCGCTTCCGACCTGTTGAGCCGCGAAAGCGTGACGCCTGACTGAACGGCATCTCTTTGGTTTCCTCCCTCCTGACTAGTCCTCTGTGCGCATTTGCGTCAACCCGGGTGTCAATCTGCAATGTCACACGATGTCCCGCCCCGTGGAACAGAGGACAGCCAGGACTTCCCCTGAAGAGGCGGCCGCAGAATCAAAAATCGGAACGCGTTTTGACATGACCGGAAGATCGCCCGTGCAGCGTTTTCTCATCACCATCGCACTGCTGGCCTTGCTGGCTCTCAGCGGGTGCCGCGCCGCCGCCCATCTCAGCCAGGGCAATGAACATTACGAACTCGGCCAGTACGCGGAGGCCGCCGCCGACTACGACGAAGCAACTCGTCTGCGGCCAGACTATGCCGAGGCCTACAACAATCGCTGCGTCGCCCATTACGAACTCGGCCGCTACGAGAAGGCCATCGCCGACTACGACGCAGCAATCCGGCTGCAGCCCGACCTTGCCGAGGCCTACAACAATCGCGGCGTTGCCCATTACGGCCTCGGCCGGCACGAGGCGGCCATCGCCGACTACGACGCAGCAATCCGGCTGCGCCCCGACTATATCGAGGCCTACCATAATCGGGGCTCTGCCCGCGCCGAACTCGGCCGTTACGAAGAGGCCGCCGCCGATTGGGAGACCGCATTGAAGTTGGCGCAGGCAGCCGGCAATGACCACCTGGCCACTTCAATTGAAGAAGCGCTCGAAGCAGTCAAAAACCCATGACCGCCTCCAACCGGGCCAACTGCGCCACTGTTCACGAGTCTGTCCCAAACCGGAGAATCCGCCATTAAATGTCCGACACGAAAGCCTATCTCGCCCTCTTCGCCTTTCTGTGTGCGATACGCATCCTGTTCGGGGTCATAACCGCGCTCTTCTAACGCGCTGCTCGAACGCAAAAATGACATTGGAGAATCGACAGCCAGAATCAGTTTTCAGGAACCTCAAGCAGGCCCGCATCGGTTGCGGCAGCGACTCCTGCGCCGCTCCCTTTGGGTAGCAGACATGCATTGAAAGGAAGAAGGAAAACATGCCGCTGCGTAGAATAGCCGGAACCGCGCTTTGCCTGGTCATCCTGATGGCCGCAGGGTGCGATGCACCATCGCCGCACGCCGCAGACCTTGACGGCGGCCTGATGTCGGCCGCCCCCAGCGGCGCGACAGACCGGGGGCCGGAACAGGGAGAAGTCATGATCGGAGATCCCGGTGAAAGCGGACCCTACGAGACCGATCCATACAGGATGGACACAAGCGCCGGCGACGGGCCCGCCGTGGAAGGGGATACGCTGACGCTGACTGTCTCGTTTAGCGGCGGATGCGCGCCCCACGACTTCACCTTGATCACCGCCGCCGCCTTCATGGATTCGGATCCCGTCATACTGGACGTCTTCCTGACGCACGACGATCATGACGACTCGTGCGAAGCGTACCCCACCGAGCGCCATGCCTTTGATCTGACGCCCATCAAGGCGCTGTACCAGGAGGCGTACGGGGAGGGTGCGGGAAGCCTCCTCCTGCGGATCCGGGATGGCGATATGAATATTTTGAACGAGATTGCCTACGAATTCGAGGGGGCTGCAGCGAATGGCTGATGCAGGCACGGCTTCCGAGTGCAAATTGCGGCGGGTCATCGAAGGGCCGCGCAGCTGCGCAAAGAAAATTCGACACGTCTTTAAGTGTTCTTCGCGCCCCTTCGCGTGACTTCGCGTGACTTCGCGGATCAATCGTTCTGTCTTTGGCAACATGCAAACAAGAAAAATCCCTGAAATTGAAAAAGGAAACCCTGATGATGAAAAACGTCCTGCTCTGCCTCCTCTGTGCCGTAACCTTCCTTCTGGCCCCGGCCATGACCCGCGCCGCGCCGCCCGCCCAGACCGCTCTGCCCGAACCCGCAACCGGCATCACCGTATTGGGCTATGGAACCGCAGCCGCCGCTCCGGATAGCGCACGTGTCACCCTGCATATCGACGAAGAGCCCACCTACGGCCCCGCCGGGCCCGTAATGTCTATCGTCGATCCGGCCGACCTGGAACACGTGCGGGGCCTCCTGATCGAAAAGGGCATCGACGAGGACCTGATTGCGATCAACTTTCTCAGTCGTAACCTCGCCTACGGACCGTCAAATTATGGTGGAACGGTAACCTTCTCCTACGCTGACCTGGACAACCTGCGACCGCTGCTGCAGGCGCTCCTGGACGAAATGGAAGCGCGGCGCGGCCCAGCCATCCGGGGGGCAAGCATCGTCTTCCTGGTCGAGGACTGCCCAGCGCTGGAAAAGGAAGCAATGAAAACCGCCCTCAACGACGCGCGCCAGCGCGCGCGGCGGATGGTGGAGCTGCTGGGGATGTCGCTCGGGCGCGTCATCGCAGTCTCCGAGGACGTTTCACCATCCGGCGCAGCCCGGCCGGCAGGCGGCTGCATCGCCTTCCACGGGCAGAACGCCTCCGGCGGCTACGCTGCCTACACGCTGGGCAGCGCAGGATTCCTGATCAACGCCCCGTCGAAAGTCGAAGTGGCGATCATGCTGAAAACAACCTTCGCGCTCGAGCCGTGAGCACTGAACGATGGACGGACCTGTTCTCGTCCCCATCAACGCACAACGCGTCTATAGCCTCAATTCCACCCGGCCCGCGAACACGCTTGGCACTGATCGGAACCTGCAAATGAGACGAGCGCCGCCCGGAACGCCCGCGCGCCAGGCAGGCCCTTCCCTTCACTCCCTGATCACGCCGCGACCAGGAGCCCGCGATGCCCCAGGATTCAACTGCTGACGCAACGCCCGCGCACAAACCCGGACCAGGCAACCGCCGCGAACAGATCGGATGGTACTTCTACGACTGGGCCAACTCGGCCTTTGCCACAACCGTCGCCACCGTCTTTCTCGGCCCCTACATCGCCAGCCTCGCCCGCGCCGCGGCCGGCCCCGATGATCTGGCCCGCTTCTTCGGCATCCCCGTCGCCCCCGACTCCTTCCTCCCCTACTGCATCTCCTTCTCCGTTGTCCTGCAGGTGCTGTTCCTGCCGCTCCTTGGCGCCATCGCCGACTACTCCAACCTGCGCAAAAAACTGATGCAGTTCTTCGCCGTCGCCGGCTCGGGCTCTGCAATGTGCCTGTTCTTCGTCACAGCCGAAACCTGGTGGCTCGGCGGCCTGCTCTTTATCATCGCCAATCTCTCCTTCGGCGCCGCCATCGTCTTCTACAACGCCTTCCTGCCCGACATCGCCGCGCCCGAAGACCGCGACCGCGTCTCCTCGCTCGGCTGGGCGCTCGGCTACCTGGGCGGCGGCCTCCTGCTCGCGCTCAACCTCGCCTTCTACCTGGCGCGCGACACCATCGGCATCGACACCGGCCTCGCCGTCCGCATCAACCTCTTCTCAGCCGGACTGTGGTGGTTCGCCTGGTCCTTCATCACCTGGAAACTGCTGCGCGCCCGCGGCGTAACCCGCGCCCTGCCCGCCGGCGAATCCTACCTCTCAACCGGCCTCAAACAGCTGTGGTCAACCTGCAAAGAGGCCGCGCAATACCCCCAGACCATCCGCTTCCTCGTCGCCTACCTGCTCTACAACGATGGCATCCAGACCGTCATTGCCGTCGCGGCCGTCTTCGCCGCCGCCCCGCTCGCCCAGGGCGGCCTCGAGATCGAGCAGAGCATGCTCACCATCGTCATCCTCATGATGCAGTTCATCGCCTTCGGCGGCGCGCTCCTCTTCGGCAAACTGGCCGCCCGCATCGGCGCGAAAAGAGCCCTCGTCATCGGCCTGGCCGTCTGGACCGCGGTTGTGGTCTACGCCTATCTGGGCCTCCGGGGCGAGAGCCGCTTCCTGGAATTCTGGATCCTCGGAGGAGCCATCGCCTTGGTGATGGGCGGCACCCAGGCCGTCAGCCGCGGCCTCTTCGCCAACATGATCCCGCCCGGCAAGGAAGCCGAATTCTTCTCCATCTACGAAGTCAGCGAACGCGGCACCTCCTGGCTGGGCCCGCTCGCTTTCGGCCTCGTCAACCAGGTTACCGGCAGCCTGCGGCCGGCCATCGTCTCCATCATCCTCTTCTTCGTCGTCGGCCTTCTCCTGCTGCGTAAAGTAGACGTGCGCAGAGCCATTGCCGAGTCGGGCAACGCGCCGCCCCCAGTGATCTGAACGGCCGCGCCCCTTGCCATGTCGAGAACCGGAAGACGCGCCGCAAAAAAACAAGCCGCACACATATGTATCTATATATATAAGTTCATATGTCCATATACTCATATATGCCGCCACCCTTCCCTCTGCCCTGCCGGCGCCAGAGTACCGCAGCGGAAGCGATGAAGCGAAGCCGGAGTTCCCTCGCAGCACAAATTGTCATATATGTATATGAGTATCCTGCAATTATGTTCATCTGTGCATAGACTGGCCCCGGCGCTGTTCATGTCGCCAGGGCGAGAGCAATCCCTGCTTTGCCTGCCGTTCGCAACAAATGACGCTGGAAGTGTATCCTGTAGAAGGTTCGACTCAACGGCCCAGCACAGAGAGACTGCTGAAAGGTGTGTGCCGATATTGCGGACGTGAGGTCCTCCAGAAAGGAGATCGGGAATGAAGCGCGCGAACGTCTACGCCAAGGATTAGGGGATAAGGAAGAGGAGAAGCATATGCCACGCAATGAACCGGACAGAAAAGTGTATCCAGGGGAAAGCCGAACCGATTGGCTTCACAGGTTAAAAGAATCATTCATCGTCTACAACCTGCAATTTGGTTCCGATAGAGAAGTACGCAAAGAGGACGTCAGAAAAGCTTACTTGGAATGGATTGGTGAACCCGACCAGGACTACTACCCGCATATTATCCGTGATCTATATGACTCCATAGAACGTATGGGCGCAGAGCGTGTTCCTGAGCGGGACTGGCCGGGTGTGACAACACTTAAAGGCGTGAGAATTATCAGCTAAGGAGATCGGGAATGAAGTGAGCGTAACGTCTACACCTTGGTCATCGTCAGAGTCGTCTTTCTGCTATTCTGCGCTTTCTCCAGTCTGGTCAACGCGTAGAGGGAGCGATCCCCCGCCGCATTGGTTGTGGGGAAAATCGCCAGCCGAATTTTAAGTGAAGCTGAGCATGCGGCATCCTGTCTTAGAGGTCTGATACGGCCGCTGGCGAGTCTGCAATGCGGCACGCCCCGTTACCGTGAATTCAGGTAGATAATTCCCAATCGACCGGTTTCCCAGGCATTTCTGGACGAAATACCGGGATTTCGCCGCTTCTTGTTGCCGTACTGGCAACAACCGTCGCCTATACTGCGATCAACAGGGAGATCCCTGGAAGCGGATTGCTCTATAACAGATACGCGAACTGGAGACTGCCGGAAGGTGAAACGATGAAACGAGCTGAGGGCAAAGCAGCCCGCATCAACCAGATTGAAAGGCTGCTTTGGAGCCATCCAGAAGGACTGACCCGTACCGAGATTGCGCGTCGTACCGGCGTTCACCGTTCGGTCATCACCAAATATCTCGATCAGGACGACCTGCCGCCCAGCATCTATGAAGACCACCTGGACGACAAGAGGCTGAAAATCAATCGGGACGCCGATCTGACAAGAGCCTCGTTCAACCTGCATGAGGTCATGGCCATCCATCTCGCTACCCGGCTGCTGGCCACGCGTACGGACAAGCAGAATCCCCACGCGGCCTCGGCGCTGCGCAAGCTGGGAATCGCGCTGCAGCGGCTGGATGAAAACGTCAGTCGCCATCTGCTGCTCTCCGCGGACGTGATGGACGAGGATGCCTCCTACAGGGATCCGGTTTACCTGAACGTCCTGGAAACGCTGACCGAGGCCTGGGCCAGCGGCCGCAAGGTAAACGTTTCCCACCAGATGGAGGACGGCCGCATTTTCGACTACACGTTCTCTCCCTACTTCATCGAGCCCTATGCAGTCGGCCAGACCGCGCATGTGCTCGGCTTGCGCGAACCGCCCGGCAAGGTCCGCACATTCAAGATCGAAAGACTGCGATCGGCTGAAATCCTGCGCGAGGAATATGAACTCCCTGATGAATTCGACCCGGGAGAGTTGCTGCGCCACGCCTGGGGTATCTGGTACACGGAGGCCGACCCGCAAGAGGTGGTCCTGCGGTTCCATCCGCGGGTTGTCCGGCGCGTGCAGGAGAGTACCTGGCAGCGGGGAGAAGAGACCGAGCTGCAGTCGGATGGCTTCCTGTTATGGCGGGCCAGAGTGGCTGAGCCAAAGGAGATGCTGCCCTGGATTCGCGGCTGGGGTTCGCGGTGTGAGGTGCTGGAGCCGGTCGAGTTGAAGGAAACGCTGATGGGCGAAGCAAAGGCGATGGCGGAGCTGTATGGGTGGAGCGTTCACCGATATGCTCCCGCCCGAACTGCATCGACACCGTCTTTAAATGATACTTTCCAAGATTTCTTTGGGAGTGGTGAGCATGAATAATTTTCAGCTTTATCCGTATCAAGAACTCGTCGGAGATTATCTCTTATCTGGAAGGAGTGTGATTCTTCAAGCTCCTACGGGTTCGGGAAAGACGATTGCATCGTTACTCCCTTTTCTGCATGCACGGCGACACCTGAATTCGGATGCCTTCCCCCAGAAGTGCATCTACTCGGTGCCCATGCGAGTTTTGGCCAATCAATTTCATACAGAATACTCCAAGGTCATTCGCAAGTATGGTTGGCAGGATTCACTGTGGGTGAAAAAACAGACAGGAGATCAACCCGATGATCCAAAGATGGAGGGTGATCTTGTGTTTACAACTATCGACCAGACACTAAGCAGTTTTCTAAACATTCCGTATTCTTTAGGCCCACGGTCCGCAAATTTGAATGCTGGGGCAGTTTTGGCAAGTTATCTTGTTTTCGATGAGTTACATCTTTACGATCCGGACGTAATGTTGCCAACTGCTTTAGAGATGTTACGAATTTTGCGTTCCACTACTCCATTTGTGGTGATGACGGCGACGTTCTCTTCTAAGATGTTGAACCAACTTGCCGACTATCTGAATGCCATCGTCGTTCCAGGAAGTGAAGAAGATCGGCAGAAGATGATGAACATTGGATCGCAAGTTGGAAAGAATCGTCGGTTTTTTACGGTGGAAAGTAGCCTAACTTCTGATGCTGTTCTCGGAGATAAAGCCAAAAGCCGCAGAATTATCTGTATATGCAACACTGTGGCTCGGGCACAAAATCTGTATCTGTCACTTAAGGCACGACTAGACGATATGAATGATTGCGAAACACAGATTTGTCTACTTCACTCGAGTTTCTACAAAAAAGATCGGGACAACAAGGAACAGTGGATTGCAGAGCAGTTCGGTTTGGGACAAGATGAATACGATGGTCCCAAGCTTATTCTGATTGCGACACAGGTGATAGAAGTAGGACTCGATGTAACCTGCGACGTAATCCACACTGAACTTGCGCCTGCCGCCTCAATATTGCAGCGCGCTGGCCGCTGCGCTCGACGTGCAGGAGAGAAGGGCGAGGTTTACATCTATTTGCCACGAAACGATGAAGGGGAACCGGACTATACTCCATATTTTCTCAGAAATCAGCAGCATAAAACTGCCAGGGGAAGAGAGTTATGTGAACGGACTTGGCAAGCATTGAAAATGGAGAAATTTTCTGGACAACAAATGGATTTTGGGCGTGAGCAGGCATTGATCGATGAGGCACATACTGCTATTGATCAGGAAATTTTTGACGAATTAGAGGGTGCCCAGTCTCGCCGGCTGGAAGAAATGCTTCAGACGGTGCGGGAGCAAGACCGTGGTGCAGGTCCTGAATTGATACGCAAAGCTGAAAGTCGATACATTTTTGTTCACTCCGATCCCAACAATGACAAAGAGTTGCGACGAAATCCTTGGCACTACGATGGATTTACGCGTTCTCCAGGCATGGTGGCGGCCGCTTTCAATTCGTCAGAAAAGATCGTTGACAGTGAGACGCCCTGGATTATGCAATCGGCGTATCCCATTTCAGAGCTGACAGAGGGAGGTGAAGAAGTCCCATCTCGTCAGCCACCAGAATACCGCTGGGTGTCAGTCTGTGATGACGACGAAGCTGCGAAGAGTCTGGTGCTCGCAGTTCATCCTTCCGTCGCTCAATATAGTGCTGAGATTGGATTCCGCTTTACTACCCCTGAGCTTTCCATTGATCAACACGTAGCTCCAGTTCGACCCAAAAAGGGGGAATCAACCTCGTATAGCTACCGGAGAGAAACATTTACGGATCATGTTGAAGGGTTGCTCCGCGCGTATCGATCCCCCCGATATGGTGAAAAGCAAGAACGTTTTGGGCTTCCCCTTGCAGATGAAGTTGCTTTTGTGGCGAAGCGCTTAGAGGAACGAATGCGATTCCCGTCCGGAACACTAGATCAAATGCTGCGCATTCTTTTCGTCTGCCATGATTTGGGCAAACTGAATTCTGACTGGCAACAATGGGCGCATGAGTGGCAACGGCAGGTGGGAAAGTTTTATGGCGGTGCAGATATGAGCGTACCAACTGACTATATGGCAGCTCATACTGATTTTGAACCCTCTGCCGAGCAGAAACTGTTGCAGCGTAAGATGTGCAAACGTCCCAACCACGCCGGAGAAAGCGCTGTGGCTTCTATCCGCCTGCTCGAAGATTTCTGCGCAGAGTGCGAATCGTTGTTACGCGCGGCTTTGTCATCTATCGCGCGTCACCACCATCCCTCAACAGATAGCTATCAACCTTTTGCGGGACACTTGGCGGCGGTCAAAGCCGTTAAGGATGCATTAGACGTTGTTGGATTTTCGCCTGCGCTGGCTGAACGAGTGGATCTGACTGTGGACGGCAGGGATCCCCTCAGTCGAATGCTTGTGCGTTTTAATGCACGTCATCTCGATGAAGTCTTGCTATATTTCCTATTAGTCCGAACTCTACGGTTAGCGGACCAGCGCAGCCAACTACAATAGAGCCCCACGTACTCGCTCTGTCGAGTCGTGAATTCTAATAACTCAATAGAAAAGCTACTTTCAGTTTCCGCTCTGCCGGATCATTCCATTTGAAAAAATGCCTTACAAGGACAGATTATCACGCAAACTCTAGATAATTTAAGTTTCCGCTTGACAGGTTGCCTTGGCAATGATATTCTATCCCTATCAATTCTACTGAGTATTTGCGATTGAAGTACTTTAGAGGAAGAGGGAAACATGGCACAGGGGTATGCTCGGATAAAGATTATGTCTGATGGTATTCGGGTACGGTTCGAGCAAGTTGGAAATGAGTTTGATCAGTTACGAGATACTTTTTACCGTTCAATTCCAACGGCAAAATGGAATCACGAAGAAAGATGGCTGGTGGTTCCTGTCATTGATGTGGGAATCGCACTTGATTTTTGTTACCACCATTTTGGTGTAGGGCATGTAAAGATCCAACCACGTATACCCTCAACTCACCAGCAGCTTTCGATGAACTTCTAAGGAGAAATGCTATGGCCATTGAAGAATTGTATGTGGATAGACTGACCAATACGCTATCTGAAACCCCTGTTGCTTTTGCGCTGGCCCATCTTGTCAATCATGTAATTCCACAAAGTATAAGCAACCCCGATATTCGAATTGCTGATCTTGGTAATTGTTACTGTGTTTCATGGAAACCGCCTTTGCGAGATGAGTGGGTTGCTGAGGCGTCATTTCTGCCTCTACTGGATGGGTTAGATACAGCAAAGAAGAAATCTGGTCTGCCACATGCTGTTGACTACAGCTTGCATCAGGAACGCAATAGAGCTTTTTTTAAGGGGCGCGAGAGTAAATTTAGTGAAGACCAAATGATTGAGCAAGGATTGGTGCCTCCAGCTCGGGATTGGCCGGTATGGGCAGTGGTCAATCAGATGTCAGCCACAGATGCGTACAATAAACTGGCTCAATTGTGGGAATCTCACAGAAAATGCTTTCCAGATTTGCTGCGGATCATCTTCGATTTTTATGGGCAGATTCCCAACAACGAGGACGCAGCAGGCCGCGCTTGGGTCAAACTCGCGAAAGCAAACGAGATAACAGGGAGTGCGACTGCACCGCAGTTGCAGGTTACAAATCCTGACAAGGGCAAAGGGGGAAACAACAGCAAGGCGAGCGGATTAAGCATTGGCGGTCTGAAGGGTTTCTGGATTCCTGAATACCTTAAGTTTGTGGGGTTATATAAGTGTGCGTTGCCGCGCTCCATTAGCAACAGTAAAGATCGTAAGACCTATGTGTTGCGTCCCAAGGAACTATCCTGGGATACACACAACACTGTTTTCTCTAAGTTTCAGAAGAGACTATACGCATCCACGGCCATCAAAATGGATGTTCTCGCTACCCTTCAATACTGCCTGACCTATTTGAAACAGTGGCGGGATGCGTACCATAACGGGCGTTCGCGTATCATCAAGAGTCGTCCGGGGGATCACGTGGCTGCTTTGGAAGCCGTTTTCTATAAACATCTCGGCAGCGCTTTTGCCACCATGAATGTGAGTACATTGGTGCTTCCTGACTGGGTACCAACAATTGAGACGGTTGCCGACGCCGATCGCTTTGTTGACCTATTATCAGAGCATGAAGCAATTGTGCGCAATCTCAACGAGGACAAAGGCGATGAGTATTCGCTGTTGCAGACGTACCGTACATTCTTGTCTTCTCGAGATTTAGCAGCTTTCTATCGATTCACCCAGGGCTATGCCACCCATGTGATGCGTAGTTACACGGGAAAGGGCTTCCCTGCTCGTCGTTTTCAAATTACCAACCTGGAGGCGCTCATTATGGCTCATGATCCTACTCTGGCAGACATTGTACAAAACCCAGGATTTCGCCGCGTGGCTGCGGCCATCCGAGAAAGCACGGTGAGAGGACAATACCTTAAGACAGTCAAAACTCCAGACGAACCTCCTGATCCGTATACTGTGCGTTACGGTCTAGGCAACAACCTACTGCGGCATGCCAGTTATCCGCGTAGATTCATTCAGGAGTTGTGCAAATTCGTTCATGCCTATGCCCAGGAAAATGAGAGGGTCCGCGCTCTGTACAACAACAGGCCACCCCGTTTTCGTGTGGCGCTTACAGATGACGATCTGGAGCAGATTGTTCAACTAATCAGCAAGTCTGACTCGGAAACGGTAGCTCATCTATTGGTCGCTTTTGGATATGCGCGTAGGGCCAACGGAGGAGTTTCTGAGGCTGCCAATAAGCAGGAGAGCGATCCTGAAGCACAGGACCAATAAACCTGTATGCCCCTTCTCTAAACCCCTATTCAACAGGAGCTTCACATGACTCAGCAAGTTTACTCCCTTTCCATTTCTGCTCGCGCCGTTCTGAACCTACATAGCCTGAACAACGAAGGCGGGGAAGGCAATCAGATTCAGACCCGCATGGTTGACATTGTGTACACCGATTCGAAAGGCAATCCCCATCAGGCGAATGTGAACGCCATCAGTGGCGATACTCTCAAGCACATTCAGGCAGAACACCTACACCATCTTGCTTTGGCTGGAAATTTAGCTCTGTGCGCTGCCTGTCAGCGATTCGATGCGAATCGCATGAGTGCAGATCCTGAATTCCGTAAATGGCTTGAATCAAAGCCCACCCAAGTCCAGGTTGTAGATCGCTTGATTGAAAAGTGCGTGATTGACGATCTGGAGGGAAATCTGATAACGGAGAGTGGCTTTTCCGCACCACGCAAAAGCGTAGCTGAATTTGGCTGGGCCATCGGTATTCCCGATGCTGTCGTCACTGATGAATATTTCCACGTCAAGTACGTGCCCGACCGGCGCAAACGCCCCGAAGACAAAGACGAACGTGAAGGAAATCTCGGCCAGGCGCTCTTCCATCGGCCGGCCAGCAGCGGCGTTTACGCTCTCGTTTGCAACTTTGAGCTTGCGCGTATCGGTTATAACGATATTTCGCAAACCTATGTGAGCGGTGTGGACCGATTAGCTCGGTACAAGGCCATGCTTAAGAGTATTCTTTATACCTTTATTCAGATGAATGGTGCTATGCGCACTACACAGCTACCACATCTCGTTGACCTGGATGGTGTCATCGCGGTCAGCAGTGGCGTTGTTCCTGCGCCAACAGTCAGCCCATTGAATAAGTGTTTTGTTTCTGAGATTCAGAAAACAAGCGAGATTCTGAATTCTCTACAAGAAGAAGACGTGGTTAGTGTTTCCCACTTCCAAAACCTCAGCAAGTTTTCCGAACTAATGGGAGAATTGATTCAAGATACTTCTCCTTATACGATTCAAACTGGCACATAGCATGGGGAGGCGGAAAAGCATGTGGACCATTGCACGTTTCGCGTCAACCTCTCTTTTCAGTCTGCGCCCCGCAAATGCTACAACCAGCGGAGGTAAATCGCTTCTCACCCCCACGCCTTTTTCCATCAAGATGTCTCTACTTGATGTCACAATCCGCGTGTATGGGGTTGGGCAGGGGCGAGAAAGGTTCCCTCAGATTCGCGATTTCAAAGTTGCGGTCAACCTTCCGCAACAAATCATGGTAAACAACACTTTTATCAAGATTCTACGTCCGCACAAGCGAGGTGTAGTGGATCAACGTGGGACTGGCTTGGCAGGTCCAATGGGCAGCACCATTGCATATCGGGAGTTCATCCAGTTCGGTGGAGATGTGCAAATTGCGCTGTCCGGCAACAGTAGTGAAGGAATTTCTCTGCCCTTACCACAACTGCTGTCACAAGTTCATTACTTAGGGAAACGTGGAGGATTTATGCAGTTTCTGGGATATGAAGAAGCGGAAGAACTGCCAGAGAAGTTTACCGTTGTCACGGGTGGGGCAATGGATAAATTCGAGTTGGGAGGTACATTGCAACTGCTCGACGACTGCGGTCCAAAAATGACCTTCGACCATGCGAATGTGTACACCAGAAAGCGTTTGGGGATGAATCAAGTTAGCGGTCGCATCCTACGCCCTGTCATCCTCCCCTACCGCATGGCGCGCAGTAGCCGGGGATATACTTTGTACGAGCGGTTCGATAGGGCGGGTAGTCCGTGATGGAGAGGGAAAGCAGAGGGCGGGAACAGGCCACTCCCTCCCGTTTCAACTCACGGCTCAACGGGGAGAACATCGAACGCAGCGATCACGGCGCCGGCCGGCAGTTGCGCCACCACATCCAGATACCACCACCAATGTTCAGGTGTCACATCCGTTTCGGTCTCTCGCCAGCGCGCCAGATCTGCAATCGTCTGAATCGCCTGATAGAACAGATGAGCACGTTGCAGCAAACGCTTATCTGCATTCGACAGCCGTATCCGCTGTTCCGCAGTCAGCTGATCTTCCACCCGGTGCAACGCGCTCCGGGTCATAAACATCTGCAGGTGCTCCATGCCGCTGACATCCGGGAAGTCAACGTCTGCTTCATACGCAGATAGATTTTTCTCGATATCGGTCATGACAGGACTTTTGGCCCCTGCGCGTATCATTTCGCAGCATTTCAAAACATGGCAACGATGACCTCTGCAGATCATTGTAGCGCGACACCACAGGAGCACAAAGGGTAAACCCGGAACAGACACGAGCCGAAATCTCGCTGTTCCCGCTTCGCCCCGCTGTTCAACAAAGAGAGCCTTGTATGCAGCTATACGTCCCCCTCACCATCCACCACCTCACCTTCCACTGCCGCGCCCAGGAGCCGGTCCTCTGGCACCCCTTCAAGGGCAGCGCGGTACGCGGCGCATTTGCCGATGTCCTGCGCCGCACCTTCTGCCCGCAAGGGCCCGGGGCCTCCGGTACGCAAGACGCAGACAGCCTGCACGCGGCCGTCTGCCCCGTCTGCCAGCTGCTGGCCATGCCGCAGGAGGAGGATGCCGGCGGTGACCTGCGCCGCCCCTACGCCGTCCGCCCGCCGCTCGACACGCGCCCCCGCTACGAAGCCGGCGAACCGTTCGCCTTCACCGTAATCCTCTTCGGGCGCTGCCTCGACTACCTGCCCTACCTCGCCCTCGGCGCAGAAGGCATGGCCGCGGTCGGCATCGGCCGCAAAGATGACGCCGGCCGCCGCGGCCGCTTCACCATCGAATCGATCACGTCCACCAACCCGCTGTCAAAGACAACGGCGATACTCATGAAACCGGGCGAGCGCATGGTGGAGGCTGTCACCGCGCCCGTGAACCGCGCGCACGTTGCCGCCGCCGCGGAACAACTGGCAGACCGTCTCGAAGCGCAAGGCAACCGGCTCAAAATCACCTTCGCAAGCCCCACGCGGCTGATCAAGCGCCGGGGCAAAATAGGGACGCCCGAACCCTTCCAGCTCCTCAAAAATGTCGCGCTGCGCCTGCTGGACCTGAGCGCGCAGTTCGGCGGTGGCAGGCCGACCGCCGGCGCCCGGCGCAACGGCTCACCCGGGCGCGCGTTGGAGCTCAAACGGGATCTCTACCCCTATGCCGACGCCGTCACCCTGGTAGAAGACAACACCCGCTGGTGGGACGTGAGCGGCTATTCCCGCCGTTTGCGCCAGGAACAGAGGCTGGGCGGATTCATCGGCAGCGCCGCCTACACCGCGCCGGACTGGCGGCCGCTTCTGCCCTGGCTGCTCTGGGCCACCCAGGTGCAGGCCGGAAAGAACACGGTGAAGGGCTGCGGCATTGTCGAGCTATCCGCTGAAGCCCCGCGCAACGAAGCCCGGGCAAACTGACAGCCGCGCATCGACGACGAATTCACACAGCCGCTGTCGCAACCAGGTCAACCTTTAGATGGAGGAACCGCAATGCCTGTCATTCAACACCTGATCGTGGACGAGTTCGGCAGCTTTGTCGCCAAAAAGAGCGGACGCCTGCGCGTAACCTGCAAAGGCGAGAAACGCGGCGACGCGCCGCTCATGCACCTGGAGACCGTCCTCATCTCCGGGCGCGGCGTCAGCCTCAGCAGCGACGCCGTGGCCGCCTGCGCCGAGCAGGGCGTCCCCATCCACTTCCTGGACAGCCGCGGCAAACCGGTCGGCAGCCTCTACAGCGCCGGCCTGGCCGCCACCGTGCAGACCAGAAGGGCGCAGCTCCAGGCCCGCCAGGACAGCCGCGGCCTGCACGTCGCCCTGGCTGCGGCCGAAGGCAAACTGGGCAACCAGATCAACCTGCTCAAGTACATGGCGAAATACCGCAAGGCCAAACAGCCCGACCTGCACAAGGAGGTGCGCCTGCTGGCCGACGAACTCCTCGATCACGTCGCCGAACTGGACCGGCTGCGCGCCGATTCGCTTGAAAGTCCGATTCGCAGCTATACGGTGGACGACGTGCGCGGGCAGATCCTCTCCATCGAAGGACGCGGCGCACAGAAATACTGGCAGGCCATCGGCAAACTGCTCCTGGCCGACGTGAACTGGCCCGGACGCCGCACCCAGGGCGCCAGCGACCCATTGAACAGCGCCCTCAACTACGGCTACGGAATCCTCTATAGCCAGGTCGAGCGGGCGCTGGTGCTTGCCGGGCTGGATCCCTACGCCGGTTTCCTCCACACCGACCGCCCCGGCAAATCCGCGCTCGTCTACGACATGGTCGAGGAGTTTCGCCAGACAGTCGTCGACCGCACGGTCCTGGCGCTCTTCAACCGCGGCGTGGCCATCGAACTGGACGGCCGCGGCCGCCTGACGGAAAAATCCCGCAAATCCCTGGCCGCAAAGGTGTTCACCCGTCTCGAAGCCCAGGAGCGCTACGAGGACAAACGCCATCCCCTGCGCAACATCGTGCAGATGCAGGCCCGCCATCTGGCCGCCTTCCTGCGCGGCGAGCGCGATGCCTACAGGCCCTATGTGTCGAGTTGGTAGACAACCCCGCGAGGATCACTGAAAGATGCGCTGTCTTCTCATCTATGACATCCCCAACGACCGCGTGCGCGCCAGGATCGCCGACTTCTGCCTCGACTACGGCCTGGACCGCGTGCAGTACAGCGCGTTTCTGGGCCGCCTCAGCGCCAACCACCAGGAGGAAATGATGCTGAAAATCGAGCAGAAGATCGGCAAAGCCGCGGCGCGCGTCCATCTGTTTCCCATCTGCAAGGAGGACTGGCGCAAGCGCTTGGTCGTCGAGCAGGGAATGGAGGAGGATTGACCGTGTCCAATCAACCCACCCCCGCGGACGGGGCTGCAACGGAGCATCCCGCGTGGCTGTTGAAGGTAATCGACCTCAAGCAGTACGCCTACTGCCCCCGCATCCCCTACTATCACTACTGTCTGCCCGGCGTGCGCCCCACCACCTACAAAATGGAGGCCGGCATCCGCGCGCAGGACGGGGCTGAAGAGCGGGAGCGGAGGCGTTCGCTGCGCGCGTATGGACTGGCGGAGGGGGAGCGGCATTTCAATGTTTCAGTTGCGTCGGAGCGGTTGGGTGTAAGCGGACAAATCGACCTGGTGATACGTCATGCCGTGGACGGGGAGGAGCGGTTGGTTCCGGTGGATTACAAGCTGAGCCGGCGGGAGCCTGGCCGCCATTTCAAACTGCAGCTGGCCTGCTATGCGCTGTTGTTGGAGGAGGCGTGGCAGTTGCCGGTCGAGGACGGGTTTCTCTATCTGATTCCGGCGCGGCGGGCAGTGCGGGTGCCGATCACCACGAGATTGCGAAACGATGTCCGGCGGCGGCTGGAGGAAATTCGGAGCATGGTTCTGGCGGAACGGATGCCGGCGGTTGCGGCGAAGCAGCGCAGTCGCTGTGTTGACTGTGAGTTCCGCCGCTTCTGCAACGATATGCTGTAAGCGTGTTGTCGACGCGCTGTTTCGCAAATCGGAGGAATTGGCGCGCTGCGCGTCGCGTTGGCGGGGCAGTATTCGTGTGAACTGGCTATGTGACCAGAGGGAAACGGCTGAAAACGGCCTTCGCAAACCGGGCGGCTTTTTTCGCAGTTTGAGAATTGCGGAAGAGCCTTTATGTTTGGTTTCCGAACGGATTCGAATCAGGAAATTGGAGGCGATAGGCGGGGCTATGGGGCGTCAAAAGGTGTCTTCAGGTCATATTAGACCTAAAGTGCCGGAAAAGCGCGGGCGGTTCAATTCAACGGCTCAACAGAGAGAGCACTGAAAGATGGTCGGAGGTGATTTCCATGCTGGCGCGCGTACTGGTTCAATTCAACGGCTCAACAGAGAGAGCACTGAAAGCGCTATCCGGTTTGCGTACGCCGTCAGCACGTAATAGGTTCAATTCAACGGCTCAACAGAGAGAGCACTGAAAGTGGAGAGATCAAAAAACACGGTCAGATGGAACCTGTTTGTTCAATTCAACGGCTCAACAGAGAGAGCACTGAAAGTCCGACACGTCCTCCTTGACGTAGGTTATCCTCGGCAGGTTCAATTCAACGGCTCAACAGAGAGAGCACTGAAAGCACGGACGGATACAGGACGATTGCCGACTTCTCCGAGTTCAATTCAACGGCTCAACAGAGAGAGCACTGAAAGTGTAAACCCGGCCTACATCGAATCTGGCGCCACAGCGTTCAATTCAACGGCTCAACAGAGAGAGCACTGAAAGGATCGCACGGGTGGACGGTGGAGCCGCGGGACGTTGGTTCAATTCAACGGCTCAACAGAGAGAGCACTGAAAGTTCAACGAGGCCGGCGCCTTTATGACGCTGGCCGAAGGTTCAATTCAACGGCTCAACAGAGAGAGCACTGAAAGATACTTCCTCCCGCTCACGGCCGGTGTCTGAGCAGTTGTTCAATTCAACGGCTCAACAGAGAGAGCACTGAAAGGCCAGGAACGAATCCTGCGCTTCCTTCGACAGCTGAGTTCAATTCAACGGCTCAACAGAGAGAGCACTGAAAGAGGCGATTGCGGTGTTTGCGGTTGCCGTCGTAAAGGGTTCAATTCAACGGCTCAACAGAGAGAGCACTGAAAGAGCTCTCGCGCAGCCGGCCGGCCGCCTCGGGCGAGTTCAATTCAACGGCTCAACAGAGAGAGCACTGAAAGGACGGCGCGCCGGCGTTGGTCGCCAGGCCGTAGGTCACGTTCAATTCAACGGCTCAACAGAGAGAGCACTGAAAGGGTGTGGCTTGCCGCAGCCGGGGACGCTGCAGAGGCGTTCAATTCAACGGCTCAACAGAGAGAGCACTGAAAGGCCGCCACGCCGCTGCAAACAGGCCTTCCACCCAAGTTCAATTCAACGGCTCAACAGAGAGAGCACTGAAAGGGCAGGTAAGTTTCGATGACGGGGTTCGCGCCTGTGGGTTCAATTCAACGGCTCAACAGAGAGAGCACTGAAAGGGGCCAAAGGGCCCTCACCTTCCTGCACACGCACACAGTTCAATTCAACGGCTCAACAGAGAGAGCACTGAAAGTGGGCTTGTTGGCCGCAGTTAGGACGGGGGCCGCTAGTTCAATTCAACGGCTCAACAGAGAGAGCACTGAAAGTGTCGTTGGCGATTACCCTTGCCCGCAGTAGTCAGGAAGTGTTCAATTCAACGGCTCAACAGAGAGAGCACTGAAAGTGCACGATTGCGGAGATCACACAAGATGCCTAACGGAATGTTCAATTCAACGGCTCAACAGAGAGAGCACTGAAAGGCCGTCACGGATGGAGGGGATAGCAATGGCGTAATTGTTCAATTCAACGGCTCAACAGAGAGAGCACTGAAAGCTCCACCATATAGAGGGGATGCCGATCGGCGCCGGTTCAATTCAACGGCTCAACAGAGAGAGCACTGAAAGCGTGGTGCCGCCCTCTCCGGTCATTTTGTCCTGAAGTGTTCAATTCAACGGCTCAACAGAGAGAGCACTGAAAGCGTCAATGCCGAACTCGCCAAGGATCAGGGGCGGCAGGTTCAATTCAACGGCTCAACAGAGAGAGCACTGAAAGGCTACTTGGAGTTGACGCCGATCATGGCGTCGTATAGTTCAATTCAACGGCTCAACAGAGAGAGCACTGAAAGGTCCATGTCGCGGGCTGCCAGTTCGATTGCTTCCGGTTCAATTCAACGGCTCAACAGAGAGAGCACTGAAAGAGCGACGCGTGGTGCTGTTCCTCGGCTGCGATAAGGTTCAATTCAACGGCTCAACAGAGAGAGCACTGAAAGGGTATCGTGCGCTGGG
The DNA here is from genome assembly GCA_964402775.1 of uncultured Enterobacteriaceae bacterium. Taxonomy (GTDB): domain Bacteria; phylum Pseudomonadota; class Gammaproteobacteria; order Eutrophobiales; family Eutrophobiaceae; genus JAAXHV01. The sequence goes on from CAYOEQ010000021.1 coordinate 19,531, forward strand.
CCAGCATGGACAGTGTGGCAGTTCAATTCAACGGCTCAACAGAGAGAGCACTGAAAGTACGTCGGCGGCAAAAGCAACTTCGGCGGCCCCGGGTTCAATTCAACGGCTCAACAGAGAGAGCACTGAAAGACGTCGGCTCGCCGCACGTGCCACAAGATGGAATTGGGTTCAATTCAACGGCTCAACAGAGAGAGCACTGAAAGGATCCGGTCGACGCCGTACAGGACGCCGTTATGCACGGTTCAATTCAACGGCTCAACAGAGAGAGCACTGAAAGCGGTTCTGGATCTCGTACTCGCGCCCGTCGATCAGGGAGTTCAATTCAACGGCTCAACAGAGAGAGCACTGAAAGGGTCGATGAGGTTCTGACGGCTCTTGGCGTAGCGGGTGCGTTCAATTCAACGGCTCAACAGAGAGAGCACTGAAAGTGCACAACACCAAGATGATCAGCGTAGAGGAGGGAGTTCAATTCAACGGCTCAACAGAGAGAGCACTGAAAGTGTCTCTATTGATCAGGGCTTCCTCCCTGGCTCTGGTTCAATTCAACGGCTCAACAGAGAGAGCACTGAAAGAATTCATCATCACGCCGTTCGACGAGTGGCTTCACGACAGTTCAATTCAACGGCTCAACAGAGAGAGCACTGAAAGAATCAAATTCCGCCACGAAGACCATACAACGAAAGATCGTTCAATTCAACGGCTCAACAGAGAGAGCACTGAAAGGTTCTTGACATAGCCGCCAGAATGCCGGTTACGTCCTGTTCAATTCAACGGCTCAACAGAGAGAGCACTGAAAGCGCCGACTTCGCGTCGCCCACCTTCGCAAACTCCAGGTTCAATTCAACGGCTCAACAGAGAGAGCACTGAAAGTTTGTCTTCGATCGCAAGGGAACGCAGCTGGGCGGCGTTCAATTCAACGGCTCAACAGAGAGAGCACTGAAAGGGCTATGAAAGGAGAGTCTGAAATGGAGAAGGATCTGTTCAATTCAACGGCTCAACAGAGAGAGCACTGAAAGGATTGCAGCTCGAGTGGATGATTGACGAAACGTACGTCGTTCAATTCAACGGCTCAACAGAGAGAGCACTGAAAGAGCGATTCGGATAGGGGATCGGCCAGGTACTGGTCCTGTTCAATTCAACGGCTCAACAGAGAGAGCACTGAAAGACGCAGCACGTCGGCATGCAAGCCTCGATCCAGGAGTGTTCAATTCAACGGCTCAACAGAGAGAGCACTGAAAGGCCGGTTACGCGGAGGTGCGTCTGCAGGCGGACCGCACGTTCAATTCAACGGCTCAACAGAGAGAGCACTGAAAGGTCTTTTTGGGCGCCCGGAGCGGATCAAAAGAAGTCGTTCAATTCAACGGCTCAACAGAGAGAGCACTGAAAGGCATGGAATCGAAGTGTGCGCAAGGCGTACCAGAAACGTTCAATTCAACGGCTCAACAGAGAGAGCACTGAAAGATGAACGCGGTCCCGATGCGCCCGAAGTCGCTGCCTCGTTCAATTCAACGGCTCAACAGAGAGAGCACTGAAAGACGGCATCGCCGGCACAATACACGACCTCGCCACCAAGTTCAATTCAACGGCTCAACAGAGAGAGCACTGAAAGCTATAGGGGCATAGAACAGGCAAGCGGATTGACGTGAAAGGGGGAGATCATGCTGAGGTGGCTATTTCGACTGTTGGGGCTGTACGGGGATGCAAAGGCGGCGGGGCGCGGGCCTGGGGCCTACGCCAAGAGACGGGCGCGCCGGACGGCGTATCGGGGCATACGTCGGCTGTTGCGGTGACAGCTATGGACAGTTTGATTACGATCCGGATCGAGACGGGGAAGCAGCACTGTTTTGACCTGAGAATGTACACGAATCACGTGTTCAGGGCGCTCAAGGACGGCGTGCGCGAGGCGGCGGAAACGGACGCTGACAAGCGCAAAGCGGAGACGGTTTGCACACGGCTGGATCACCAGTTTCAAGACGCGATCCAGGCGATAGACCGGGCCGAACAGACACAGCGGGAGTTTCTGCAGGGCCTGCGAACGCGGGCGGCGCGCTGAAGGAGTGGGGACCCCTATTCCCGGCCAAAGGCGCCGGGGGAAACATCGCTAAGGGGGAGTTCCGAGCCAACACACTAATTCGGTTCGGCGCCCTTTGAGGGCGGGATCGGTTGTGCGGGCGCCGGGTGAACAGGCTATAGAACAGGCAAGCGGATCGACAAGTTCCATTCAACGGCTCAACAGAGAGAGCACTGAAAGCGTATTACAGTCGAACGCAAACACCGGCAGGAGATGTGTTCAATTCAACGGCTCAATAGAGAGAGCACTGAAAGTTTGCCTGCGTTAAATTGGAAGAATAGGTCAGCCAGATCCATTCAACGGCTCAGAAGAGAGAGCACTGAAATAAAATACACCGCCCCCATCTACATCTGTGCATTTGCAGGCTCCATTCAACGGCTCAGAAGAGAGAGCACTGAAAGACGGCCGCCGCCTCGAGGCCGTCCACGTCGCCGGGGACGCTCCATTCAATGGCTCAGAAGAGAGAGCACTGAAAGAAATGGTACTGTTCGCGCCCGTGATTCCAGGGTTCGTCGCTCCATTCAACGGCTCAACAGAGAGAGCGCTGAAAGGGGACCGATCAGAATGGCAATGTCCGCTTCCTCACAAGCCGGGCCGGGGCCGCCCAGATGGTGCCGAACAACGGCTACGCCAACGCGCCCGCAGGAACCGCCGCCGGCGCCGAAGAGGACATCCCCTTCTAGCTAGGACGCAACGTCGAAAAGAAGCTCGCTAAGCGCTCCCAGCGCCCAAACGCCTCGTAGCGATCTGTCGCCGCGGCCCCCGCACACGCGGGGATAGACCGCCAGCGCAGTTCTTCGCGTGACTTCGCGGATCAACCGAACCTGGCCGCAGGTCCAGGACACACGCCCCCCATGTGCATATGCGCGAATTGCCATATGCACATACATACAATGCCGGAAACGGCAGCCAGCGACGCCCAGCGCAAAAAACAACCCTTCAGCCCCATCCCCTTCGTGTAGCCAATAAAACCATCACAAACCATCCACAAAAATACACCCCCCCCCATCTACATCTGTGCATTTGCAGAGATGTCCATAACTGCTACAATGATAACATTGACATCCACGGGAGCATTCGCCAATGACGGTGCTGGCATTCCTCAATCAGAAAGGCGGCACGGGCAAAACCACCCTCTCCCTCAACGTCGCCTACGGCCTCGCCCTCGCCGGCGCTCGCGTCCTGCTCATCGACGCCGACCAGCAGGCGTCCGCCAACGCCTGGTCCTCCCTGCGCGAAGATCAACCCTTCTCCGTCTTCGCCGTGCCCCGCAAAAACCTGCACAAAGAGGTGGACCGCCAAAAAGACTTCTACGACTGGATCGTCATCGACGGAACGCCCCGCGACGACGCCATCACCCGCTCCTGTCTGATCGCCGCCGACCTCGTCATCATACCAATCGAACCCTCCGCCCTCTCCGCCTGGGCGTCCGACCGCACCGTCGGACAGGTGGAAGAAGCGCGCATCTACCGCCCCGACCTGCGCGCCCGCTTCGTCATCTCCCGCAAAATCGCCGGCACCATCCTGGGGCGGGAAATGCGCATGCTCGACCTGCCCCTGCCTGCCCTCAAAACCGAAATCACGCAGCGAGTGGCCTTTGCCGAATCCATGCTCCAGGCCCAGAGCATCCAGGAATACGCGCCGCGCAGCCCCGCCGCCCAGGAAATCGCCGCCCTCATCGAAGAGCTGCAGGACATCGCCCTCCAGTAATCAACACTTGGCGAACTGCGGCAGCCCGGCCCGGCAAACAACCAGAAACGCGAAACCGCAGCAAGGAGTCGCCCAATGTCTGAAACACGCTTCAGCCTGAGACGCCCCAACCCCGACCAGGCCCCGGACGTCGAGTCCTACATCGATAGCGGCGCAGCCGCCTCGCCGGCAGAGGCCGAAACCGCCCCCGGCGATACACCCGAGAAGATACGCCGCCTTGTCGTGCTTCTGCCCAACAACACCCACCGCC
>CAYOEQ010000022.1:0-23368 GCA_964402775.1 uncultured Enterobacteriaceae bacterium
CAACAATTCGGCAGCAATACGAAACCCAGGGGCATCCTTATTACGCCAGCGCCCGGTTGTGGGACGACGGTATCATCGCGCCGCGGGACACCCGGCGGGTTCTGGGACTGGGTATCTCCGCCGCTCTGAATGCACCGTTGGAAGACACCCGCTTCGGGTTATTCCGCATGTAATCGGTCCGGCAACAATACTCGAAACCTTATGACATACACATATATCACCTGTAGCGCCGATCATCGGGGCGTAACCACGATTACCCTGAACCGTCCGGATAAACACAATGCCTTTAACGAGGATTTTATAGCGGAACTGAGCAACGTCCTGGACGAAATCCGCCGGGACGAAGATTGTAAGCTGATGATTTTGCGCTCCAACGGCAAAAATTTCTCCGCCGGCGCGGACCTGGACTGGATGAAACGCATGGCCGGGTACACACGGGCAGAGAACGTGCGCGATGCGAATGCCCTGGCGGAATTGCTCCATAAGCTTAACTTCCTCCCCGTGCCGACCATTGCCAGGGTGCAGGGCGCGGCAATGGGCGGCGGGTGCGGCCTGGTGGCGTGCTGCGATATTGCCCTGGCCGCGGACAATGCCTTGTTTGCCTTCAGTGAAGTAAAACTCGGCCTGATCCCGGCCACCATCAGCCCGTATGTGATACGCGCGATAGGGGAGAAACAGGCGCGCCGCTATTTCCAGACGGCGGAACGCTTCAGCGCCGTACAGGCCAGGGAACTGGGCCTGGTCTCCGAGGTCATGGATGAATCCGAACTGGATGAGGCTTTGGAAAAAACCGCCGATCTGATACTGTCCAACAGCTCCGAAGCAGTGAGAGCGGCGAAACAACTGGTGTTTGACGTGGCGGGCAGGCCGATAACCCCGGAACTCCTGCAACAGACCAGTGAGGGCATCGCCGACATACGCGCATCCGAGGAAGGCAAGGAGGGTTTGTCCGCCTTCCTGGAAAAGCGCAAGCCGGCGTGGTTGAAGTGACCGTTGTTTAATAAAATTTTAATCGCTAACCGCGGCGAGATAGCCTGCCGCATTATCCACACGGCAACGCGGCTGGGCATCAGGTCGGTCGCGGTCTATTCCGAGGCGGACGTCAATGCGCGCCATGTGAGGCTGGCCGATGAAGCCGTCGCCATCGGTCCGGCGCCGGCCCGGGACAGTTACCTGGCAGTGGAAAAACTGGTCAGCGCGGCTGAACGCACCGGCGCGGAGGCGATCCATCCAGGCTACGGGTTCCTCTCGGAGAATGCCGGCTTTGCCGAGGCCTGCGGGACCGCCGGCATCACCTTCATCGGCCCGTCTCCCCGGGCAATCGAGGCCATGGGATCCAAAAGCGCAGCCAAAACCATCATGCAGCAGGCCGGCATCCCCCTTGTCCCCGGTTACCACGGCGACAACCAGGACGAAATGTTCCTCCTGGACGAAGCGGAAAAAACCGGTTTCCCGGTCATGCTCAAGGCATCGGCGGGCGGTGGCGGCAGGGGCATGCGGGTAGTGAACAGCGCGGCAGAATTCAGCGAAGCCCTGCGTTCGGCAAAGCGGGAAGCGCTGGGCGCGTTCAATGACGAGAAGATGCTGCTGGAAAAATACCTGGAACAGCCCCGGCATATCGAGATCCAGATCTTCTGCGATCAACATGGCAATGCAGTACACCTGTTTGAACGGGACTGCTCGATACAGCGGCGCCACCAGAAAGTGCTGGAAGAGGCCCCGGCGCCCGGCATGACGGATGAAACCCGCAATGAGATGGGTAATGCCGCTATCAGCGCCGCCAGGGCCATTGATTACACCGGCGCAGGCACGGTCGAGTTCATTGCCGCTTCGGACGGCGCGTTTTATTTCATGGAAATGAACACCCGTCTTCAGGTCGAACACCCGGTGACCGAACTGGTCACGGGGCAGGACCTGGTCGAATGGCAGTTGCGGGTCGCCGCCGGCGAGAGGCTGCCTGCAAGCCAGGATCAACTTGTCATCGACGGCCATGCGCTGGAGGCGCGTATCTATGCGGAGGACCCGGATAACGGTTTCCTGCCGTCCACCGGCAGCTTGAGCCACCTGCGCTTTCCGGCTGAAACATCCGATGTGCGGGTGGATACCGGAGTGCGGCAAGGTGATTCCATTTCCGTCCATTATGATCCGCTGATCGCCAAACTGATCGTACGGGGCGACGACCGCAAAAGTTGTTTGCATCGTATGCTCCAGGCCCTGGGTGAGACACAGGTAGCCGGGGTAACGACCAATGTTGACTTTCTCGCAGCGGTAATCTCCCATAAGGCGTTCCAGGCGGCGGATTTCGATACCGGTTTTATCGAACGTCACCAGGCTGATCTTTTTCGGGACAGGGAAGCTGTTCCCCCTGATATCCTTTGTCTTGCCGTCCTTTACCAGGTCCTCCGGCGCGCATCCCTTGCCAGGCGGGCAGCAGCGTCTTCAGCCGACCCGGCGTCTCCCTGGTGGGCAACCGACAACTGGCGGCCCAACTTGGTGGAGGAAGAACATTTCAGTTTCCACGACGGCATCGAAGAACATGAAGTGGGAATAGCCGTTGCAGGCAACAGGCGCGGGCATTCGGAGCCGGATTACGTCATCCGGACCGGCGCACAGGTCATGCACGCAGCCGGCCGGCTCGAAGCGGACGGCAGATTGGCGGCAATACTGGACGGGAGGCACCGGCGTATCGACGTGGCCGAAGACCATGACCACCTGGTAATCTTTGACTCGGGAAATACCTGCCGGTTGAAACAGTTATCGGATGGCGGCCATGCCGCAGAAGAGGAAGCCGGCGGCAACCTCATTTCCCCCATGCCCGGCACGGTCATTGAAGTCATGACGAGCGAGGGACAACAGGTGAAGAAAGGCGATGCGCTGCTGGTACTGGAGGCCATGAAGATAGAACACACCATTGTTGCGCCCCATGACGGCACGGTGCAGTCGTTGCACTATCATGCAGGCGACATGGTGGAAGAGGGGGTGGAATTATTGGTGCTTACATAGTCGCACGATCAAATCAGCATCGGGACACCTCTGGTTACGCCAGGAAAACTGTGCAACCTGGCCCAATCTACCTTGAATTTATTCCAAATTTAGGCTACTTTATTAGCTAGATTAGTTACAGCCGAGGTGGAGCGTCATGTTTGTCGTTAATGTTCATCAAGCCAAGACCCAGCTTTCCCGATTGTTGGCGCGGGTTGAAGCAGGCGAGGATGTCGTCATTGCTCGTCGGGGTGAGCCCGTTGCGCGTCTGGTTGGCTGTAAGTCCCGGAGCAAGCGTCAGGCCGATATTCTCAAGGGAAAGGTCGTCATTCCCGATAACTTCTTCGACCCGCTGCCGGAGGAAGAACTGACGGCCTGGGAAGGCAGGTAACGGTGCGAGCGCTACTGGATACCCATACATTTCTGTGGTGGCTTGCTGATAGTAAACGGCTTTCCCGAAAGGCACATAGTATGATCGTGGATGAAGCAAATGACATTATAGTCAGCGCAGTATCCGCCTGGGAAATTGCCACCAAATTCCGGATCGGCAGACTGCCGGGCAGCGAGGCTGTGGCGGTCGATGTGGCCGGCCATATTGCCGGTCAGGGCTTCGTGGAATTGGCAATCAGTGTCGCTGATGCTGAATACGCCGGGCGTTTGCCCGGGCCTCATCGCGATCCCTTCGACCGGATGCTCATCGCCCAGGCCCTGGCGCGCGAACTGGCAGTTGTATCGATCGATGCGGTGTTCGATAAGTACGGCGTCAATCGGTTGTGGTAACGCTGGATGAGTTATCCAAATCATCCAGTAAACGGAATTACCTCATTCCCGAACCTGGTTTAGTAACGCTGTATTCAGGTACGGTTTCATGTCTGCCCTGCTTAACAGCAAAAACAAGCTGAAACTGGGGATTTTCTCCGCGAACTGCTCCAGCGGGCAGGCCATGACGAAGATAGAGGAACGCTGGGACAGTTCCTGGGACAACAACCTGAAGCAGGCGCAACTCAGCGACGAGGCGGGCCTGGAGTTCCAGTTGCCCATCGCCCGCTGGATCGGTTACGGCGGCGACACCAATTTTCAGCACAACGTGCTGGAGACCCTGACCTGGGCCGCGGGCCTGCTGGCGCAGACGAAGAACATCACGATCTTCGCCACGACCCACACCGGGTTCCACAACCCCGTCATCGCCGCCAAGCAACTGGCTACCCTGGACCGGATCGGCCACGGCCGGGCCGGCGTCAATATCGTCTGCGGCTGGAACAAACCCGAGTACGAAGCCCTGGGGTTTAAGCTTCCGGGTGATCACGAGACGCGCTACCGCCTGGGACAGGAGTGGTACGACATCGTCAGGAAATGCTGGTCGGAAGGCGACGGCGATTTCGACTGGGACGGCGAGTTCTACCGGCTGAAGGGAGTGCACAGTTTTCCCAAGCCGGTGAACGGCACTGTTCCCGTGTTCAATGCCGGCGGTTCGAAAGAAGGCAAGGCGTTTGCCACCCGCAATGCGAACTACCTGTTCACACCGGTGATCGAGCACGAAAAATCAAGGAAAGACATCCACGACCTGAAACAACAGGCCGGGGCGCTGGGCCGCGAAGTCGGCGTTTTCGCCCTGACCTACGTTGTCTGCCGGCCCACGCAAAAAGAGGCGGACGAATTCCATGACTGGTACGCCCGCGACAACGCCGACTGGAGCGCAGTGGACCGCGTCATCGAACTGATGTTCGCCAATGCGGAATCCTTTCCCAAGGATGTGATCAAGATGTTACGCGAGAGAATGGCCGGCGGCCATGGCGGCCTGCCCCTGGTCGGGACGCCGGACAAGGTGGTGGAGGAACTCGAAAGGCTCTATGAAATAGGTTGCGCTGGGGCCACCCTGTCATTCGTGGACTTTGTGGGAGAGTTTCCTTATTTCCGTGATGAGGTGCTACCCAGGCTTGAAGAAACAGGGTTGCGGGAGAAAAAATGAACTCAATAAGGAATCTAATTTGAATTTTGGGCAACAACTTCCAGTTGCATATTCTTAACCCACATTCGGCCATTGCTGCTCAAAACAGTTTTCGTTGCCGGGCCTTGTTCGAAGGCAATCGTGGATAGATGGTACAAAGAAAGAATTTCTTCCTGTAAATCCTGATCGTCTTCCAAGTCAATGATCTTTAGATGATGAAGTTTTGCCTCTTCGCGATCAATCCTCTTTCCATGACTACCATGTATATCGCTGCCAAAGTATTCAGCGACTCTCTCTGCTAATGCTGAGGGATTTTGGGAATCTGCAAACATGTATCCTTGTAACCAATTCTGTACAAGGCTTTGTCCGTATGAAATAGCCTTTCTGGCTTCTTGAAGTAGTGCCGGCCCGAAGGAACTCAGTACAGGAGCCCAAGCGTGGGCTAATACTGGATTACTGGCGATGTTTGTTTTCGCTTCTTCGAACTGATCGACGATTGAATGTGCAGAAAACGGCCTGTTCCCGACGATGAGCTGCGGGTCGGTTGGCCCAAGCTGACTTTGCCGACCCATGATGATCCGGTCACATCCCAAAGCGATCATAGTGCCTGCCGACATTGCATAAGTGGGGATAACTATATCTATGGCAGTAAACTTGCTTCGAAGGTAATCTACAATAGTTTGTGCGGCTTCGGCCATTCCGCCTGGTGTATGTAAGATTAGGAGGAGTCCCTTATTGAAGTCATGACCATGTACGCCTGCCATGAAACCGTTAATATCTTCCATATTGATCAAAGTAAAAAGACCGGGAACTTGTGGTTTTTGGAGAAAACTGGATGCGTAATACAGGACGTTACGTTGATAACGTTCTGCAATCCTGGCTGTGAAATTGAGGGATTTTTCAGCTAAAAAGGGGCCCCTTTCTGGCGGCTCAATAGTATTAAATTCGTCAAGAAGTTCAGACCAGGCTGGCATTTGAACTTCCTGTTATTACGAGCCCGTTAGGGTTATCCCATGAGTATCTTGGATAGTTATCTTGTGAAGGACCAATATAATTGGCAAAATCAGAAAGCTGTATAACTTCCTCATATTGCCGTGCCAAACCTTCAAGAAGCTGCAAAATTTCAGCTTCACTCAGTGTGTCCTGGATACGCTTGCTATCTGATTCCATGATGGTTTTTGCGCCCTTCATAATATAACCTTCGATTGACCTCAGTGTTTTATAAGAAACAGCATCTAACTTGTTGATTTAGCCCTAATCAGTGACTAAGACTGACAACCATACATAATCATATGCGTCATAAATTAAATATGCAAGGAAGGCTGGTAATTTAACGTAGTGTTTTCCTGCCGGTAAACTGGTCGTATCTCCCTAAAAGCATAAACAGGACGGTGGCCAGCGCCAGCAGCCCCAGGCATACCTGGAGTATGGGGATATAGTTGCCGTGGATATCGAAGGACCGGCCCATGATATAAGGTCCCAGGCTGGTGCCGGTCATGTGGGCGATAAAGACCCAGGAAAAGATCGTCCCGAAATGGCGTACGCCGAAATAGCGGCTGGTCAGGTACACCATCAGGTCGGACTCCGTTCCAATGCCAAATCCCAGCAGGACGGCGGCAATGAAGTAAAGCGCGAGGTGATCCCCGTAGATCAATAACGCTACTCCAATCAGTACCGTGAGAAAGACCACGAACGCCACCTTGGGCGCAAACAGTTTGTCGATAATATAACCGACAGCGATACGGGCGACGGCCATACTGGCGCCCATGGTCGAAACGACAAGAGCGGCAGTGGTCAGATCTATACCCCGGTCGGTCACCAGCACCGCCAACTGGCTGAAGATTCCGTTCAGCGAGAAGGCGGCACATGACATGATGATTATCATGAGCCAGAACACATGAGTCCTCAGCGCCTCACCCAGGGACAGGTCAGTACTGGTTTCTGCAGTTCCCTGGTTGCCTGTTGCGCTTTTTTCTGCGCCGTCCGGCAATAAGCCCACGTCTTCCGGTTTGTCGATGAGGAACAGGTAGACCATGGGGAGTATGACGATCAGCAGAATCAGGCCCAGGCTGAAATACCCGGCGCGCCACCCGCCGATTCCCGCGGCCCAGTTGCAAATCTGGGGCGCGAAGGTAAAGCCCAGCCCAATCCCGGCTGAATTGATGCCGATGAACAGTCCCCGGCGTTTATCGAACCAGTTGGAAATAACGCGCGCATAGCCGATCGTGTTTGTCGGCGCGCCGACCACCGCGGCGAGCGCCATCATGGTGTAGAACAAAGGCAGGGTCGTGACGTACAACGGCCCCGACAGGATGACCAGGATAGACAGGACAATGGATGTGCAGACCACCCGCCGGGCGCCGTAGCGGTCTATCAACCTGCCGGTCAGCAGCACCCCCAGGGCGATGCCGATTGTGAGGTAGGTCAGGCCCAGGGATATGTCGCCCCGGCTCCAGCCGAACTCCTCGCTCAGGGGCGTGATCAGCACCCCCGTTCCGGCAAACAGGATCACTCCGGTATTGCCGATCATGCCGACGAAGCAGGCCAGCATGACGCTGGAACCGAAGAAGAATTTGAAACGAGGTTGGGAGTGCATATTTCTAAGGATTGTATTTACCGGATATTTGGGGTCAGAGCAATTGCTCTGACCCCTTGGTTACGATACCACTGTCCAGCGGGTGATCTTCAAATCATGTAACGGGGCGGCGCCGCGCTCTTTTACGTCGAGTGAATGTTGCCGGCCGCAGGTTGGGCACAAGTAACCCACCAGTTCCATGATTTCGTGCAGTTTTATCCCGGGCGGCAGTTCCTCTTCGCGCAGGCTGTGACAGGCGGCATGGTCTTTCCAGTTATCTCCAGCGCTGCAGAATACGTGGCCGCATTCGCATTCGAACTGCAGTTCTTCCTGTAGAGTCTGCGCCAGGACCAGGCCGGCGCCGAAGCGGGACAGCGCTGCGCCTCTTTCGAGACCGTTGCCGGATCCCCGGGAGGGCTGGTTGGCGTTTGCCAGTCGTTGCGCGCGCATGTGCTTGCGCCGCTCCTCCGTTGTTGCCGGGGCCTCGCCGGGGACGACACCGTAAACGTCCAGCGCCCGCCGCGCCGAGACGTAGCCGGACGCCACGTCGGCTGCCACCGCATCCGGCGCCCGTTGCAGCGGGTCGCCGTAACCGCCGCCGCCCTGCCAGGTGTATTGCACGATATCGCCGGGGAACAGCGGTAATTCGTCCTGCTTGGCTTCAAGCACCTGTGCCCGGCCACCCAGTTCATCAAGATCTATGGGTGCACGGACATCTTCCAACTCCAGCGGCAGTTCACCTTGAGCAAATTTATCCTTTACGTCCGATTCATGGATGATCATGGCACTGCTGCACACCCCCGGGAAACCGCCGAACTGGCCGTAAGAAATAGGCACTTCCACGCCGTGGGAGGTGAGGGAACAGCGCAGGCGCTCCACGCCGTGGGGTGTCCAGGCAGTGCCGGCCGCGCGCCCGCCGCGCTGTTCGCCGTCTCCGCCCGTGTCCGGGAAGAAGGAACGGTAAAGGAACAGCATGGGGCTGTGGATTTCATTGTATTCGATATTCGGGATATGCGGCCTGGGCGATACGAAACAACCGGTCTGGTCCAGGCCGTCGGCGAACGGGTTGGCGCCGCCGCCGCCGATTTGAGCGTCGATCAACTGGTTGCCGAAAGGCTCGCCGTGCTGGTTGGTATCGCCGGTAAACAACGCCGCCATGGTGCCGTGGGTAACGCCCTGGGAGTGTTTGCGGCTCTGCTCGGATAGAGCCAGTAACTTCGAGATGGCGTGGGCGGTCGTCAGGGTAATGATCCAGCCCTGGCCGATGGTTGCTGCGCCGGTGGCCGCCGGCGCCACGGCATTGCAGATCAGGCCCTTTGGCGCGATGACTTCGATACTGTTCAGTATTCCCTGGTTCCAGGGCACGCCCGATCCCAGCAGGGGCGCCACACCGCCGAACACGGCGCCGACCAGGCAACCCTCGGTGCAGTTGATGTAACCGGATGCCTGCGGCGACGATGCGGACATGTCTATGGTCAACCGGTCACCCTCCTTGATGATCCTGACGTCGGTGCGGTAAACCCTGTTCTCCCTGCCGTCGTGGTCAAGGTAGCCGCAGGTCCGCACCTCGCCGTCCGGCAAGGCCTGCATGTGTTCCCGGGTTTTCCGTTCCGAATAGCGGATCAGTTCTTCCATCACGGTCAGGACGGTGTCCGCGCCGTACTGCTCCATGAGTTCGGTCAGCCGGTCACGGGCCACCACGTTGGAGGCGATGAAACCGCTGAGGTCCAGGCCGACCATCTGCGGCTGGCGGGTCATGTTCATGATCATGCGCCAGACGTCCTTGCGTAATTTGCCTTTTTCCACGATGCGCATGGGTGGCATCATCAGGCCTTCCTGCTGTTTTTCCGTAGCCCGCACCGACACGGAACCGACGGCCATGCCGCCCATGTCCACCTGGTGCGCGGTCACCCCGGCCCAGGCAACCAGGCGGCCTTCGAAGAACAGCGGCGCCATGATGCTCACGTCGGGGTGGTGTACTGCGCCCTTGTAGGGATCATTGACGATATACATGTCCCCGTCGGCAAACTCCTCATCGGCAAAATCCTCCATGACATGCCTGAGAATGACGGGCATGGCGCCGGAGTGGAACACCACCTGGGGGCCCATGGAGGCCAGCCTGCCGTCAGCCGTGAACAGGGCATTGTTGAAATCACCGGCGCCGGCGACGATGGGGGAGACCGATACCGCTTTCAGGGCCAGGGCCTGTTCCTCGTTGATCGCGGCCAGTTTGTGGCGGATGATCTCGAAGGTAATGGGGTCCACTGCGAGCGGTTTTTTCAATGTGTCCCAATCGGCAACGGCCGGCCCCAGCACGTAATCATTATTATCGGCCATCACACTCTCCTGACGGATATGCCCAGAAATTCGTCGACCGTGCCGGCCTGCCCGGAATGAATGGCAACGGTTGTAGTCTCATATTCTATTATCGCAGGTCCGGAAATCCGGTTGCCGTGCTGCAATGCCTCTCCCCGGTATATGGGTGTATCGACGAATACCTGCTTTACCATATCATAAACCGGACGACTCCCTTTGAGGGCATGGGCAGAGTCTTCTCCTGCGGGCGGGTAACGGGCACAGTCCGGCCGGGGCAGCAGGCCGACTGCCTCAACCACGTAAGTGACGAACTCGAACCCCGCCTTTTCGGGTATGGCCTCGGCGCCGTAGCGCTTTTCGTAGGCATCCAGAAAGTTTTCGACGAGACCTTCAATCGTGCCGGGAAACGGCACGGACAGGGATTTGGTCTGGCGGATAAAACGCACTTCCACAACGCGGCGGAAGCGGCGCTGCTCCGGCGGCACATTCTGCTGGGCCAGGGATGCATTGGCCTGATCCTCAAGATTCCTGAATATGGCATCAAGGCCGGCAAGCTCAACCGCGCCCGTTCCATCCCTGCCGTAACGTTTCGGTTCCGCCCGCCCCATGCTCAACGTGATATCGGAGGCAACCGCGCCATACGCACAAAATACGGATTGGCTGGCAGGGATAATCACTTCCTGTACCACTTCCAGGGCAAAGGCCGGCGCATGGGCCGGTCCCGCGCCGCCGAAGGCATACAGTACGAACTCACGGGCATCGTGGCCTTGCTCAATGGTGACCGTCCTGAGCAGATCCGCCATACGGGTGTCCACTATCCGCTTGATGCCGGCGGCAGCCTCCTCAATCGGCAGCCTGAGCGGGTCGGCTACGTGAGCCCTGATCGCCTCACGCGCCTTTTCCCGGTCCAGCACCAGTTTACCGCCAAGAAACCCGTTCGGGTCGATAATGCCGAGGACCACGTCGGCATCGGTTACGGTCGGACGTTCTCCACCACGGCCATAACAGGCGGGCCCCGGCTCAGCCCCCGCACTTTCAGGTCCGACAAATATGTACCCGCCTTCCTCTACGCCTGCGACGGACCCACCGCCGGCGCCGATGGCGCGCACGTCCAGCATGGGAAGCAACAGGTGGTATTTATCCGCCACGGTTTCCCTGCGCAGGCTCGCTTCGCCCGCTGCAATAACAGCCACGTCCGTGGATGTGCCCCCCATATCGAACGAGATGATGTTTTCGTGGCTGCACAGATTACCCATGTATTTCGCTGCGGTGACCCCACCGGACGGACCGGAGAGCAATAACCGCACAGGCGCCCGGCCCGCTTCGTCGGGGGTCATAACCCCACCGCAGGAATCCAGCAAAAACAGGCGGTTGTCGCCCAGTCGCCGGTTAAGCTCCCCGGTGTAGTTCCGTATAAGGGGACCTAAATAGGCATTGATAACCGTGGTTGCCGTGCGTTCATACTCTCCAAGGCGCGGCACCAGTTCATGGGACAACGACAGGTAAACGCCGGGCAGTTCCTCAGCGAGGATTTCCCTGGTTCTCATTTCGTGCCCGGTATTCTTGAACGACCAGAGGTAAGAGACGGCCACTGCCTCAATCCCGGCCTCCCTGATCCTGGCGGCGGCATCGTACACGTCCTGTTCCACCAGCGGCGCAATCACGTCACCGCGATAATCGACACGCTCGCGGATACCGAAGATCAGCGAACGGGGAACTATCGGGTCGGGAACGCACCGGTTCGAATAATCGGTCAACTCGGAGGGACTGAGACCGGCGGTCATGCCCATCATCCGCTGCATGATCATGGTGTCCTCAAAGCCGCGCGTGGTCAACAATGCCACCCTGGCGCCGCGCCGCTCGATAAAGGCGTTGGTCGCAGCGGTAGTGCCGTGGGCGATCCGGTCGATACGCCCGAGCAGTGCCGCAAGATCGATCTTTTCTTTCTCAGCCGCGGCCGCGAGAGCCGCCAGCAGGCCTTCCTGCAGCCGTCCCGGCGTCGAGGGTGATTTGGTCGTACTTACCGAACCGTCATCACCCATGACGACGACGTCGGTAAAGGTGCCGCCGATATCAATTCCGATGGAACTCATGATTCATTCATTGTACGGAAAAATGGGACAGATTTAAGCTAAAATGCTCGTCAGGCGTTGAGAGACAACACATGGAATTACACGAACGAAATGACCTTGAGTATGCCGGTTTCTGGTTACGCGCGTGGGCATTCCTCATTGACGGTTTTTTGATTGCGCTTGTTACCACACCCTTATCACCGGTCATGTTCGGGTTTGCCTATATCGCAACGACAGACCTCTTGCTGGATTTTCTTGTCTCCTCACTGCTGCCGGCGGCATTCGTAATCCTGTTCTGGGTTTACAAGGGAGCAACCCCGGGCAAAATGGCCATATCCGCCAAGGTGGTTGATGCCGTTACCGGAGAACATCCATCCACTCCGCGGTATATCGCCCGGTATGTCGGTTACCTGTTATCAATGTTACCGCTCGGGCTGGGATTTATTTGGATAGCATTCGACAAGAAAAAGCAGGGCTGGCATGACAAACTGTCGGGGACGGTTGTGGTCCGGAAAAAGCCCGACACCGTCGTATTTACCCGCCAATAACAGGGGATAAAGAAGCGGTTTTTTACTGTTACGCCTGTGCCCGGCTCTGCGCTTCAACCACGGCCAGGGCGGACATATTGACGATGCCGTGCGCGGTCGAGGCGTTCGTCAGGATATGGGCGGGCCGGGCAGCCCCCACCAGCAAGGGTCCTACCGTGACACCGCCGCCCAGCATCTTTAACAGGTTGTAAGAGATGTTGGCCGCGTCTATGTTGGGCAGTACCAGGGTATTGGCGCGGCCGCGCAGTTTGGAGTCGGGGAATGCATTGGCGCGAATGACTTCCGATATGGCGGCATCGGCATGCATCTCGCCTTCCACCACCAGTTGCGGTTCGCGCTCCTGCAGGATTTTTGCCGCTGTGCGCATTTTTTCGGAAGATGCGTTATTCCTGGTGCCGAAGTTGGAATGGGAGACCAGGGCGATGCGCGGCTTGATGCCGAAACGCTGGACGGCTTCCGCGGCAAGGAGGGTCATGGCTACGATATCGTCAACTTCAGGAACGGGCAAGACATGGGAATCACAGAGGAAAAACGTGCCCTCCGGAAGCACCAGCACCGTCACGGAAGATAAATCCCTGACATCCTCGCGTTTGCCTACGATGTCGCGCACGTGCGTCAAGTGGTTGATGAACGGCCCTATGGTGCCGCACAGCATGGCATCCACATCCTCGTGCATCAGCAGCAGGGCGGCAAGCGCCGTGGACTGGGTGCGCACGATGCGGCGCGCCTCATCCGGTGAGATGCCGGACCTTCCCTTGATGCCGTGATACAGGTCGGCCAGTTCCAGGCAACGCCGGTCCTTGACCGGGTTGATCACCTCAAAGTCCCTGTCCTTGACCATGGCCAGGCCCAGCTCCCCGATGCGCCGGTTGATCACTTCCGTGCGCCCGACCAGCAACGGCCGCGCCAGGCCTTCATCTATTACCTGTTGTACGGCCTGGAGCACGCGGCGTTCTTCCCCTTCGGCGTAGGCAATGCGTTTCGGGTCCCGCGCGGCCTGGTCGAACACCGGGTTCATGATGGTGCCGGTCTGGAACACGAACTGGATCAGCCGCTGGCGGTAGCTCTTGAAATCGGCGATAGGCCGGGTCGCCACGCCGCTGTCCATGGCGGCCCTGGCAACGGCCGGCGCCAGGCGCACGATCAGGCGCGGGTCGAACGGTTTGGGGATGAAGTAGTCGGGACCGAATGTAAGGTCGCGCCCGCCGTAGGCCCGGCTTACCACTTCCGATGATTCCGCCATGGCCAGGTCGGCGATGGCCTTGACGCAGGCGATCTTCATCTCCTCGTTGATGCTGGTCGCGCCCACGTCGAGGGCGCCGCGAAACAGGTACGGGAAACAGATTACGTTATTGACCTGGTTGGGAAGGTCAGACCGCCCGGTCGCGATAATGGCGTCGGGACGGGCCTTCTTCGCCACCTCGGGCGCGATTTCCGGAACGGGGTTTGCCAGGGCCATGATGATGGGCTTGTTTGCCATGCTTTTGAGCATGGCCGGTTTCAGCACGTTGCCGACGGAAAGCCCCAGGAACACGTCCGCATTTTTGATTGCCGCTCCCAGTGTTCTCGCCCTTGTTTTCCGGGTGTAGCGGGCCTTGAAGGGATCCATCTGTTTCCTGCGGCCGCGGTAGACCACACCGGCAATATCGGTGACGATGATATTGTCTTTATTAAGACCCATGGCAACCAGCAGGTCCAGGCAGGCCAGGGCAGCGGCCCCGGCTCCCGAGGTGACCAGCTTGATCTCCTCCATTTTCTTGCCCACCAGCCGTAATCCGTTGGTGATGGCCGCGGCGACGATGATGGCCGTGCCGTGCTGATCGTCGTGGATAACCGGTATGCTCAGCCGTTCCTGCAACTTCCGCTCGACGACAAAACACTCAGGGGCCTTGATGTCCTCCAGGTTGATGGCGCCGAAGGTAGGTTCGAGGCTGGCGATGATGTCCACCAGTTTGTCCGGGTCGGTCTCATCCACTTCCAGGTCGAACACGTCGATGCCCGAGAATTTCTTGAACAACACCGCCTTGCCTTCCATGACCGGTTTGGATGCCAGCGGGCCGATAGGGCCGAGGCCCAGTACGGCAGTCCCGTTGCTGATGACCCCGACAAGGTTGCCCTTGGTCGTGAGCATGGACGCTTCCGCCGGCTCCCGCACGATCTCTTCGCAGGCCGCGGCCACGCCCGGTGAATAGGCCAGGGCCAGGTCGTGCTGGTTGGCCAGCGGCTTGGTCGAGTGGATCGTCAGCTTGCCGTGGGGCGGGTTCCGGTGGTAATCCAGCGCCGCGTCACGCACCTCGCCGATTTTCTGCTGGATGGTTTTTGATTTTTTCATTTACATGGATGGATAGAATTTATCCACAGATTGCACAGATTAACACAGATGATACAAGCTTATTACACCTGTTCGTCATTCCTGCGGATGCAGGAATCCAGTAAGCAAACATTCATTATAAGGAGTTGTCTAACCAACTGGATTCCTGCATCCGCAGGAATGACGAACGGGACAGCCAAATAGAATAATATCTGTGTTAATCTGTGTAACCTGTGGATTAAAATTCGCTAATGCTGGGATTTCTGCAATGCCTGGTCCAGGTCCCAGAGTATGTCGTCGATGGTCTCCAGTCCTACTGATATCCGCACCATGTCGGGGGTGACGCCGGCCGACAGTTGCTCCTTCTCGGAGAGTTGGCGATGGGTGGTTGAGGCCGGGTGGATAATCAGGGTTTTGGCGTCTCCCACGTTGGCCAGGTGGCTCAGGAACTGCGCGTTCTCGATGAACTTGACCCCGGCTTCAACACCGCCCTTGACACCGAAACACAGGATCGACCCCGCGCCTTTGGGCAGGTACTTCCTGGCGAGTTCATGGTATTCGTTGTCTTCGAGGCCGGCGTATTTCACCCAGGAGACCGCGTCATGCCCGGCAAGATATTGCGCCACCTTCAGGGCATTTTCGCAATGGCGGTCCATGCGCACCGGCAGGGTTTCCAGCCCCTGCAGGAACAGGAAGGAATTGAACGGGCTCAGGCTGGGACCCAGCGTGCGCAGGATCTCACAGCGCGCCTTCATGGTGAAACCGAAATCGCCGAAGGTTTCGTAGAAGCGCACGCCGTGATAGCCCCTGGACGGCTCGGTCATGCCGGGGAATTTACCGTTGGCCCAGTCGAACCGGCCCGATTCGACCAGTACGCCGCCAATCGATGTGCCGTGCCCGCCGATGAACTTGGTCGCGGAGTGCGTCACGATATCCGCCCCGAAGTCCAGCGGCCGGCATAAATACGGCGAGGCGAAAGTATTGTCCACCACCAGCGGTATCCCTGCCTCGTTGGCAACGGCGGCAACGGCTTCGAGGTCCAGGATATTGTTCAGCGGATTGCCGATGGTTTCCGCATAGACGGCCTTGGTCCTGTCCGTAATCGCCCGGCGGAAATTCTCCGGGTCGTCGGAATCGACGAAAACAACCTTGATCCCGAACTTTCTGAAGGTCACGTCAAACTGGGAGTAGGTGCCGCCGTACAGGGTCGTGGCGGACACCAGTTCGTCTCCCTCTTCCATCAGGGTCAGCAGGGCGACCATCTGCGCGGCCATGCCGGAACTCACGGCCAGGGCCGCGCGGCCGTTTTCCAGCGCCGCCATGCGTTCCTCGAACACGGAGGTGGTCGGGTTCATCATGCGCGTATAGACGTTGCCGAAGGTTTGCAGGTCGAACAGGCTGGCCGCATGACTGGGGTCGTCGAACACGTAGGACGCGGTCTGGTAGATCGGCACCGCACGGGAACCGGTCACCGCGTCGGGTATCTGTCCTGCGTGGAGGCAAAGCGTCTCGATACCGAATTCTTTATCAGCCATGATTCACCTCTTACCGGTTAACAAACAGTGGGCGTTTGGCCGAGATGACCCGGGTGTTGACGCCGGCATAGTTCAGTCCACCATACAGGCGGGCGTATTCAATCTTCATGCAGCGGTCCATGACCACTTTCAGGCCTGCGTTGCGCGCCAGTTCCGCCGCCTCTTCGTTGATGATGGTGAGTTGCATCCAGACGACGCGTGCGCCGATCTCAATAGCCTGCCGGACAAACGGCATGACCCGGTCCGATTTTTGAAACAGGTCGACAATATCCACTTTCCCCGGAATGGATAACAGGTCGGGATAACAGGGTTCTCCCAATATCTCCTGGTAATTGGGATTGACGGGCACGATGTCGAAACCGTGCTCCTGCAGGTACTTGCCGGCAAAGTAACTGGGCCGCATCGGGTCGTTTGACAGGCCGACCACGGCCACCCTCTTGTTCGTGGAAAAGATCTCCATCAGTTCATTGCTGGTGATGCTGAACATGCCGGTTAACCGCTCATGTCCCGGGCCTGGTCGCGCAGGATGAATTTCTGGATTTTGCCGGTTGAAGTCTTCGGCAGCGGCCCGAAGACGATGGTTTTGGGAATTTTAAACCCGGCCATATTAGCGCGGCAAAAATCAGTCACTTCAGTTTCAGTCAGCGTTTCCCCATCTTTCAGGGTTACGAAGGCACAGGGGGTTTCTCCCCATTTCTCGTCAGGTCTGGCGACCACCGCCGCTTCCATGATAGCCGGATGACGGTAAAGCATGTTCTCTACCTCTATGCTGGAAATGTTCTCACCGCCTGAAATGATAATATCCTTCGAGCGGTCCTTGATCTCCGCGTAACCGTCCTCATGCCAGACGGCCAGGTCGCCGCTGTGAAACCAGCCTCCCTTGAAGGCGCTCTCCGTCGCCGCGGGATTTTTCAGGTAGCCTTTCATCACGATATTGCCGCGGTGTAATATCTCGCCGACTGTTTCGCCGTCTTTGGGTACCGGTTCCAGGGTCTCGGGGTCCGCCACCATTATGGCCTCCTGCAACGGGTAACGCACGCCTTGTCTTGCCTTGATTTCGGCCTGCTTCTCTATGGGCAGGTCGTTCCATTCCTCGCGCCAGGCGCAGACGACCGCAGGCCCATAGACCTCGGTGAGGCCGTATACGTGAGTGACGGGGAAGTTCATCTCTTCCATGGCCTGCAGCACCGCGGGCGGCGGCGCTGATGCCGCGGTCATTACCTTAACCTGGTGGTCTACGCCCTGCTTCAGTTCGGCGGGCGCGTTGGCCAACAGGTTCAATACGATAGGCGCGCCGCAAAGATGGTCCACTTTTTCCTTCCTGATCAGGGAGAAAATGTCATCCGCCCTGACCGCGCGCAGGCAGACGTTAATCCCGATCACTGACGCGATGCCCCAGGGGAAACACCAGCCGTTGCAATGGAACATGGGCAGTGTCCACAGGTAAACGGGGTGGGCTGCCGTATTCCATACCAGCAGGTTGGAGATCGCGTTCAGGTAGGCGCCGCGGTGGTGGGTCACCACCCCTTTCGGGTTACCGGTAGTGCCGGAGGTGTAACACAAGGCGATAGCGTCCCATTCATCTTCCGGCAAACTCCATTCGAAATCCGGATCCCCTTCCAGCAGAAAAGCTTCATAGTCAATCTCGCCGATCAACTCGCCTCCGTCGTACATAGGGTCATCGACGTCAATCACGATGAGTTCCCGGCCTGATTTTGCGATGGCCTCCCTGATGACGCCGGAGAATTCGCGGTCGGTAATAATCGCCTTTGCTTCACCGTGGTCCAGCATGAACGCAATGGCGTCGGCATCCAACCGGTAATTGAGCGCATTCAATACGGCGCCGGCCATGCCCACGCCGAAGTGCGCCTCGTACATGGCGGGTATGTTCGGCAACATGGCCGACACCGTGTCGTTCTTGCCGATACCCCGCCTGCTCAACGCAGATGCCAGGCGTTTACAGCGGGTATAGGTCTCGGCCCAGGTGAAGCGCAGCTCTCCATGAACCACGGAAGTGTAATCGGGATAAACGGATGCCGCCCGTTCGATGAAGGTCAGGGGCGACAGCGGGGTGTAATTGGCCTGATTTTTACCCAGACCGGCTTCATAGATGTGTTCAGCGTTCATTCTTTATCATCAACTTCAGAAAAAATACCGGTCAGCCGTTAAACGTCATAGTTTACTATAGAAAAAAGACCTTAGCCGCCATTGTACAAATCTTTTATCATACCGGCATGCCCAGAGTGTGTTATATCGACGCTGATGATAAACGTCATGAAATTGACGTGGATTCAGGCTATTCCCTGATGGAAGGGGCGTATAACCACCAGTTGAAAGGGATGCTGGCGGAATGTGGCGGGGCCGCGGCCTGCGGCACCTGCCACTCCTATGTCGACGCGGACTGGCTGGACAGGTTACCGGTAACGGAAGACCTGGAAGAGGCCATGTTGTGTGCCGTGCCCGGGCGCCGCAGCAACAGCCGTCTTGCCTGCCAGATCCGGGTAACCGATGAACTTGAGGGAATCAAACTCCGTATAGCGGATAATTAATTTCTTTCAAACACCGGTTCGGTTTCGTCCTTCTTTGCCGTATGGAACAGGTCTATGTTGTCCTTTATGCTCACGGCCAGGGGGCGCCGGGCAATCTGTGCGGCTTCGCTGGTGGGGATCACGCTTTCCCAAAGACGGGCCGGTATGTTACTGCCTGCCTGGCGCCGGCGCAGGGCATCCCATTTTCCGGGCAAAGGTTGCCTGGCTGCATCGGCAAGCTTTTCATCGGAAACATCGATATGCGGCGATAATTTTTCGACTATGTCGCTGAAAAACTTGTCCCTTGCCGACCAGACGGACTCGGTCCTGAGCCCTTCTTCAAGCAATAAATCGGCAGATGATTGCTGTTCGGAGCTGAACCATTCAAGAGCCCGGGGCAACCGTCTTATCAAAGCCTGGCCCGCTTCGGTTTTTTCGGTCGCAGAGAAATTTTTCATCCAGCCGTCGATACAGAGTTGGTGAAAATAGCATTCTTCGCCGAAACGCCTGGCGAGGTTCGCCACGGGGGCGAAATTACCTTCCATGAAGGTCTCGGAGAATCGCCATAACGCCAGGTCGGCCAGGAACAGGGAGGTGATGAAATCGGCCCAGTCTTCCGGAGGCAGGTCGAGAAATTCAGGGCTGTGAATGCGGTCCGCGTCACGGCCGAACTCAAGCTGGAACTCGGGAAGATCGAAATATTCTTCCAGAAACCTGAACAGCGCCCGCGTATGCCCCAGTTTCTCTTCGGCGATCCCGGCCATGGAGGTAAAATCCGTCAGCTCGCGGCCGTTCAGCATGCAGTTGATGTACCAGTGGCCCAGTATCCAGTTGCTGTCGGCGATGCACAGCAGTTCTGCCTGGAGCGGGGGCTTTACCTTGTCATTCAGTTGCATTTTTTCCTGTCTGCCGGGGCCACCTTATGCGGGCAGGCGCTGCTCCCATTTCAGCCAGCCGAAACTGCCCTGGCAGTCTTCACATTTGTACAGCATTTCCGCCACGCTGGGGCCGTACGGACTGACCATGCTGGTATTGGCGGATTCGCACCAGGGACACAAGACTTCCCGTTCAGGATGTTCCGCGTGGGCGCCGTTCACGCTGGCATGCTGTTGTAATGGGGCCGGCATGGTGGTCAGGCCATGCCGATGCTGCCGCGCCTGACCGGAGACAGGCAGGCAACGAACGATTCCGAGGGCGCCACGCACAACTCCACCCACTGCCGTTCCGAATACATGAAACGCGCCCGGGCAACCGCGAGGTCCTGGTTGGGCGCCTGGATGCTGCCGATGTGCGACAGGGGCCGCTCAAGTTGATCGCGGCCGAATACTTCGAACGTCATGTTACCGTTGCTGTCAGCGTTGTCCGGGGGCATGATGCAGGTCAGATGCGATAGCCGTGCTGTTGGGCGTACTGTTTCGCCCGGTCCGACATCTGCGACCGGTCCCAGCGGCCTTCCCAGTCGACCTTCACCCGGACGGACTTGACACCGTCCACCCTGGACACCTGGCGCCGGACCTGTTCCTTTAACATGGTATATGCAGGACAGCCCAGGCAGGGGAAGACGATGGACACTTCCACGTCTCCATCTTTCCCGATGGCAATATCACTTACCATCCCCATCTCATTGAGGTTGACATTGATATGGGGGTCAAGCACCCGGCCTACCGCCGCGCGCACCGTTTCTGCGGCGACTACCACAGGGCTTCACCCCATTCCTCGCGGCGCAACCGTTGATATGCGCCGGGACGCATCGGCCCGCCCTTGCGGGAGTGGGACCAGTATTCCTTCTGGGTGCACTGTTCCCAGGTCCATTGATAGTTGTCCGCGTCGTACAGCATCGGGTACGGCATATCCAGCACCCACTTGTTCTTTTCCTGGTCGAATTTTGCCGGAATTTTTATCCCCAGCTTGTCACAAAAGGCGCTGGCGGATTGCAGCCACTTGTCACGCATGAAATCATTGCCCCAGCCGCGCACCCGATATTTCAGCATGTCCGGCCGGTTGCGCAGGTCGTCGGGTTTGCCGAACCACATCACCCCGAACGGGAACAGCCAGTCCACCGCCTTTTGCACCCATTCCCGGGTCTCGTCCGAGTGGTTCCAGTAGAACTCGGTCCAGAACGCGCCGTGGCGCATGTGGAACCCCTCCTCGAAATTGACCTTTCTCAGGGTCCTGCGGTAGGGGGCAAAACTGCAATGCAGTTCGATGTCCTTGGTCCAGTGCAGGCCGGCGCGGTCCAGCAACGCCTGCATGACGACGAACTCGATATAATTCCGCAACGGCACCTCCATGATCGGCCAGGTCCAGATGGTGTCGATTTCGTCTTCAAAGGCCCGCTGGTGCATATCGACGCCGAAGCGTTCGGCGAGCAGGCCCTGGTGGTAGGCGTGCCCCACCTCGTCGAGGATGGTGGCGCACACCGCGATCTTGGCGCCGATGTCGGGCGCGGTGCGATAAGCCGTGTACGCCCAGGTCAGCACGGACACTTCGCTCACTGCGGCCAGGTCGGCCGTCATCTTCAATATGGCCCTGAATTTGGGCGAGAGATCATCCATGTCCTCAAAGATCTCGCCGGCCTCTATACGCTCCAGGATGGCCGCCTCAATCGCGTTCAGTTCCTCTTCCGTGTATGCGGTATTATTTGACTTGTGTTGTGCAGTCTTGGCCATTTTCTGAATGTTGTGTAGTGTTAGAATTAGTATAGCGAATAAATTCCGACCGGACATTATACTGAAGGCGGCTAAAATCACCTCAATCCGTAAACTACATTAAATGACAGCAATCTTGCCGGAAAAAACGATAATCAATGATATTCAATGGTTTATGGAGCGTGAAGGGAAAGTCATCGCCACCTCCGATCCGTTCGAGATCGACAAGGACAGGATACAGGCGTTTTGCAGGGCCATAGATAACAGGGAATGGGTCCACTGGGACGAGGAACGCTGCAAAGAGCAGTTCGGTGGAGTCATCGCGCCGTTATTTCTGCTGCCTGCCCTGTATCCCACCCTGTTCTTCCAGTCATTCGAGTACGGCAACATCAATGCCCTGTTTTACGGCACGGACAAGTTTCGCCTGCTGGCGCCGGTTGTGGCCGGGACCAGGTTAACCGCAACCACACGCATCGCCAGTGTGGTGAAAAAGGATAAGGCCATCACCGTCTGTTACGACGTTACTTTCAACGGCGCCGGACGGGATGAGCCGGTTGCCGTCGGCGCCTTCCTGTTGCGTTACTGGTAGCTGGTCCCATGTCTGCAAGCAATGCCAAAGGGCCGTTGTCCGGCTATAAGCTGATTGAAATAGCAGGTGTCGGACCGACCCAGTTGACCGGCATGCTGCTGGCGGATATGGGCGCGGAAATTGTACGGGTGGTGCGCCCTGGCCCGGTGGACCTGGGTGTCCCCATGCCCGATAAATACAAGCTGATGAACAGGAGCAGGCGATCCGCAGCGGTTGACCTGAAAAAAGCGCAGGGCAGGGACGTCGTCCTGGATATGTGCGCAGGCGCGGACGCGCTGTTCGAGGGTTTCCGGCCCGGGGTCATGGAACGTCTGGGGCTGGGGCCCGCTGAATGCATGCAACGGAATGAAAGACTGGTCTACGGCCGGATGACCGGCTGGGGGCAGGAAGGCCCCCTGGCGACCAGCGCGGGGCACGATCCCAACTATATCGGCATCGCCGGGGTCCTGGGTTGTATCGGCAAACAGGATGAAGCCCCCGCCTATCCCCTGAACCTCATTGGCGATTTCGGCGGCGGCGCCCTGTACCTGGCGATGGGCCTGTTGGCCGCCATGCTGGAGACGTCAAAATCGGGTAAGGGGCAGGTTGTGGATGCAGCCATGGTCGACGGCGCCGCCTCCATGATGACGGTATTTTACGGGCTGATCGCTGCCGGGCTCTGGAAAGAACAGCGGGGCAGTAACGTCCTTGACGGCGGCGCCCATTTCGTGAACACCTACCGGACCAGGGATAATCAATACGTGGTCGTCGCGCCCATAGAGGGGCGGTTTTACCGGGAATTGCTGGACAAGCTCGATATAACCGACGAGGACTTGCTCGCGCAACAGTTCAACCGGGAACGATGGCGGGAATTTTCGGAACTGCTCCAGCAAAAATTCCTGACTAAAACCCGGGATGAATGGTGTGAAATATTTGCCGGCAGTGACGCATGTTTCGCGCCGGTGCTCTCCTTGACGGAAGCGGCACAACACCCTCACGCGCAGGCAAGGAATGCCTACATAAATGTCGACGGCATCACGCAACCAGCGCCGGCGCCCCGTTTCAGCCGTACCTGTGCGGAGATACAATCGCCACCGCCGCAACCCGGAGAACACACGGAAGAGGTGTTGCTTGACTGGGGGTTCAGTGCGGAACGGATCGCGGAGCTGGCCGCTGATAATATAATCAAGAATTAGGAATTAAGAATTGGGAATGCTCAAAGATAATCAGTCATGATTAAATTGTCTTCTTACGGCTTCGCAGATGAATATCAGCAGATTTACGATACGGTGTATCGCTTCAGCCGCGAAGAACTGCACCCGCTGAACGACAGGATG
>CAYOEQ010000023.1:0-22841 GCA_964402775.1 uncultured Enterobacteriaceae bacterium
TGTCCGCAACCCTGCAGGCGCTGGCCGACGAAACCGTCAGAATCCCCATCCATGGTTTCACACAAAGCTACAACCTGTCGGTGAGCGCCGGCATCAGCCTTTTCACCCTGGTCACGGCGTTGAGAAATTCCGACGCTGACTGGCGGCTGGACGAACGCGACGCCACCGACCTCTATATCAAGTGGCTGGCGCAGTCCACACCATCCGGGCAATCCTTGCTGGAGGACTACCTGGAACAGCTTGAGAGGTTGTCGTAGCCTCTATCGCGCGCGCTCATTGATGCAGGCTAGAAAAACACCTGGGTGCGGAATGACAGGTACTCCGGGTCGCCGTCGCCGATGCCCCAGTCACAGTTGTCGCCGCCGCCGCTATCACAGAACGTCTTGACGTAGTTCAGCTTGAACATCATGTTGTTGTTCACGTACCAGTTCAGCGCGGCGGTGAGCACGTCGCCGGAGTCCGCGCCGATGCCGGCGCCGAGGTCGGTGGAACTGTAGCGCAGGCCCACTTCCCAGCCGCCCCAGCCACCACCGCCAACCGGGTCTTTCACCTTGACGCTGGTGAACGCGCCGTTTTTATAGCGGCGGCTCTCTCCGGTGAGGAAATAGCTGCCCTGGACGTAGAAGCCTTCCATGTCGGTAGAGCCGGCCGCTCCCGTACCATCAAAATCACCGTAATAGTATTCCGCGCTGGCTGAAAACGGCCCCCAGATGCTTGCCGCTTCCAGGTTCATGCCCCAGAAATTATCGGCCGCAATTGACCCGTCTGAATCCACGATCCGGTCCCCCTCGGATACACCAGGCCGTACGCGGAAGCGGTTTACCCTTTTGTTGGGATAATGTTTATAGCCGAACGCTGCGCCGGTATGAACCAGTTGTTTGCCGGACAGGTTGACCGGTAGCCAGGTGGCCCGACCTGTTACCCCCCAGCCGTCGTCGATCTTGCGCTCACTGATGGAGTCCGTGCCCAGTTCCACCTCAACGGTATCCCCGGCGCTGTCGGTGAATTCGCCATCATCGCTGGCATCACCGCGTTGCCGCATCAGGTAGAAACCGCCGGCAAGCGTATGGTTTTTGCCCGTGTTGTCCAGGGTAATGCCGGGAGAGCGGTTGCCGATGCCGATGGATTCCGAGGCAAACAGGTTGGACGGCACGGCGCGTTCGATGAACGTGATGTACTTGGAGCTGGTCAACTCGTTGAGTGAGA
Source organism: uncultured Enterobacteriaceae bacterium (assembly GCA_964402775.1). Lineage (GTDB taxonomy): Bacteria > Pseudomonadota > Gammaproteobacteria > Eutrophobiales > Eutrophobiaceae > JAAXHV01. The sequence continues at coordinate 1,207 of CAYOEQ010000023.1, forward strand.
ACGGCGCCTTGCGCTGGCCGATGGTGACGGAAGCCGGCCCCCAGCCCTTGTACTTTATGAAGACGTCTTCGATTGACATACTGTTGTCGTCGGCGTCCTCCAGGTCGAACTGGAACTTCCAGTCCCAGTGTTCCCAGGCGGTCCCGGACAGGTAGATGCGCGCCCGGCGGAATTGCTGCTCACTGCTGCCCACGTTGCCGTCGCCATCGTTGCCGACCAGTGTGAAGTCATGGTGTGCGCGCCCGCCGATGCGGAACTTGTGTTCATCCGTCTTGAATTCCAGTTTTCCCTTTGTGGTAATTTCAGGCGCCGGCCTGGCGGCTGCGATGACCTGGGGCGCGGGCTCGGCAGGTGTTGGCGCGGGCTTCTCCGCCACGGTAGCCGGCGCGGCATTTCCTGTCTCCGCCAGGGCAGTGTCCCTGAGCAGGTCATATTCCTGCTGGGTGATGCCCCCCTTGTCCCTGAGGATTTTCAGCAGTTCCAGAAGCGCGCTGTCGGCTGCATGGGCCGGCATATTCAAAACAGCCAGACCGCCTGAAAGCAGCGTTACACATAGAAACCTGAAGATTGCTTTATACATATTTGTTCTCCATAGAACTGTGGCAATTCATGCCTGGGGAAAGGACGCGACAAATTATTAAAAGTGCATGAAATAAATTACATTTTCATTAATTCTGGATGACCGTTCTGTTACAACGAAAGAAGACGGCGGACACGGGAACCCGGATATTGCGCCAACGGATGCATTATCCGAGTTTGGGGGCTCTGATTAAGTCTCAGAGGTTCCTTGAATATTCGATTAAAACCCCCGGTGTTCCTTGATCCGTTCGTACGCCTGGCGAATCTCGTGGGTCCTCTGGGTGGCAATTTTCATCATTTCTTCCGGCAACCCTTTCGCCACCAGTTTGTCAGGGTGGTGCTGGCTGATCAGGCGGCGATAGGCCTTCTTCACTTCGGCGTCGCTCGCGCTTTCCGCTATGTTCAACACGCCATAGGCATCACCCAGGGAAATCCGGCCGTCTCTCTGCTGGCGGTGATGCAACTCTGCGGAAACCGAAGCCAGGATGGATTCCAGTTCGTAGCTGGAATAGCCGATTTCATCACAGACCAGGATCAGTACATGGTTTTCTTCAGGGTGCAGGACCCCATCGGCATACGCGGCATAACAGAGAATTTCAACGAACATCCGCTGCAGGGTGGTGCGCCGGGCAATCTCCCGGCGAAACTGTGTGAGTACCGCGTAGATATCGAAGTCATCTTCCTTCCCTTCATTGAACAGTGCCTTGGCCGCTTCGCGCTGCTGGGGGGTGAGATTCATGTCCTGCATAATGCGTGTAGCCATGCGGAGTTCATCTTTGGTAACTTTGCCGTCCGCCTTGCTGATGTGTCCCATCACAGAGAAGATCGCGGTAAAAAAAGCTGCCTGGATGCGGAACTGGTGCCCGCGCGGGAGGTCGCCCGGTTGTCCGGCGCGCCGGCGTCTGCCCCCTGGCTGTTCGAAGTTGCCGCTTACGCCCCTGTCAAAATTGCGCCCGACTGCCGCGCCCAGCACCGCGCCGAGTGGACCGCCCAGCATGAAGCCGAACGCCCCGCCTGCCAGCGTTCCCCACCACGACATTATCCGGCCCTTCTTTTCATATTTCGTTCGGTCTCACCAGGTGCAACAGCTCGCCTGCTGCGGTTGTGCTCATCGAGTCAGTGTCGTTGAAAGCAAGCACCGCCAGCGCCGCGGTAGTCATCAGCTTTCCTGTCTCCGTCAGGGGCGGTCGTGTCCCGCTCAGGCAACACAATAATTCGTCCATGCCCGGATTATGGCCCGTGATCATGAGATTGCTGCAATCCCGGCTGTATTTTTCAACCAGGCCCAGCAACGCGCCCAGAGATGCGCCATAGATGGCATCTTCGTATACAATATGCTCGACACCGAGTTTGTCATTGACCGCTGCCAGTGTTTCCCGGGTGCGCACGGCCGGTGAACACAGGATGATCTCCGGCACGATGCCGTTTTTTTTCATCCACTTCCCCACGCGGGGAGCATCCTTGCGGCCGCGGGCCGCCAGGGGACGGTCAAAATCACCCGGAACGCCGCTGTACCAGTCGGACTTGGCGTGCCGGAGCAGGATTAAACAGGCTTTGTTCGACATTTTTTCAGAGAGCACAACCGGAATTTGATTGTACAACATGAGTTCCCCCATGAGTGAAACTTTTGCCGCCGTCGACCTCGGGTCGAACAGTTTCCACATGGTGGTTGCAAGGCTTGAGGACGGCCAGGTACGGATTATCGACCGGATCAAGGACATGGTGCGTATCGCATCGGGACTGGACGACACCAACAACCTGACCGAAGAGGCAATGGAGATAGCCCTGGAGTCCTTGCGGCAACTCGGGCAACGTATCAGGGAAATCCCCAGGACCAACGTGAAAGCGGTGGGTACCAATACCCTGCGCATGGCGCATAACGGCAATGATTTCATCCGGCGCGCCCGGGTGGCGCTGGGTCATAACATCCACATCATTTCCGGCCAGGAGGAAGCCCGGCTGGTATTTATCGGGGTAGCCCACAGCGTCTATAACCATGACGGCGCAAGCCTGGTGATCGATATCGGCGGCGGCAGTACCGAGATCATCATCGGCAAAGGGTTTCAACCCAAGGTAGCTGAAAGTCTGTACATGGGCTGTGTCAACGTCAGCCGGCGCTTTTTCCCGGACGGGAAGATTACCGGCCGGCGCATGCGGGACGCGGTATTGTTTGCCCGTACGGAACTCGAAACCATTGAAGCCGGTTACCGGCGTATCGGCTGGGATACCGCCCTGGGTTCATCGGGGACGATCCGGGCCATCGCCGATATTGCCGTCGCACAGGGCTGGAGCGAAGGCGGCGTTACCCGTGAAGCGGTCGAAACCCTGCGCAAGCTGCTGATTGCCGCAGGCCACCATGACAGGCTGTACCTGGAAGGATTAACGGAACGCCGCAAACCGGTCTTTGCCGGAGGTGTCGCCATCCTGAGCGCCATCATCGAGGCGCTCGACCTGGATCATGTCCAGATATCCGACGGCGCCCTGCGGGAAGGGATCCTGCATGAACTTATCGGCAGGTACCGGAACCAGGATATACGCAAGACGACCGTTGCCGATATCGCGGCCCGGTACGGCGTAGACCAGGAACAGACCGATAAAGTGGCCAAAACCGCAGAGAACCTGTTTGACCAGGTACGCAAACGCTGGCGCTTTGATGACGCTGACCGGGATACCCTGCTGTGGTCGGCGCAACTGCATGAAATCGGTCTCGCCATCGCCCACGCGCAATACCATCGCCATGGCGCTTACCTGTTGTCCAATTCCGATATGCCGGGTTTCTCACGCCAGGAACAGCAAAACCTGTCTTTGCTGGTACGCGCCCACAGACGAAAATTCCCGGTCCTGGAATTCGACCAGGCGGCCCTGGACAACCGGGAGAAAGTCACGCACCTCGCCATCCTGCTCAGGTTATCCTGCGTCATGAACCGGAGCCGCTCCTATACGGCGCCGCCGGATATCAAGGCAGTTGCCGACACGGACAGCCTGTCACTGAAATTCCCCCGGGACTGGCTGGACAACCATGCCCTGACCCGGGCCGACCTGGAAGTTGAGGCGGGTTACCTGGAGGCGATTGAGTTTACGTTGAAGTTCGGTTGAATCGACCCCTCCTGAAGCGGCTGCCTGACCCCGGCCGGCAACAGCCCGGGGTGCAGGTCATCAAGCGGAAAGGGCCGGCGGAAGATTATCCAGGTTCCAGCGGGTTGCCTGCTCATAAGCGGCGGCCATTTGCAGTGTCGCAAAATCAGCATAGCGTTTGCCGATAACCTGCAACCCCATCGGCAGGCCGGCGGCGCTGAAACCGGCCGGCACGTTAATGACCGGGCATCCGGACAGGGTTCCGGGAACCACTACCTCCATCCAGCGGTGATAGGTGTCCATGTTTCGCCCCGCAATATGTTTCGGCCAGTGGATTTTTGCATCGAAAGGAAAGACCTGCGCGGTGGGCAAAACCAGGTAATCGTACCCGGCAAACGCTTCCAGCAGGGCTGCATACCATCTTCCCCGGGCAGAGGATGCCGTTGCAACCCGGTCGCCTGTTATATCGGCCCCACCCTCGATTTCCCAGATCAGTTCCGGTTTGAGTAAGTTACGAAATTCCGTGTTCTCATACAAAGGCAGCGCCCTGGCGCGCACCAGCCAGTGACGAAATGTCAGCCAGGTTTCCCAGAGTTCCTCCATTGAGAAATTCAAAGTCACCTGCTCTACGATACAACCCGTATCCCGAAAACCCTGCAGGGCATTTTCACATAACTCAAGAATACCGTCTTCCATGGCCAGGTAGCCATTGAAATCACCCAGCCAGCCAACCTTTACGCCCTTGAAATCCCGGTCCAGCGGGCGGGTAAATTCTGCGGGATCATGGTTCAGCGAGCTCGGCGACGGGGGATGATGGCCTGCGATCGCCGACAGCAACAAGGCCGTGTCCTGAACATTCCTGCCCATGGGACCGTTACAGGGCAGCTCTTCAATATACGAATCACTCAATGGGACCAGGCCCGGCGTCGGGCGAAAGCCGATGACGTTATTAAATGCGGCAGGGTTACGCAACGAACCCATCAGGTCGCTGCCATCGGCAACGGGCAGCATTTGCAGGGCCAGGCCTGCCGCCGCGCCGCCGCTGCTGCCGCCGGCTGTGCTGCGTCCGTCATAGGCATTCAGGGTGGGACCGAAAACCGGGTTGTAGGTATGTGAACCCAGGCCGAACTCCGGCACGTTGGTTTTACCGATAATGATGGCGCCCGCTTTCCTTATTCTCTGCACAAAAACAGCATCACCCGTTGCGACATTATTCTTGAAGATCGGCGAGCCCATCGTGGTAGGCAACCCTTGTGCATCTGCGATATCCTTGACCGCGTGGGGGAATCCATGCATCCAGCCGCGCCGCAAACCTTTGGACAGCTCCCTGTCGCACTGATCCGCTTCCTGCAATAATTCTTCGCCGTCACGCAGGGAGACTATCGCATTGAATACAGGATTGAGCCTCCCGATATGATCCAGGTAAGCGCTCATCACTTCCCTGCAGGACACCGCACGGCTGTGAATTGCCCTGGAGAGTTCCACGGCGCCCAGCGCAACGACACTGTTCCTGTTTTCCGCCATTGCCAGGGCAAAGGACCCGGGCAGGCCCTTTAACGCCGCTGCCCCGGCAAGACCGGCGCCTGCCTGCAACATAAAATTACGGCGGTTAACTCCCCGGTCGCTGGCGCCGTAACCCATAGGACAATTCTTGCCTGTGATCAGCGGCAGTAATTTTCCAGCAGTTGCTGCTGGGTGTTCCTGGGTCTCTGGTTGCCGGGCCGGGCTTTCCTGTAGGTGCCGTCGCTTTGCAGGATCCAGGCCTGGGTATTGTCGCTGAGATAGTTCAACAGACCGAAGTTGATAACCTGGTCCTTGGGCCGCTTCTCCTCGATGGGGAAGCAGGCTTCCACGCGGTGGTGCAGGTTGCGCGGCATCCAGTCGGCGGAAGAGCAAAGCACCAGTTCCTCCCCCCCGTTGAAGAAATAGAATACCCGGGTATGTTCCAGAAAGCGGCCGACAATGGAGCGCACATGGATGTTCTCCGACAGGCCCTTGATGCCGGGCCGCAGGCAGCAGATACCGCGTATGATCAGGTCTACACGCACACCTGCCATGGATGCATTGTACAGGGCGCGGATGATTTCCGGGTCCACCAGGGCATTCATCTTTGCAATGATGCGCGCTTGCTTCCCGGCCCTGGCGTTGGCGGCCTCGCGTTCTATATATGCCAGCAGGGACTTGTACAAGGTAAAGGGTGACTGTAGCAATTTTTTCAGTTTCGACGCTCGCCCAAGCCCGGTCAACTGGAGGAACAACTTGTTGACGTCTTCCGCCACGGCCTTGTCGCAGGTCAGCAGCCCGTAATCGGTATACAGCCTGGCGGTCCGGGCATGGTAATTGCCGGTTCCCAGGTGTACGTAGCGGCGCAGGCTCCTGCCCTCCCGGCGCACCACCATCACCATTTTTGAATGGGTTTTATAGCCGACCACGCCGTAGACGACATGGGCGCCGGCTTCCTGCAGTTCGTTCGCCAGTTCGATATTGGCCTCTTCATCAAACCGGGCGCGTAACTCGATCACCACGGTGACCTCCTTGCCGGAGCGGGCCGCGTCTTTCAGTGCATCGACCAGGGCGGAATCGTCACCGGTGCGATACAGGGTCTGCTTGATCGACAGGACGTTGGGGTCGTTGGCTGCCTGCCGGACAAAATCGATGACGGGGGCGAAGGATTGAAACGGGTGATGCAACAGGATATCGCCGTTCTTCAGGACGTCAAACATGCTGACGTTCTTCTGCAGCCGCGGCGGCAGGTCCGGGGTAAACCCGGCAAAGGTCAGTTCCGGTTTATCCACCAGGTCGCATATCGCCATCAGCCGGTTCAGGTTTACCGGCCCGTTTACCTTGTAGAGGTCATCTTCATCCAGTTCAAACTGTTGCAACAGGAAACCGGTGATATCATCGGGACAATTATCCGCCACCTCCAGCCTGACCGCGTCATTGAACCTCCTTGACGGCAGTTCGCCTTCCAGCGCGATCAACAGGTCGTCCACTTCTTCGTCGTCCACAAACAGTTCGCTGTTCCGGGTCACCTTGAACTGGTAACAGCCCGTCGCCGTCATGCCGGGGAACAGGTCGTCCACGTGGGTATGGATGATGGACGACAGCAGCACGAAGTTCCATTTTCCCTTGCTGATATCTTCCGGCAGGTGCACCACCCTGGGCAGCGACCGGGGCGCCTGGACGATGGACAGGCGGGTTTCCCGTCCGAATGCGTCCTTGCCATCGAGCGCGACAATGAAATAGAGGTTCTTGTTCAGTACCCGGGGGAACGGGTGTGCCGGATCCAGCCCGATGGGACTGAGTACCGGCAGAACATTGGTATTGAAATAACGCTTGACCCAGCGCGAGACCGCGGGTTTCCATTCACTGCGCCGCAGCACGTGTATTTTCTCACCTTCCAGTTTCGGCGTAATGGAGTCATTGAGGACGGAATATTGCGTATCGACCAGTTCGTGGGCAAGCCTGCCGATCTGTTTCAGGGTTTCCACCGGGCTGAGGTTATCGGGCCCGGTCTGAACGGAACCGTACTTCACCTGTTGTTTGACGCCGGCCACGCGGATCTCAAAAAACTCATCCAGGTTGGTGCTGGCGATGCAGAGGAACTTCAATCGTTCCAGCAACGGCATGGATTCATCTTCGGCCTGGGCGATTACGCGCCGGTTGAACTCCAGCAGGCTTAATTCGCGATTGATATAAAATTCGGGATTACTTAGATTTAACGTGTCCATACCTGTACGGATCAGTAATGGTTTTTGCCGGCGCAAATCCGGGGTCAACGGCCTCTTACTTCATCTTCCATCTGCTCTATGCTGATATGACGCACGTCCTTGCCCTCGACAAAATATATAACATACTCGCAGATATTGCGAGCATGATCGGCGATGCGTTCCAGCGCCCGCGCCACCCAGACCGCGTCCATAAAGCTGCTGATGTTGCGCGGATCTTCCATCATATAGGTAATCAGTTGCCGGAGTAACGCGGCATACTGCTCGTCGGATTCCGGTTCCTTGCCTGCCGTGACCAGGGCTTCCTGGCTATCCATGCGGGCAAACGCGTTCAAGGCGTCGCGCACCATGTCCCTTACGAAAACTCCCATGGTGTTTATCCCGATGTAATAGGAACGGGGGCCCGACTTCTCGGCCAGGCTAATGGTCATCCTGGCGATCTTGTCCGCTTCATCACCAATGCGCTCCAGGTCGGTGATGGTTTTGATGACCGCCATCACAAACCGCAGGTCGCCGGCCGCCGGCTGGCGCCGCGCCAGCAGCGTGACACATTCCTCGTCGATGGACACCTCACAGGAGTTCACCTTGACCTCATTTTCTATTACCTGCTCCGCAAGTGAGACGTCGAAGCTTATCAATGCCCGGAGCGCGTCCGAAAACTGCTGTTCGGCAAGTCCGCCCATGGCCAGCACGTCGGACCGTATGGTTTCCAACTCATTATCGAACTGCCTGGAAATATGCTGGGTTACGGTGCTCATAATATTTCACCTTGGTGATTCTAGCCGTATCGTCCTGTGATGTAGTCTTCGGTCATTTTTTCTCTCGGATTGGTAAACAGCGTATTGGTGTCGTTGAACTCTATCATCTCTCCCAGGTACATGTAAGCCGTGTAATCGGATACCCTGGCGGCTTGCTGCATATTGTGGGTCACTATGACGATAGTATAGTTGGCCTTGAGTTCGTAGATCAGTTCTTCGACCTTCAGGGTGGATATTGGGTCCAGGGCGGAGCAGGGCTCGTCAAGCAACAGTATTTCAGGCTCGATTGCAATAGCCCGGGCAATCACCAGGCGCTGGGCCTGGCCGCCGGAGAGCCCAAGCGCATTATCATCAAGCCTGTCCTTTACTTCATCCCACAGCGCTGCGTCCTTCAGGGCCTTTTCCACCACGGCATCCAGGGTCTCCCGCCTGTTGATACCCTGTATCCTGAGACCGTAGGCTACGTTCTCGTAGATGGATTTCGGAAACGGGTTGGGTTTCTGGAAGACCATGCCGACTTTCCTCCTGAGTTCGGCCACGTTCACCGTTTTGGCAAAGATATCCTCATCGCCTATCCTGATCTCACCGCTGGTACGGACACTATCGATAAGGTCGTTCATGCGGTTAAAACAGCGCAGCAGGGTTGACTTGCCGCAGCCGCTGGGCCCGATAAACGCGGTGACCTTCTTCTCGGGTATCATCATGGTTATGTCCTTCAGGGCCTGCTTGTCTCCATAAAACAGGTTTAAGCTGTTTACGTTTACTGAAGGATTTTCGTTTTCAAGAGACAACTTTCCGGCCTGTCCGGTCAGGGTGCCTAAATTCACGGCGTGAGTGCCCGGCGCCGTTCTGTCGGGGTTGGTTTGATCGTTCACGTTTTCTTTTACCCGGTCAGTGTTGCTCTGCTGCCCGATACTTCTCGCGCAGGGTATTGCGGATTTTGATTGCGGTCAGGTTCAAAAAGATAATGATGAGAATTAACAAAAAAGCGGTCGCGTAAACCAGCGGCCTGGCCGCCTCCACGTTCGGGCTCTGGAAGCCCACGTCGTAGATATGAAACCCCAGGTGCATGAATTTCCTGTCCAGGTGCAGGTACGGGAAGTTCCCGTCCAACGGCATGGACGGGGCCAGTTTGACAACGCCGACAAGCATCAGCGGCGCGACCTCGCCCGCGGCCCGGGCAATGGCCAGTATCAGTCCCGTCAACATGGCTGAAGCTGTCATGGGCAGGACCGTACGCCACAGTGTCTCGGCCTTGGTGGCCCCCAAAGCCAGGCTGCCCTCGCGGATTGCCCGCGGCACCCGCGCCAGGCCTTCTTCAGTGGATACGATAACCACCGGTACCGTCAAAATGGCCATGGTCAATGACGCCCACATAATGCCCGGCGTGCCGAAAGTGGGCGCGGGAAGGGACTCGACAAAAAACAACTCGTCAATGGCGCCGCCCAGGAAATAAACGAAAAAGCCCAATCCGAACACGCCGTAGACGACCGAGGGTACGCCGGCCAGGTTGTTGACGGCAATGCGTACCAGCCTGGTAAACGGACCCTGCCGGGCATACTCCCGCAAATAGACCGCCGCGACCACGCCAAACGGCGTTACCAGCACGGCCATGATCATCACCATCAGGACAGTGCCGAAAATGGCCGGGAAAATGCCGCCTTCGGTATTGGCTTCCCTGGGGTCTCCCGACACGAATTCCCATAGTTTCTCGAAATAAAACACTATTTTGCCCGTGATGCCCATGGCATTGGGCCGGTAGGCCCGGACCACCTTGGCAAACGGCAGTTCGACTTCCCGGCCTCCGGCCAGTGTCGCCACGAAGGATGCCCTGTTCAATCGTTCATACAAATCAGTGAGGCGCCCGGTATAGCCGTTGTATTCCTCCTGCAGGGAGGCGCGTCGAGTCTCGATTTCCCCGAAAGCCGGGCTGCCCGGCGGTTCGTTGTTCAATCCCAATCCTTTTTCGCGCAGGCGCAGGCGTTCCATCTCGTAGTTGACTGCCCCTATCAGGTCTTTCTCGATATGGTGTATTTCTCCCAGGATTTTCTCACTTTCCGCAACGTATCGCTGGAAAGACTCCCAGTCCGGGTCCGCATCCACTACCTCGCCGTTTTCCTTGACGGCTTTGAGGTAGCCGTAGAAGTTCCCCCATTCATATCTTTCTACGGCCATGATGTGTTCCGGGTAGGACAGGTTATGTATGGCTGCATCGAGCACCCAGCGGTAGTCGAAACCCGTGTAATCCCGGTTACCGATCCTGACCAGGCGCCTGTCGATAATATCAATGTCTGCCGCGATGCGGCTGTCATCCACTGCCAGCCTGGCGCGCGGCACCGATTCAGTATCGATAAATTCACCTGCCAGGGCGATAACGGACCCGTCATCGTCGATGTAATCAAATGCCGCAACATTACTCGGCCAGAAATGACCCAGGCCGCGTACCATAATCAGGGCGACGAGCCCGACAACCATGATAATGGACAGGCTGACCGCGCCGGCATTCAGCCAGATATAGGGTTCGCCGCTGTTGAACCAGCCCTTGAATGATGACTTAGCCCGCATATTTCACCAGTTGATGCGCCGTATTCTTCATAGCGAACTGTATTTCACCCGCAACCTTTGCCTGACGACCTCGGCTATGGTATTGAACAGGAATGTCGCCAGGAACAGCACCAGGGCGGCCAGGAATAAAATGCGGTAGTGGGTGCTGTCCACTTCGGATTCCGGCATTTCAACTGCGATATTGGCAGACAAGGTGCGAAACCCTTCAAAGATATTCATGTCCATGATAGCCGTATTGCCTGTCGCCATGAGCACGATCATGGTCTCGCCCACCGCCCGGCCGAAACCAATCATGACCGCGGAGAAGATTCCCGGGCTGGCGGTCAGCAACACCACTCTCACGGCGGTCTGCCAGGGGGTTGCGCCGAGGGCCAGTGATCCCATCGTCAGGTGTTCGGGCACACCGTAAATCGCGTCTTCACAGATGGTAAAAATAATGGGGATGACGGCAAACCCCATGGCGATACCCACGACCAGGGAGTTTCTCTGGTCGTAGGTGATCCCGAGTTCATCAGTCAGCCACAACGGCATGTTGCCGTCGAACAACGCAATCTCCAATGGCTGGCTGAGGGCGAATGAAACCATGCCCGTACCGATGATAACGGGCAAAAGCAGTACTGCCTCCCAACCCTCGGGGATCCCGTGGCGCAAGTTATCGGGGAGCCTGCTCCAGCAGTAAGCCGCGATGATCACGCTGAGCGGCAACAGAAGAAAACATAAAAACAGGCCCGGCATGTTCTGCTCCACGAATGGGGCAAACCACAGACCGGCGAGAAAGCCGAGTATGACCGTAGGCAGAGCCGCCATGATTTCAATAGTCGGCTTGACGATATCCCGCATAAATGCAGACATGAAGTAGGCGGTATATACGGCGCCCATGATGGCCAGGGGCACGGCAAACAACATGGCGTAAAATGCGGCCTTCAAGGTGCCGTATACCAAAGGCGTCAGGCTGAATTTCGGTTCGAAATCACTACTGGCGGATGACGACTGCCAGATATACTCCTGCTTGTCCCGGCTCTCATACCAGACCTTGCCCCAGATGGACGACCAGGATATTTCCGGATGCTCGTTGTCTATTTCCCAGAATTGCAACGCGCCGGTGTCATCTTCCACCAGCATGGCATTCGCCCGCGGCGCCACGGCCAGTTGCGTCAGCCTGTTATCGCTGATTTTTTCCAGTTCCACCGTACGATGCGCGGTGGTGTGATAAATACCCAGGTAGCCGGCAGCATCCGTTGCCAGGAACCCTTTCCTGAAATACTCCGGCGCAATTGAAGTTATCCCGGCTGACTGCGAGTCGAAGCCGCGTATTTTCTCCAGGGTGTAGTTATTGTTCTGATCACGGACCGGGAACCACTGGGTGATGTTGCCGGAAGAATCACCCACCAGGATGGAGATGCCGCCACTGAGAAATGACAGGCTGGTAATCTCCGCCGGCCCGCTGACAGCCTGGACTCTCTGAACCAGTTCCGGCTCTGCCTTGTCGCTGATATCGTAAAAGGAAATCAACCCGCCCTGCTCGGCAACGTAGAGTTCCCTGTGTTCCACGTCCATTAACAGGAAAGTGATCTGGCCCGCAACAGGGATTTGGCTTCTCGTGATCGTAATTTCATTCTCATCACTGAATAGCGATTCTTCCTCGGCCCTGTTCATCAATAACAGGCGCCGGTCTTCCGTGAACGCTGCAACGGTGAGTTGCTCTTCATCGTATTGCGCCGTAATCATCGTAATCGGCCTGCCGGACTCATCGATTCTTACGGGTGTTTTGCCTGCAGGCCAGTCTATCCCGGGGAGAATGACGCGTACATCATTCGGGTAGCTCACATGGTATTCATGCAGGGCCAGCAGGGCAGTGCCGTCACTCAGTCCGATGGCAAGCAACCGTTGGGACGGGTCGCCGGCGGCGAACGCGGTGAGATCAGCCAGGGTTTCTTCCGCCAGGAATTGCTGGTGTACCAGATTACCGTCTTCAGTGTTGAAAAACACGATACTGCCCCCGCTGGTAACGCGCAGGCCGATTTCCCGTTGTTCTTCCATGGCGTAATACAATGTCTCTGTCTGTGTGCCTGCGGGAACCGGATAGCCCGCCACCTGTTCGATATGCGGTGGTTTGAACATGGGCAGCACCACGTAAACCAGATAAAAAGCAATCAGTACAATGGCTATAATCACGCTGATGCCGCCAAGCGCCATCATATAGCGCATCGAGACATCCTTCAGGTGGCGATAATAACGATGTTTTTGTGCGGCTGCCGAGTTGAAATCAGCCAACAGGGATGTCGTGTTTGCATCGCTCATGGAAGAGAGAATAATGGGGTCAGGTCGCACATTGCACATATAAAGAAATGAGTGTGAAGTTGTGAGACCGTACTAATGTGCAATGTGCGACCTGACCCCATTATTCTTCTTCCATTATTCTCTCTTCCGAAGTGATCTTCAGTTGCTGGCCATATCAACGGCGCCGATCAGGGCAAGCTGCTTGTCGGCAACTCTGGCAGGCAGAGGAATATAGCCATCCTTGACGACCACCTCCTGTCCTGTTTTCGACATGATCATCCTGACGAATTCACGCTCCAGGGGGGGCAGGGGGTCGTTCGGCAACTTGTTCACATAGACGTAGAGAAACCTCGCCAGGGGATACGTTCCGTTAACGGCATTGGCCGGTGTGGCATCGGTAAAACCGTCTCCATCCTTGCTTAACGGCACTGCTCGTACACCGGATGTCTTGTAACCTATACCGGAATAACCTATGCCGTTGATGGACTTGGTCACTCCCTGCACAACGGATGCCGAACCGGGCTGCTCATTGACATTATTCTTGTAGTCTCCCTTGCAAAGCGCCACTTTCTTGAAGTAACCATACGTGCCCGAGACCGAATTGCGGCCGTATAACTGGACCGGTCTGTTGCCCCAGGCCTCACCAAGTCCCAGTTGGCCCCAGCGTGTAATGTCTTCGGGATGACCGCATTTGCGGGTAGCGGAGAACACCGCGTCGACCTGCGGAATGGTCATGCCTGCAACGGGGTTGTCCTTGTGCACGTATACCGCCAGTGCGTCGATGGCCACTGCGACAGGAGTCGGTTTGTAACCGTATTTTGTCTCGAAGCCGGCAATTTCCTTGTTTTTCATCTTGCGGCTCATGGGGCCGAAGTTGGAGGTCCCTTCCGTCAGGGCCGGCGGCGCCGTGGAAGAACCGGCCGCCTGAATCTGAACGTTGACGTTGGGATAGAGTTTTTTGAATTCCTCCGCCCACAGGGTCATCAGGTTTGCCAGCGTATCGGAACCTACGCTGATGATGTTGCCTGATACTCCGCTGGACTTGGTGTAATCAGTCAGGTCCGGGTCCAAATCAACCGCCTTGGCTGCTGCAGAAATAAACACTGCGAGGATTAAGACTGCATTGAACATAAGTTTGTTTGTCACGACATTTTCTCCCTGCAAGGTTTATTTACGATAGCTGGTACAAGCATTGAACAATACAATTATTAAGAAAATGTGACAGCGTACAAAACAGCATACTATTTGAGTCCGGGCATCATAGCCCCGCCTGTTGTGATGCGCGGGCAAGTGGAACGACCCGGTGTTCGGGTATAAGGCATTTTACGGTCGTACCCCTGCCGGGCTCACTGGTTATGTTCAGTTCGGCATCGTGCTGGACCATGACGTGTTTGGCAATGGCCAGCCCGAGCCCGGTGCCTCCCTTTTCCCTGGAACGACCCTTGTCGACACGATAGAAACGCTCCGTTACGCGATGGATATGCTCTGCCGGGATGCCCTCGCCGGAATCGGCCACTTCCATACACCCGCCCGTTTCAGTGCGATACCATTTAATCCGGATTATGCCGCCGGACGGGGTATATTGCACGGCGTTAAAGACAATGTTGGAAAAGGCGCTGTAAAGGCTGTCGTAGTCCCCCCTCACCAGCAGGCCTGGCTGCGTTTCCAGGGAAAAAATATGGTCTTGCTTCCCGCTCAGGGTTTGTGCCTCGCCGTGTATCACCGAGATCAACTCTGCCATATCCACTTGATTATCCAGGTTTGCCGAGGGGTCGCTTTCCAGTCTTGACAATTTAAGCAGGTCCTCGATCAGGTTCTGCATGCGCCTGGTCTGGCTTCGCATTTGCTTTATGCGCGGTTTCCATTCCGGCAACAGGTCATTGGCTTCATTTTCAACGGCTTCGAGATAACCGGATATCACCGTGATCGGCGTCCGCAATTCATGGGAGGCGTTAGCGATGAAATCCTTGCGCATCCGGTTGGCGTGCTGGATATCCGTTACATTGCCTGCCACCAGCAGCAGGGAAGATTCCGCATACCTGATGATCCTGATTTCCAGACTGATGTCCGCATCCACCGGAGACGAGATGACGAGACTTTTAGGTGGTGTGGATTTATCTACATCTGCGAGATAATCCAACAGCTCGGGTTGCCTGATAATATGGGAAAAACGCTGCCCCCGGTCCCTGGGTAAGCGGATCCCCAGGTAATCGGAGGCTTTTTCATTGGCCCACTCCACGTGTCCGTAAGCGTCCATGACGATAACTGCATCGGGCATGGCTTCGGTAGCTTCCTCAAAACGCGACAGGAAACCGGCAAGCTTCTCTTCCCGCTGTTTATGGTGTGCGCGCAAGGAACCGATTTCCCTGATTATCTCATTGACTACCCCGGGGGCATCGGGTGGGTTCTGGTCACCGCCGTTGTGCAGGAATTTACTGATGTAGTTCAGCATCCGGTGTTGCCAGACAAGACAAAGCAGGAGTCCTGTTGCCAAACCGGCAAAGACGTTTCCGGCGAGCAGGCCGGCAAACCCGCAAAGGATAACTACGAAACCCAGCCGGAACAGGTCAGGACGCATTTAGTTCTTGGTGGAAAACCGGTATCCGACGCTGCGAACTGTTTGAATTAAATGACTGTAATTATAGGGTTCAAGGGTTTTGCGCAGGCGCCGTATGTGCACATCCACAGTGCGTTCTTCAACATAAACGTTCTGGCCCCAGACCTGGTCCAATAATTGCCCCCGCGTGTAGACCCTCTCCGGATGGGTGATAAAAAAGTGCAACAGGCGAAACTCCGTCGGACTGATCTCCACGATTTTCTCGTCCACGGTAACCCTGAAGGTCTCCGGGTCCAGGGCCAGTCCTTTTACGGAGATTATGCCCTCGACGTCCGTGTTTTTTGTGCGGCGCATTACCGCCCTGATACGCGCCAGCAGTTCCCTGGTGGAAAAGGGTTTGGTAATGTAGTCATCCGCGCCGGTATCCAGGCCGCGCACCTTCTCGGCTTCCTCTCCCCGTGCGGTCAACATGATAATCGGGATATCCCTGGTATCGGGGTTGTTGCGGATGCGCCTGGCATAATCGACCCCGTTCATGCCTGGCAACATCCAGTCAAGCAGGAGAAGATCAGGTCTGTCATCGGCAATCAGCGGCCGGGCCTCTTCGACATCTGCCGCTTCCCGGAAAGTATAGCCTTCTTTCATCAGGGTATAGCCCAGCATTTCCCTGATGGGGGCTTCATCCTCTACGAGGAGAATTTTGCCTTTCATGGATTGGCTTTCCTGAAGCATGTGATCATTACACAGGTATTATATTACAACATGATGACAGCCCGGGAAAAACGGTAACCATTCGGAAACCGCCCGACAGCCTGTAACCCGGGTTGCCGGGGACAGAATGTGTCTGTCCCCAATATTTACAAAAAAAGCTTGACTATGACAGCAAGCGTCATATAATTGTCATATTGTCATAAAACTGTAATATTTGTAATATTTATGACATGCCAACTTGAACGTTAACTTTTGTCATTTATCAGGAGATGCACCATGGTTAAGAAATTCTTTGTAGCAAGCCTGTTGCTTATCCTGTCCGGCGCAGCCTGGGCTGATGAGACTCCACCTGTCACAAATGACGCCAAAGGAGTTAAACACGCTTACCAGGCCAACGCCATTCAGGAAGGCAACCTTACACAGGCTGAACGGGAACTGTTGTTAGTTATTGCAGAAGACCCGCACAACCCGTACGCCCTGCTGAACCTGGCCTACGTTTACCAGCAGTCCGGGCGCAACGAACAGGCGCGCATACTATATGAGCGAGTGCTCGAACTGCGCAGTAACCCCCTGGCCGAGTTGTCATCCGGCAAACCGGCGCGGGTTAAACGCATTGCCCAACGCGGCATCACGGAAATAGGAAAGTAGCCGGTTCCGGCTGGATTTGTTACCAGTGCTGCCCTGGGATGTAATGTTCCAGGGCCTGCACTGGTGAGGAATACGGGCTAACCCGGATAGCAATCGGTGATGACGCTGCTCTCTATGTTGGACCAGATCATCTGACCGACACCGTCATCGGCAACGGCAAACAGGAGATGTTCCCTGCCATCGGGACTGTCCAGCACCATGTGATAAGCGGCTGAGTCAGTGCCGGTATTGGTTATCGGGGCATTATTCTGACGTGCGCTCCACAAAACAACACCATTGTTAAGGTGGATGATGTCCAACTCGTCCTCTATGCGGACCAACAGCAATTCGCCGTTTATCTCACCCGGAGCCTGCCTGTAGATCGATTCGTCCGACAATCCGGCTGACAGGTTTTGCACAGCCTGGTTAAACCCGGCAGGACTTTCGCAGCGGGTAATTTCCCGGGGTATCGGCAAATCCGGCGCCGGCTCGCCAGGCATCTGGGCAGCAGCCGCACTCAAAACGAGGATGAGACCGATTGTGGAATTAATCAAAGGTATTCTTTTTTATCAAAACGAACGGCAGAACTGTACTACTTCTATATTACAATTATATGACGTTCAGAGGTCATTTCTGTTACGGCATCAATATGCCGTTTTTCACTCATTTTTAGAGGTTTCTATTAAAAAAGCCGCGCTGTTGCGCGGCTTTCTCATCAGCGGGTGTTGCCCTGTTACAGCGAGCCTTCGATTATCCAGCCCTGGTACCAGAGATCGCTGCCGTCCGGTTTGACCGCGCCCAGGTAGTCCGTCGCATCCAGGTAATCCGGATCGGCGGTGCTCTCCGAGTTCATGGCGTTGTAATCGGCCCAGTCAATCGGCGCATCCAGCATTGCTTCGGCAGCCTGGGAAGCATAGTTATCATCCAGTTCGGCCTCGACCATGTGTATGTTCGATTCCATGCCTTTTACCGTACCGCCCTTGTAGAAATTACCGGTCCCTTCAGCCGCACAATCAGCAATGATATTGTTAAAGACCAGTGCATTGGCATTGTCGGTAGCCCTTGACACATCCACACAATCCTCCAACAAGGTAAAACCGGGCGCCGTGGTGATGACGGAGTTATGCAGAAAGCCGCCGGAAGCAGCCTTGAATACCAGCGCCTCTGTTTCGTCGTCACTGTCGGTCACAAAGGTGGCGTTGGCTATGGTCGGCTTGGATAACGGCAGGGCCGCACCTTCCGTATCAGCCTCAATGGCATTGCCGCCACCCGAAGGCGACTGCTTGACCAGCACGTACTGCATGTTGCCCACGAAACCCTCATCCCAGTCTACGGAATCATCCAGGTTACCGGTCAGCACGATATGTTTTACATTCACCGCGCCGCCGTAGAACTCGATGCCGTCATCCGAATTGTCATTGACCTGGATGTATTGCATGGTCGTGCCGGAACCTACGCCGACCAGCGAGATGCCGTTGATTTCATCGCCCGGGGCAAACTCGTAACCGCCTTCGGTGACGACCACGTAACGCAACGTGCCGCTGTTGTCATCGGCAGTGTAGCCGCCGGCGAATCCGGATTCGCCCTCAGCGTCGATATTGCACGCTTCGGCCGGACACTGGTTGTGCTCGCCGTAACCGTGGATGATCAGGCCGCCCCACTCGCCGCTGCCACTCATATCGGCGTCGTCGGAGCTGAACACGATGGGTGCGTTCGCGGTGCCTTCAGCCTGTATCCTGGAACCGCGGGTAATCACCAGGTTGGCGAAGGTCCCGGTGCTGGCCTTGATATGCGTGCCCGCTTCGATTGTCAGGGTAGCGCTGACCACATCGCTGCCGTCCGCCAGCATGCCCTTGGTTCCCGACATTTCCTTGTTGCCGTTGCCGACAGTGACCCGGCCCTCCATCAACCAGACGATGTCGCTGGTCAGCAGGCGGCTTTCATTAATTTCGGCCGGCAGGGCACAGACGTCGTTGCCGTCGTCATCCTTGCGTTTCGCGCCCGCCCAGTCCGGGCAGTTCTCCGATACGGTTGAGGTGGAACCGCCACCGCCCGAAGAATCATCGGGGGTCTCAGTCGTGTTATTGGTTGTCGTTGTAGTCGTAGTGGTCGGCGCATCAATATTGATTGTTGCATCATCACCCTCGGAACAGCCGTAAATACCACCCAGCGCGACTGCCGCCACCATAACCCTTATTACATACCTAAGTCTCATGTTAATCTCCTGAATGTAGATTGATGTTTAACCCGAATTTCCTACCAGGTGGTTCGCCCTCAGTCAGAAACTCCAGTCTATGCCCAGCTTGAATTCCACGCCTTCCTTGTAGCTCTGGAATATTTCTCCGCCCTGAGTGAACTCAACCTCCTCGTTCAACAGGTTTTCCGCGCTCGCTTTCAACAGAAAATTATCGGTGAACTGGTACTTGTAATTGACCTTGAGGTCCAGCCTCGGCTCCTCGATAACGTTCGGCCGCCCGGCAATACCCACGTCCTTGATGGATTTGCCGCTCTGGTTGAGCAGCACCGTCAGTTCCTGATCCCGCACCAGGTCGTCATAACCCACTACCAGGTTGAACGTATAATCCGGTTGACCCTGTAGTTTGCGCCTGGTGCCGTCTGCCAGGCTTGCCTCCGATTCGATGACACTGGCGTTGGCGAAGACAAAAATTGACTGCGACAGATCGCCGCTCAAGGCAAAGTCCTTGCGTCCTTCCACTTCGACCCCGTAGAGTTCAGCCGATTCAGCATTTCTGAAGGTGCGTGAATTTCCCGCGGTGCCGGATGCCGGCTGTACCACCCGCTCGATGGGGCTTTCCAGGTCCTTGTAGAACAACGCGACGCTCACGCTTTGCCGGTCTGCGAAATACCATTCCCAGCGGGCGTCGTAGTTGGTCACTTCGGAAATCTCCAGGTTCGGGTTGCCCCTCACCCGGAAGTCGAATTCGGTATCGTAAAACGTCGCGTTGGAAGTTTCCTTGAAATCCGGTCGGGACACGGACTTGTAAATCGCGAACCGAAACTGGTGGTCTTCCCGGAAGAACCAGTTGAGACCCAGGCTGGGCAACATGGCCGTCTCGTCGATCTTCGAGCTTACCGCCTCCTGCAGGCCGGCCAGACTGAACGTTTCGGTAGTCTGCTGGTAATCCTCGAAGCGGATCCCTGCAATCAGTTGATAGTCGGTGTTGAACAGGTAATCACCGGATATATAAACGCTCTTCAGGTCGAGTTCCGCTTCGTATTCGTCACTGGCCAGGGTCTTGTCGGCAAAACTGAAACCGGTGTTGTTGTTGCCCGTGATGCTGTCTTCCCTGATCACCTCGCTGACCAGCGCATTGGGTGTTCTTACCCTGTCGACCAGGGCCTGCTCAATATTGAAACCATAGCTGCTTGAATCGGAATCACGTTCGCGGTAGATCACCGAGAAACCGACCTCCATGTTGAATTCCGTTTCGGCGTCGGAAACAAACTCATAGGAGAGCGCGCCCGACACGTCCACGTTGTCGTCGGTCAGGTCGTCGTAACGCCGCAGCAACTGGTTCGCTTCCAGCAAAAAGCCGTTGAGCGCAAATGGTTGCCGGTCGTTGGGTTCTTCGATATCGAAACCGTCCAGCAGGTCCAGTGGATCCGTCAGGGCCGAGTCCGCATCGAACCGCACCTCGCGCCGGTCCGGGGCTATGCGTTTCGCCTGGCTCAGTGTTCCCTGCCAGTCAAACTGGAGAGTGCCTGCCTCGTTCAGGAAATGCGAACCCCTGAGCTGTTGGGACAGGAACTGGCGCTCGACCCAGTCGATAGTGTGGCGCATGGTGGAGTTGAACTCATCCCCTTCCTGACCGATGGTGCGCTTCACCTTGCTCTGGGTCGTACGGGAAAGAATGGTATTGGCTTCAAAAGTATGGTCGCCGACCGTCACGCCGACGGAAAACAGACCGCTGATGTCTATGTCGTTGGCATACTCCTTGAAAGTGAGGATGTCCAACTGGTCGCCCACCTCATCGGAGGTCTGTCCCGGTGAATAGGTGTTGGTGATACCGTCATCCTTCTGCGACCAGCCGTTCTTGTAGTTCACCGCCGCAAATATGCCCAGGTCCACCGGGCCGATGGCGAACAGGTCGCCGTAGTTGGCGCCGATGGAGACGTCCGGGTAGGCAGTGGCCTTATCCAGGTCCAGGTCCTCGCTGATCAGGATGGCGCCAAGCCTCCGTAATTCCCGTTCAACCGTGTCATTAATCTCGAACGTCGCCCCACTGTTGGTGTCGGTGACCGTTCCCAGGCTCAGGGCTTCTGCGATGGCGGTGACGGCTATCGGTTCTTCGCGCTCACCGGCATCCCAGCCGACCCAGTCAAAACCGCCGTCGGTGGGATCGTTGAACACCTTGCGGCCGGTAACGCCAACCGTAGCGTCGCTGGAAATCGATATCTTGCCGGCCCGCTCATCCGGGAACGTCCGGGTATTGATCACCAGGTTGCCGCCGGTGCTTTCTCCCGGCATGGGCGCTATGAAGGTCTTCTTGATATCCAACTGGCTGACGATATTGCTGGGAAACAGGTCCAGGGGCACGGTGCGCTTGGAAGGGTCCGTACTCGGCAGGGTGGCGCCGTTGAGAGTGGTGGTGACATATCTGCCCCCCAGTCCGCGGATAAATACGAACTTGCCGTCCTGTACGGTGACGCTGGGCAGACGTATCACCGCGGCGGCAACGTCGGTATCGCCGAAACGGGCCAGGTCTTCAATTCCCAGCGTATCCACCACGTTGA
>CAYOEQ010000024.1:0-22781 GCA_964402775.1 uncultured Enterobacteriaceae bacterium
TATGGCCTATTGATCTGGACGTAGCCGACATGTCAACCCGGCTGGACTTCCGGGGCGACCCCGCCGATGAGCTGATAGCTGCGACCAGCATCGTCAATCGCGTACCCCTGCTTACACGGGATAAACGCATTCTGAAATCCAAACTCGTGCAACTGGTCTAATAACTTCTTTTTACATTCTGAGCATGACCTACTCCAGGTCTGCCAGAAAGATGCGATTTTATCTGAAGGTAATAAGCATGCCAG
The DNA here is from genome assembly GCA_964402775.1 of uncultured Enterobacteriaceae bacterium. Lineage (GTDB taxonomy): Bacteria > Pseudomonadota > Gammaproteobacteria > Eutrophobiales > Eutrophobiaceae > JAAXHV01. The sequence continues at coordinate 246 of CAYOEQ010000024.1, forward strand.
ACAACAGCCTGTTCCGATCCCGTGCCGGTCTATACGCCTGCCTGGTCCTGACCCTGGCTTCGGCTGCATTTGCCTTTGCCCACGTGGTGGGGCGCGGGATTCATACCGAAGTGCCGCCGGTGGGGCTGTCCTTCTGGCGCTGGCTGCTGGGGGCATTCGCCCTGTTGCCGTTCATCTATCCTGGGTTGAAAACGAATGCGCCGGCCATACGCAAGCATATCCGGCCGCTTACCATGCTCGGCGGCATCATGATTACGAGTGCGACCCTGTTAATGATCGGCCTGAACTTCACAACGGCGATCAACGGCTCCATCATCAATGCCATACAGCCGGTATCCACGGTGTTGCTGGCCATGCTGATCCTGCACGACAGGCTGCGCCTGTCACAGTTCTGCGGCGTTGCGCTTGGGTTCATTGGCGTCACAGCCATGATGACCGGCATGGAACTGGAGCCGACACTTCTGCGCGTGAAATTCGACCTGGGGGGTTTTCTGATTCTGCTGGGTTCTGTGGGATATTCGCTCTATGCAATCAACCTGAGGAAAATCCCGAATACCCTGAGCCCACCTGTAGCGCTGTTCGTAATTATCGTGACCGGCTGTGTGATCGTGTTCCCGTTCTATGTCATTGAAACACTTGTCTACAAACCGGTACCAATCAGCGCGAACGCAATCTACGCCATCGTCGCCCTGTCATTGGTGTCAACCGTATTCGGAACGTTGATGTGGAATCTGGGCAACCAGCTCATCGGGCCGAGCCGGGCCGGCATGTTCATCAACCTGATCCCGGTCTTTGCTGCCATCATGGCAATTATTTTCCTGAATGAACGCCTGCACCTCTACCACGTCATCTGCGCGGCGTCGATCTGCATCGGTATATTTATGGTATTGAGGCGATGAATAGCATACGCTTTTATACTTTATTGGGATGTTGCTTTATATGTTCAATTACATTTTTCATATTTGGAATTTAACTTATGTAACTGATTCTTCCAACAAATACACCCTGGTTCAATCAGCTACGGAGATGGCGCTGGTGTGTGATCACTTCATCCAGGTATCCACGGTTGAAAAATTGCATGAGTATTTCGATGCTGAAGGTCTGCTGGAATTGGCGCTGAAATTGCAGGAAACCGTGGTTGATCTGCATACAGGCCGGTGTTAGCCTGGCCGCATGCCTTGGACAAGTGCCGAGAACGACCAGATTGTCGCTGATTATTTCGAGATGCTGAAGGCCGACATTGCAGGAAGATACTATAACAAGGCCGAGCATAACCGAAATCTGCAGGAGCGAATTAATCGCGAGCGTGGCGCGATCGAATACAAGCACCAGAACATCAGCGCCGTTTTGATGACTCTGGGTGAACCTTGGATTCCCGGTTATAAACCCGCTTTTAATTTCCAGATGTCACTCGTCGATGCCGTGCTGCGTTGGCTGAGTGACGATAAAGAATATTTACACACACTGCCTGATGTGAGCAACGTCACTGGTGTCCGGGACACAGTTGAGTTCCAGGTAGGCCCACCGCCAACTCCAAGCAGCCAGCTAGCGCGGGAAGAATTCAAAAAAACACGGGAGGTCACACGACATTGTGATGTCGCGGGGCGGATTGAACGTAATCGTATCCTGGGTAACGCCGGAGAAGAGCGTGTATTTTCATATGAGAGGGCAACCCTTATGGCAGCGGACCGTTATGACCTGGCGGAACAAGTAAGATGGGTGTCCAGGGATGAAGGCGATGGAGCTGGATACGACATTGCGAGCTTCTCGCCAGACGGAAAACCCCGACTCATTGAGGTAAAGACCACGAACGGATGGGAGCGCACACCTTTTTATATCACGCGAAACGAACTGGCAGTGGCGGAAAGGAAACCCGATGAGTGGCAACTGCTGAGATTGTGGAACTTCGCGCGTACTCCCCGGGCGTTTGAACTGCATCCGCCTCTCGACAAGTACGTATCGTTGGACGCAACCAGCTATCAGGCTAGCTTCCTCTGATACATACCCGTTAGAGACTTAAACAAAACTTCTAAAGTTAATCCGGCACCAGTATAAATAAAAAGCCTTTGGGTTCGGCTTCTCCGCTCTGGCCGGACTTTGACCAAGTTAATGATGTTTCCCGCTGTCGGATGAGTTTCCGATGTTTTAACAACATTATCTACAGAGCAGTCATCATCTGCAGAATGTTTGAAACGAGTATCTGTACGGAATGGAAGCAATTGGGAGTTCGAACATGATGGCCCGTGCGGTTCATACCTTGATGGGTCAGATGAAGTAATTGCGAGGCGAGGACCGTATCCTTTTGGGGATGCTATATCTCCACTTTTACTTGCCGGATAGCGGGAATTAGTGTAAACAGATAATAATTGTATTATTCTCTGCTCAGGAGGCGCGAAATGTTTCAAAGCTCAGATATTCATACGGTTACCGAATTCAGCCGCAAACCGGCGGAACATATTAAGCGGTTGAGTGAAAGCAAACGCCCGGAACTTCTGACAGTTAACGGCAAGGCTGCTGTGGTTGTCCAGGATGCCGAAACCTACGAGAAGATGGCGACATTGGCGGAGTATGCCGAAAGTGTAAAAAGTATCCGGCAGGCCATGGCAGAACGAGGGCGGCCGCTGGACGAATTCACAGCAGAGTTTGAGACCAGGCACGGTATCAGTCGTTGAAAAAGTATCGTATTGACATTAAACCGACTGCAGAAAATGACCTGATACGCCGATACCGGCAAATTGCTGAAGACTCACCGCAAAATGCAGTGAATTGGTATCTTCAGATTATAGATGCCATTGAGAAGTTGGATATATTAGCCGAGCGTTGTCCAATAGCGCCGGAAGATGCGGACATCCAAAAGGGGATACGCCATTTAGTGATTGGTGATTACCGGGCGCTGTATCTTATCAACAATGATGTGGTCGAAGTCCTCCACGTGCGCCATGGACGGATGGACAGGAAACTATATCGGAGAGATCTGGAAATTCCTGATTAAACCTTGCTGACCTGGCACATCAGCCCTTTCAGGTTGGTTGAACCCGATTCAGGTCCGACGTTCAGGTCATCGGTGAGGAAATTGATGTTGCATTCCCGGAAGCCGTAATCCGGCGCTTTCCTTTCCGGATACCACCAGGCGAATTCCGCCGCAACCACCCGCGGGTCGACGCCGTCCGTAACCTTTGCCTTGTGTTTCACCTTGCCGCGCGGGCTCTCGATGTATACCCAGTCGCCGTGTTCTATATTTCTCTCGGCAGCCGTATCCGGGTGGATTGACAACAGGGGATCGGGATGCGTCTTGCGCAGCAACGGGCTTTGCCGGTGCTCGGACCCGAAATATTCCTGGACGCGGGTCCCGGTCGTCAGTACCAGGGGGAATTTTTCCAGGAATTCCGGTTCCCTTGCAGGACTCTCCGGTGGTTCCTGGTGAAACGGCAGGGGATCGTAGCCCCAGTCCGCGTTCTGCTGAATGTAGAAATCCAGCTTGCCGGACTCGGATTTGAATCCTTCGGTCTCGTACTTTCGGAACCGGGGCTCATTGCGCAGGTACTCCATCTCCTTGAACTCTTCCCAGGTGACGCCGGCCGGTTCCAGAATGTAGTCAAGGGACTCTTCATAGTTCTCCCAGAAGGAATCCTCAAAGCCCAGTTTCTTGCCCAGTTCGTTGAGGATTTCGACATCGGCCATCGCCTCGCCCGGCGCGTCCACGATCTTGGGCCTGGGGAAAATATAGCCGTGGGATTTCCAGTAATCCGCGATATTGTCGAACTCGATCCAGGTCTTGGCGGGAAGGACGATGTCCGCAAGTTCCGTCGTCGGGGTGGGAAAGATATCCGCCACCACCAGGAATTCGACTTTCTTCAACGATTCATACACCCGCGACGTATTCGCCCTGACCACCAGCGGGTTGCTGCCCATGATAATCATTGCCCTGACGGGGTAGGGTTCGCCTGTCTCGATGGCGTCCCATATCACATGGGGAGTGATGCGGTTGATGGATGCCGCCAGCCGATAGCGGGTGCCGCCAAGCATCTTGTCTATACTGTCCAGGAACTGGTTGCCGCAGAACTCCATGCGCGGCAGGCCGGGCGGCGGACCGAACATGACATTGCCGCCGGGCGCGTCCAGGTTGCCGGTCAGCGCCGACATGTAAATAAGCACGCGATCCGAGTTCGAACAATTGACGCCGTGCTCGATCCCGACGCCCCACTGTATGGCGGCCGGTTTGGTCTCCGCAAACAACCGGGCCGCGGCAATGATCTTTTCCTTCGGCACCCAGGAAATCTCCTCGGCGACCTCGGGCGGGTACTCTTCCAGGCGCTCGCAGAACCTGTCGAAGCCGGTCGTATAGTTCTCGACGAAATGGTGGTCGTACAGGTCTTCCTTCACCATCACGTGCATCATCGCCATGGCCAGCGCGACGTCGGTGCCGGGCCGGAGCTGTAACCAGATATCGGCCTTTTCCGCAAGCTGGGTGCGCTGGGGATCGACGACGATATACTTCGGTTTGCGCTTGAGGTTCAAGCCCAGGTTGACGCCGATATATTCATCCGGATTGGATTTGACCGTGTTACTGCCCCAGGACATGATGCACTGGGGATGATTGTCATAATCCACGATGGGAACCGACATGCCCAGTTGCTTGGACACGGCCAGCCTCGGCAGGTAACAGACATGCCCGTTCGCCAGCACGTTGGGCGAGCCGAACATGTTGGCGACCCGGTACACAAAGCGGTGGTGGCTGCGCCCCGTGCCGTGCCCGAAGATGACGGATTCAGGCCCGTTCTCCGCCTTGATCGTGTTGAATTTTTCGGCGATGGTATCAAGGGCTTCGTCCCAGGTGATTCTTTCCCACTTGCCTTCGCCGCGTTCGCCGACCCGCTTTTTGGGATACAACAGGCGGTCCTTGTGGTATTGCAAATCGGCGATGAAGCCCCTCGCTTTCCTGCACAGGTACCCCTTGCTGATGGGGTGATCCATATCGCCCCTGATCTTCACGGCCTTGCCGTTTTCCAGCGTGACGAACACGCCGCAGCCGGCATGGCCGCAGGCGCGGCAATTGGTGTGGACGACTTTCGTCCCGGTTTTCTGATCGTCGCGATCAACCGCAGGGGTTGCTTGCATGTCCATAAAAGTGCAAATTATCTGGCTTCGAATCTAGTATATTAGTTTAAAACAGCCGGCTTTTCCAGCACTGCCGGATACCTGCATTCCTACTTGATGGCCAGGAAACCCTCGAAACAGACGTATTTCATCACCGTCATCACGTCAACGAAACCGGCCCGTTCAAGGAGACCCAGGTTGCCGGCTGTGGAGAAGGGCTTGAGCACGCCTTTCAGGCTGAGCTCCTTGTTCAGTATCTCCTCGGAACTGAAACCCCTGCGTTGTTTATACTCCCGGTACAGGCAGGACATCATGTCCTGGAAGCGGGCATCCGGCGCGCCGACCTTTTCGAACAGGATGAACGCGCCGCCCCAGTTCAGGGCCTGGTGGATCCTGTCGAACAGCGCCTGCCGGCGCCTTTCTTCCACGAACTGGATCGTGTAATAGGCAATGATCATATCGGCCCCCTTGAGTTCGCCGGTCAGGATGTCCTGGCATTGAAGCTCCACGTTTTCGTGCCCGGCGCAGGTCTTCCGTGCGCGGTCGATCATGCCCTGCTCCTTATCCAGTCCTATCCAGCGCACGCCGGGTTTATGCTTGTTGTGCGCGGCCAGTTGCTGCAACAACTCACCGGTTGAACAGCCCAGGTCATACACGGTACTGTCCGTCGCCACGAAAAAATCACTCAGGTAACAGATGAGTTCGTGTCCCTCCCGGTAGCAGGGTATGGATCGCTCCGCGTGTTCCGGAAACGCTTCCACCACCCCGGCGCCGAACGACCAGGCAGAACGTTTCGCGGAGATGCCGTCGTCGATTTTCATAAGGGGCCGCGGTTCAGCACCTTGCCCTTGAGGCGCGTAATCGTTGTTGCGAGTTCGTCCGCGGCGGCGTTCATCCTGCCGGCATCCGTTCCGCGCAACACCAGGTTCACCCCGAGTTTTCCTTTTCTGAAATAGGGATAACTGCCCATATTGACATCGGGATATTTTTCCTGCAATACCCCCAGGCCGGCAGCTATCTCGCTTTCGAGGAGATTGGTTGTGATGTTGTCCGTGAGAACAGGATCGCCCCCCACCAGCCTGTCGGTCAGTCCGTCAAACATGGCATCCATGATTGATGGAACACCGGGTAGCACGAATACGTTCTCAAGCTGGAATCCCGGTGCGCCACTCACGGGATTGTCTATCAACCGTGCGCCTTCAGGTATATCCGCCATTTTCAGCCTGGCATCCGTCAGGCGGCGCGGCTCGTAATACCGATCCATGGCATTAACGGCTTCCTCATTGCGCACTACTTCTACATTGAATGCCCCGGCGACGGCGGCTGCGGTAATATCGTCATGGGTAGGCCCGATACCGCCTGTGGTAAAGACATAAGTGAATCGGGCGCGGCAGTCGTTGACCGTTGCGATGATATCCGCCTCAACGTCGGGAATGATCCTGGTCTCCGTAAGGCGGATCCCAAGCGTGTCACATTTTTTTCCGATGATCGCCAGGTTCGCATCCTGGGTCCGTCCGGACAGGATTTCATTGCCTATGATGATCAGGCAGGCGGTAATCGGGTCGGGTTGTTTCACGATGGCTGACATATAAGGAACATGCAGTCAGCTTATCATTTTTTGCCGTGAAACGTCCGCGGGGACGGATTTTAAGCATGCCCCCGCATGTTGTAAGCGGGGGTCCGTCCCCTGGTTCTTCCGCCTAAAACGCGTACTGCCACCCCGCGGTGATAGTCCAGTCGGTTTCCATCTGCGGGCCGTTCAGGTCGCGGTGTAACGGCAGGCTCGCCTCAATGGCCAGACGATGGCCCGTCAGGGCCCCGGCCTGGCCCACCAGGTTGACGCCAAGGTTCAGGCTCAGTTCATCACCGCCGTAATTATCGGGGTCGGCAGTCTGCACCGGGCCCGCGATCATCGGATCCATACCGTCGATCCGTCCCAGCGTGTCAAATTGCAACCGCAGCGCGGTGCTGATGAACGGCCTCCACTGGTAGTTGAGCCAGGCGCTCAGGGTGTGTTTTTCGCCCAGGGAGTAACCATGGTCGTCGCCAAGCCTGAAGGCGCCCATATACTGGCCGCCCCAGTACAACCTGCCGGAATGACCGTTGTAGGTGATGCCCGGCAGCAGGTCATAAGTGCCGGAACCCAGTTGCATGGCATAGGGCACCCGCACGGTGGGGCGGGCGCCCATGGGAGTCAGTATCTCGTGGGTCTTCGAGGTGGAACCGGTGGGCAAACTCACCCCCGCGTTCAGGTGCAACCGATGCATGCCGCCCTCATGGAGCCTGACCAGGCCGGAGACCCGGGTATCACCGATACCATCGGTCTTCACCCTGAAACTGCCGCGCACATTCGTTCCCATGCCGCCCATATAGGTGGTGTGTTCCATTTCCTTTTCCATATACATGCCCATTACCATCAGGGTCAGCCACTCTGCAGGCGCATACATGGCGCCGAACATGTGCATGTCCATGCTCATTTCAACCGGTACGATACGCAGGGTGGGAGGCTGCATGGGTCTGCCGAAAAAGCGGTTGGGGACAGCCGTCACGATGGCGTTCGCATCGATGCTGTCCGTGCCTGTGCGATTACCCTGCATATCCATGTGCATGAACCGGTAGCTCAGCATGAATTCGCCTTTCTCGTGCATGTGGTCGCCCATGACGCCGATGGGGGCATGGTCTGCGGCGTTGTTCGCGGAGGAACCGGGCGCGTCCGCATACGCCTGGATACAGGCAAGGCATAGCGTGAATAATGATGTTGTGAGTAACAGTCTTGACATTTTGGACAGAGTAACAATACAGCGGGTTGCAGCGTTATTGGTATTATACCAGATACCTGATGTCCGAACAATCAGGACGGGTTGAGCCTCACCTTTATATTATCAATCAGCCGGGCCGGGCCCAGCCAGGCGGCGACAAGGATGGACAAACGGGTGTCCTGCTTTGTGGGCAGATTCAGGTCTTCGGTGCGCCGTATGCTCACGTATTCGGGCTTGAACCCGGCCTGCTCCAGCCTGTCCATGGCTTGTTTTTCGATTTCTTCCAGGTCGCTCCGGCCTTTGCGCAAACTGCCGGCGGCAGACTTCAGGGTCCGGTAAATCTCCGGCGCCCTGCGCCGCTCGTCCCGCGCCAGGTAGGCATTTCTGGAACTCATCGCCACACCGTCGGACTCGCGCACGATGGGCAAACCGACGATTTCTACCGGCAGGCACAAATCCCGCGCCATACGTTTGATGACCAGCAGTTGCTGGTAATCCTTTTCACCGAACAGGGCCAGGTCCGGTTGCGCATTATTGAACAGTTTTGCCACCACGGTAGCGACCCCGGAAAAATGGCCGGGCCTGAACTCGCCGCACAGGATGTTCGACAATCCGGGTACGTTGATGCGGGTGTCGGTATCCGTGCCGCCGGGATAGAGCGCTTCCAGGTCGGGCGTGAACAGCAGGTCAAGTCCGTATTTTTCCAGCTTGTTCTTATCCTCGGCCAGGGTGCTGGGATATTTCTCGTAATCCTCCCCCTTGCCGAACTGTATGGGGTTGACGAAAATACTCACGACGGTGCGGTCCGCGTGCTCGCGGGCGTGATTGAGCAACGAGATATGCCCGTCATGCAGGTTGCCCATGGTAGGCACCAGGGCAATGGTATGCCCTTCCCGCTTCCACCTGCCGATGACGGTACGCAAACCATGCAGGGTTGACACGGTCTCCATGATAGGCGTCCCGGTGAAGGGCGCGGTGATATGCTTGTGCGCAGTCTGGAAATCAGACATCGTAGCCCCTGTTACTTGAACGAATGTTCCGGCCCGGGATACTCCCCGGTTTTTACCGCTCGTACGTATTCCTGCACGGCGGCAGGTATGCTCTCTGCCCCTTCCATGAAATTTTTTGCCATGTGCGGGCTGCGCGGCGAGATGCCCAGCACGTCATAGAGCACCAGCACCTGTCCGTCACAGTTTACTCCGGCGCCAATGCCGATAGTGGGGATTGTCAACTCCGTGGTGATGCGTTCGGCAAGGCTCGCGGGAATACATTCCAGCACCACCATGCAGGCGCCGGCAGCCTCCAGGGCGCAAGCGCCGGCCATGATGCGTTCGGCCTGTTGTTTCTCCCTGCCCTGGACCTTGTAGCCTCCATACTCCCTGACAGACTGCGGTTGAAGGCCGACGTGGCCGCAAACCGGAATGCCCCGGTCAACCAGGGCCGCCACGGTCTGTGCCTGTTCCTCTCCGCCTTCCAGCTTGACCACCTCGGCTTTGCCCTGCTCCACCAGTATGCGGGCATTCTCACAGGCCACTGTTGCCGTCTCAAAACTCCGGTACGGCATGTCGACCACGACCAGGGCGCGCCGGCAGGCCCTGCCGACCATCCTGCTGTGGTAAACCATATCATCCATGGAAACGCTCAAGGTGTCTTCCCCGCCTTGCAGCACCATGCCCAGCGAGTCTCCCACCAGGGCGATCTCTACGCCGGCAGTATCCAGTATTCCGGCGAAACTCGCGTCGTACGCAGTCAGGCTGACGATTTTCTCGCCTGCCTGTTTCATCCCGTGCAAACGGGCAATGGTAATTTTTTCGGTCATAGTTCCTGCGGGTTGAAATAATGCCGTCCCGGCCTGAGCCTGTCCATGTAGCCCAGCAACATATCATAGTCGCCGCGCTCGCTGGTGAAATCCATGTCCGTGGTATTGACGATAAGCAGGGACGATGCGTCATAATGATAGAAAAAGTCGGTGTATCCGTCCGAAATTTTCTGCAGATACTCCTTGTCTATCTTCATCTCGGGGACTCCTGTAGAGCGGATGCGCTTAACCATTACCTCGACGGTCGATTGCAGGTAGATCACGAGGTCGGGAACGGGAGCATCTTCGACCAGCATGTGGTAAACCTCGTAGTACAAGTCCAGTTCGTCCTGAGTCAAGGTGGCCTCGGCAAACAAGCTGTGCGCCTGGATCAGGAAGTCGGCAACCCTGCTGACTACAAACAGGTCCGCCTGGCGCAGTCCCCGCACCTGCTTGACGTGCTCGAACAGAAAATGCAACTGTGCCGGCAGGGCGGCGTTGCCCGGGGGACGATACACCTCCGGCAGAAACGGATTTGCGCTACTGCGCTCCAGCAGCAGGAGGTCGTCCATAGTATCTGCGAGGCGTCTTGCCAGGGCGGTCTTGCCGACGCCAATCGGACCTTCCACAACGATATATCTGAATTTATCTTTAACCCGCATTTCTCGCCAGGTTCAGTCTTGTTATTCCTGCATTGCCCGCCGCGTCCGATAATTCATCAACCCTGCCAAGACCTGGAATCTCAAGGTCGGGGGCCAGTTCCAGCAATGGCATCAGAACAAAGTTACGATGCCTGATACCAGGGTGAGGTACTGTTAATCCGGGTTCGTCGATGACCTGGTTACCATACAGCAGAATGTCAAGGTCCAGCGTGCGCGGCCCCCATCTTTGTCCGTTCCGGACCCGTCCCTGGCGATTTTCAATCGACTGTAATTGACTCAGCAGTTGCCCCGCCTTCAGGCCGGAGTTGAGTAGCGCTACTGCGTTGATGAAGTCCGGCTGATCACTCGGGCCCAGCGGCATGCTACGGTAGAACGAGGAATATTTTACCAGACTGGTGTCCGGAATATCGCACAGCGCCGCCAGGGCCGTCTCCAATTGCAACTCCGGGTTATCCAGATTACTGCCCAACCCGATATAACTTTCCATCTCTTATATCCTGGTCCTCGCCCTGGATCGCTTACGCCTGTTTCTCCTGTTCCTGGAAGGGCTCTCTTGCTCGGGCTTGTTCCGTTGAAAATCAGTCCACCATTCTGCTATTTCGTTGACCCCTTCTCCCGATTCTGCGCGCAGCAGCAAAAAATCATAGGCCGCCCTGAACCGGGGGTTTTCGATCAGTCGCTGCGGCCGGCGCTGCGTGCGCCGTTCCAGGCGCGGCTGCATTTGCCAGATATCCCGCGCCATGCGGGTGAAGCGGCGCGGTACCGCGATGGTTCTGGTTTGCCGGGAGATAACGATGTCCCCTGCCAGGATGATGGCATCCATTTCTTTCAGGCCCTGAGCTATATGGTTCCGCGACAGCCTGTCCATGGGCAACCACAACAGCGCGGCGAGGAGAAACCCCGGTGTTACCGGCTTGTTTTGCGCCAACCGGTTGTCGGTATTGCGCAGCGCGTTGGCGACAAACGTATAGGGAAATCCGCCGTGTTGATGCGTGAGCGCCTCTTCGGTCTGCGGAAACAATTCCTTGAACAACTCATAGTGCCGCAATTGTTCAAAAGTCTGCAGGGCATAACCGTTAAAAAACATTTTCAGACATTCTTCATACAAGCGTGCGGTAGAGATTTCTTTCAACGAGGCTGCCAGTCCGGATATGTGTGTTTCGGTGTCAGGACTGATCCTGAAACCCAGCTTCGTCGCAAACCGCACTGCCCGCAACAGCCGCACCGGGTCTTCTACAAAACGCCGGCGAGGATCGCCGATCAGCCGGATACAGCAGGACTTTATATCGTCCATGCCGTTAACGTAATCTACTACCGATTCGTCTGCGATGTTATAAAACAGGGCATTGACGGTGAAATCACGGCGCCATACATCTTCATCGATGGCCCCGTAAACGTTGTCGCGTATAATTCGGCCATCGATGGCGTGCCCTCCGCCATTATCATCATGGTGGGGCGCCCGGAAAGTGGAAACCTCCACGATCTCATCGCCGAAGCGGACATGGGCAAGCCTGAAACGGCGCCCAATCAGCCGGCTGTTGCGGAACAGTTCTCTTACCTGTTGGGGCGTGGCGTCCGTCACCACGTCAAAGTCCTTTGGTTCCCGTCCCAGCAGCAGATCGCGCACGCTACCCCCGACCAGGTAGCCGGCATAGCCGGCATTTTTCAGGCGGTACAATACTTTCAGCGCGCCGTCACTGATATTTTCCGTCGAGATGTTGTGTTGTGCACGAGGATAAATGGTCGGCTCGGGACGCAGGTACGAGACTTTGTCGTGGATTTTGTTCATGGCTTATTATTATAATACCTGATAAATCATGCTCCCTTCGTCTAGTGGCCCAGGACGCTGGCCTCTCACGCCGGAAACAGGGGTTCGACTCCCCTAGGGAGCGCCATTTGATTGGGGACGGACTCCAGGCATGCCCCCGCATGTTGTAAGCGGGGGTCCGCCCCCGGTCGGGAGCGCCGGCTTACTTCCGGGAAAAATTCGCATTCAGCATGGTCTGCATGGCGGTGATGACGATTCCCGGCTGGTCAAGATGGATTACATGACCGCTGCGTTCCGCAATCAGGTGCACCGGGTTGGCGCCAAGCTGGGACAGCTCATCCTGCAACTCCATCCAGACCCGTTCCGTTTCATCGCCATTGGAGTAACCCGGCCAGAAGCTCCGGCCGCGGGTCAGCACCAGAACCGGCACTTCGGGCATAGGCCTGGAAGCCTTCACCTGTTTGGCGCTGACCGAGAACACCGTCATTTCCTCGCGCCAGGTCATCTTGTGTTGCCAGCTCTGCATGATGCGTTGGGCCATCAGCGCATTTTCATCGGGAAAGTTGGGGTGCGGGAAAAACCAGGACACAACATAGCTGTTCGAGCCGGGCCTGACCCGTTTGACCGTTCCCGGTTCCGGGCCCGGCAGCCGTTCGATCTGTTCCGGATGGGAGGAATCAATCAGGACCAGGCCCGCCGTCTGGTCCGGGTAATTTCTTGCAAACAACTGCGCGTTGTATCCTCCGAACGAATGACCTGCAATAATATAAGGCCCGGCCACCCCGGCCCTTTCCAGCAGGGTATGCAGCTCCCGGGTGATGCGTTCGCTGGTCCTCGGCAACGGACCGAGATCACTCCAGCCATAGCCGGCCCTGTCATAGGCGCAGACCCGGGTCCTGCGCGCCAGAACATTCTGGACCCTTGACCATTCCAGTGAAAAACCACCGACTCCCGAATCGAAGATAATGCTGGGCACACCCTCACCCACGCAATAAATGTGCAGCCGGTGGCCGCCGATGTCCACCAGCCTGCCCGGAATGGACGATTTCGGCGTAGCGGGCGATGCCATAAGCTGCGCGCTGACCGCCAGACATGCTGCCACCATCGAGGCGGCCGGAACCAGGACACTGCGCAGGAATCGGATTAGCGGGTTCATCAATTCAATAGACTTCTGACGTAATCAGAAGTTCCTACAATACAGGGATGGACCGTCAAAATCAATGGCTATATCTCATTGATTTTATGACAAAAACTAAGTACTTGCGCGAGCTCTTATTGCTGTTTCCCGAACTCTGGACAGGTTCTGGACGGACTTGTCCGGAGTTTCCACAAGTTTATAATACACCCTTTATGCAGACACAAGTGGTGATTATCGGGGGCGGGCCGGCAGGTCTGCTGCTTTCACAGATGTTGCACCTGCGGGGAGTGGACAGCATAGTCCTGGAATTGCGCTCCCGCAGCTACGTGCTACAACGCATCCGCGCAGGTTTTCTTGAATGGGGTTCCGTCGAAATACTGCGTGAAGCGGGTGTCGGCGAACGCCTGGACCGTGAGGGTTTTTTCCACGACGGTTCGATGATCGTCTGGGCGGGAGCGAGACAATGCCTGATCGACACCCGAAAATACGCAGGCAGGCAGATGGTCGCCTACGGACAGACCAATATTACCGAGGACCTGTATGCAGTTCGCGACGCCATGGGAGGGACGATAATCGATGAGGCGCTGGACGTGGCGCCTCATGCCGTAGACACGGACAGACCCTGGGTCAGCTTTGTAAAGGATGGACTGGAACAGCGAATCGATTGTGATTTCATAGCCGGCTGTGACGGCTCCTACGGTGTCAGCAGGAAAGCCATACCCGCTGCTGTGCTGCGCACTTATGAAAAAGTGTATCCTTTCGGCTGGCTGGGGATTATGTCGGAAACACCCCCGTTGGAGGATATCATCTATGCCAACCATCCGCGCGGGTTTGCCCTGGCGTCACAACGTAATCCCAGGCTCAGCCGTTACTACATACAATGCGACAAGGATACCGACATCGCCGACTGGCCCGATGATCGGTTCTGGCCGGAACTGAAGGCGCGCTTCCCCCGGTCGATCGCGGACGAAATTATTACCGGACCGTCCATAGAAAAGTCGATTGCCCCGTTACGCAGTTTCGTTGCCGAACCGATGAGCTACGGCCGCCTGTACCTGGCAGGCGATGCAGCGCATATCGTGCCGCCGACCGGCGCCAAGGGTCTGAACCTGGCTATCTCGGACGTGTATTACCTGTCCCGGGCGCTGTCCTCGTTCTACAACGACAGCGATATCGCAGGGTTGGAGAGTTATTCACAGACTGCATTGAAACGGGTCTGGGGCGCGGTGCGCATCTCCTGGTACCTGACCAACCTGTTGCACCGCTTTCCGGACCAGGGTGAGTTCGACCTGCGCATGCAGGAGAACGAACTCGAATACCTGGCAAAGTCCGAGGCGGCGATGCGCAATCTTGCCGAGCAGTACATTGGTCTGCTGCTGTAACAAACTGTTACTCTGACCCCAAATATCATGAAATCCGTCCCCGCCGCCGTTAAACACTGCGGACTTTGGCGCAGGCTGATGGCCATTGTCTATGACTGCTGCCTGCTGTTTTCCGTGCTGTTTTTCGCGACCCTGCCGGCGCTTGCCGTTACCGGCGGAGATGCTTTTGTCGCCGGCAACCCGTTTTATTCCGCTTACCTGCTGCTCATCTCCTGGTTCTATTTCGTCTGGCAATGGAAAACAGGACGGCAAACCCTTGGAATGCGCGCCTGGCGTATCTACCTGACAACCCGGGCCGGCGTGCCGCCCGGATGGAAGGACCTGACCATCAGGTTTTTTCTTGCAGGCGTATCGTTGTCTGCATTGGGGGCCGGGTTTCTCTGGGCCCTGGCCGATAAGGAACGTCTGACTTTTCATGATCGGCTGTCTGGGACAATACTGGTTTTTGCCGGTAAATCAGCCTGAGCAGGACCAGGTACAGCAGCAGGGTCGGAACGGACGAACTGATGATCGGATGTACGCCATAGACTATGCCGATATGGCCTGACGCGGAATTGGCAAAGTAGAAGATCACGCCGATCAAGGCCCCGGTGAATACATGCTGGCCCAGCCCGTCTGAACGGTTACGCGCGGCAACCAGGGGAATGGACAGGATAATCATGGCCAGGATTGTGAACGGGCGCACCAGTTTTCCGTAAAACGCCTGCTCATAAGTCGCGGTGCTCTGTGAATTGGCTTTCAGAACCCGGATGCTTTCGGAGAGGTTCCACAGGGACATGTACAAGGGATTGATGATGACCAGGTTAATCAATCCGTCATCGACCCGGGATTCCCAGGCTGCCCGGCTGAATTGCTCCCGGCTGATCCCGGAACCGTCAATAACGGTTCTGTCAACGCCTTCCAGTACCCAGCGGTCATCGATATAACGGGCGTTATCGGCAGTAATACTGCTGCGCAACCTGTCCTGGTCGTCGAACTCATAGATGTAAATTTCCTCGATGACGTTGCCGGGCAATATTTTGCGTATATTAATGAAACTGTTTCCATCCCTGGCCCAGAAGCCGTATTTTGTCTGCATGGCGACCTGTTCCGTCAACGCGATGGAGCGTTGATACCTGGCTTTTATTTCACTTACGGGGACGACAAGTTCGCCGATCAGGATGGAGAGCAGCACGATCACCAGGGCCGCCTTTGCCAGAAAACCGGCGAGTGAATATTCCGATACGCCGGCAAGCCTGATTACATCGAGTTCGCTGTTTCTGGAGAGCAGCGCTATACATGTCATACCCCCAATCATCGCAGCTACCGGCATGATCTCGTAGGCCAGCCGCGGCAGGGTCAGAACTACGTATGTGATTGCCTGGTATGCATCGTAGTTTCCCTGCCCCGCGTCTTCCAGTTGGTCGATAAGGGACAGGAAAGCGAATATGCCTACCAGGACGGCCAGGGCCAGTGCGGTGGTCCAGACCAGGTTGACGATAAAATACCGTTGTACGATTTTCATGCTGCGGGCATGTCTGCAGTTTAACAGGGAACCGGTCTGAGCCGGTCCTTCTTCCATCTCAGCCGCAAACGCGGAAACTGGAAAGCCAGTAAAATCATGACAACCAGCAGCAGGTGCACCCACCACAGGCCGATGAAATACGGTATATCATCTCTCTTCAACAGGGTTTTCGCTATGCTCAGCATGTTGCTGTAGACGATGTAGATCAGTACTGCCACGAACGCGGAAAAGTACTTCTGTTCGCTGAATGAATAACGGCTCAATGCCAGCGCCAGCACGGGCAGCAGCAACGATGAGATGACAAATGACAGGCGCCATTGCAGTTCTGCAGCATATTTGGGGCTGTCGGAACCAATCAGGGTTGCCGTCGGGAGCGATTCCAGCTTGGCGTACCGACTTTCCCCATCACCCTGTTCGACCAGGACTGCGTAAGTCCGGTAGCGGGTGATACGGTAATCCAGGGAATCCCGGCTCCCGGTATAGCGCCGACCGTTCTCGAACAATATGAATTTGCCGCCCGATTCTTCCATATTCCTGTAGCTTGCGCTGCCTGAATTTATCAAGCTGGTTTGTTGTCCTTGCCTGGTTTGCAGGAACACATTCTCCATCCGGCTTTTGTCACTCGAGGACTGTTCGATATAGATGACCTGTTCCCCCTTGCTCATCTCGTTGAATTTACCGGCGGCAATACCGGTGGTTTCCGCTTCTACTTCAGCCCTGGTTCGCAAGGCTTCCGTGTTCTGCGCGGCCCAGGGCGAGATATAAAAACTCGTGGCGAAGACAATCAGGGAAAACAGCAGGGAAAACTGGAATATCGATATCAATTCAACTCGGCGCACTCCCCCGGCAACCGAAACTGCCGTCAGTTCCCGGTCGCGCGCCAGTCTTGACAGGCCCAGCAACACCGCCAGAAAAACGGCGATGGGCATCAGTTTCGGCAGGGTCGTCAGCATTTTCATCATCAGGGCCTGGAACACCAGGTCGGCTGGAAACGTGCCGGCGGCCGCATCGGCCAGGTACCTGACAAACCGGTTGCTCATGATGATCAACAGCAACAGACCAATGATCCAGCCGAGTTTCTCTGCAATTTCTCTGTGAATATAACGTCGCAGGATCATTTGAGGCGTTGATGCTCTGGTTTACCTTAATATACGGGGTCAGAGTAAAAACTCATGGTGATATTGGCAGCCTTTCCCCGGAATTACAGCATGAGTTTTTACTCTGACCCCAAATATAAGATAATATTCACCACCTGATTTTTTCATAAACGACGAACAGAATATCATGGAATACGCTATAAAAAGTGGCAGCCCCGAAAAACAGCGCAGTGCATGCCTGGTCGCAGGCGTACATGAGTCCCGTAAATTAACACCCGCGGCACGGGCCCTGGACGTTGCCGGTGACAGGTTTCTGTCGAACCTGTTGCGCAGGGGTGATATGGATGGAAAAATCGGGCAGTCGTTATTGTTGCATAATGTTCCCGGGATCTTTGCCGATCGCCTGCTGCTGATCGGTTGCGGCAAACAGGCAGACCTGGATGACAGGAAATACCGGAAGATCATCGCCAACAGTGTCAAACAGGTCAAACAGACCGGCGCGACCGAAGCCGCCAGTTTCCTGCCGTGTCTGGATGTCAAGGGCCGGGATTACCACTGGAAAATACAATACACGGTACAGTTTATCGACCATGAGCTGTACCAGTTCAAGGAATTCAAGAGCAAAAACACCGAGCCCAAAAAATCCCTGCGCAAAATCACCCTGATGGTCCCCGGGCGCAGGGAGTTGCAGCAAAACGAACCTGCGCTTGCCCGGGGCATTGCGCTTGCCACGGGCGTAAAACTCACCCGCGACCTGGCCAACCGTCCCGCCAACGCGTGTACGCCGACGCACCTGGCCGAACAAGCCGTGGAACTGGGCAAAACCTTTGCATCGCTCAAGGTTACGGTACTCGACGAAGCGGAAATGAAGGACCTGGGCATGAACTCCCTGCTGTCGGTATCGCAAGGCAGCGCCCAGCCGGCAAAACTGGTAGTCTTTGAATACCGGGGCGCCGGGGATGACAGCAAGCCGGTGGCGCTGGTGGGGAAAGGCGTCACTTTTGATACCGGCGGGATATCCATCAAGCCCGCGTCCGCCATGGACGAAATGAAATTCGACATGTGCGGCGCGGCATCGGTGTTCGGCGCAGTCGCCGCGGTGGCCGGGATGGAACTGCCGATCAACCTGGTGGGCGTAACCCCGGCCGTGGAGAACATGCCCAGCAGCACGGCCACCAAACCCGGCGATATCTTTACCAGCATGTCCGGCCAGACCGTGGAGGTACTGAACACGGACGCCGAGGGCCGCCTGATATTGTGCGATGCCCTGACCTACAGCGAACGCTTCGAACCCGCCGCGGTGATCGACATAGCCACGCTGACCGGCGCCTGCATAGTTGCCCTGGGGAAACACAACACGGGCCTGCTCAGCAACCATGATCCACTCGCGGCCGACCTGTTGCGGGCGGGACAAACGGCCGGCGACCGGGCATGGCAACTGCCGTTGGGGGAGGAGTATGAAAGACAACTGGACAGCCCGTTTGCCGATATGGCCAACATCGGCGGGCGCGAGGCCGGGACTATCACGGCTGCCTGCTTCCTGTCAAAATTCGCAAAGAAATATCGCTGGGCGCACCTGGATATCGCCGGAACCGCCTGGGTGAGCGGGAAAAACAAGTGCGCGACCGGGCGTCCGGTGCCATTGCTGGTCCAGTACCTGATCCAACAGTACGAGAGGCAAAACTAGACACCTGCAAAGACCATGCCCAGAGCCGATTTTTATATCGTCGCCGAGCCTGCCGTTCCCTACCGTTTCGTATGCCAGCTTGCCGAGAAAGCCAGGAATGAAGGATACGATATCTACATCCATACCGCGTCCAGGGAAGCGGCCGCGACCCTCGATGACCTGCTGTGGACCTTCAGGGACATCAGCTTCCTGCCCCATGCCGCCATTGACGCCGCGGACTCCGGGGCGGACAGTCCGATCATCATCGGCTGGGAAGGCGAAGAGCCGCAGCAGCGCCAGGTTTTAATCAACCTGTCCGGCGCCGCCCCCGAACACGCGGACGCTTACGAGCGCATTATCGAAGTAGTCCCGTCGGACCCCGCAGACCGTGACCGGGCCAGGCAGCGCTACAAGGACTACCGCGCCAGGGGGCTGGAGATGCACAGCCATAATATCGAGTCCGGGCATGCCTGACTACAAACGTCCGTCCACATAAGAACATGGACAAGACTTACGACCCCGTAACCATAGAGGCGCGCTGGTACGAACTCTGGGAACGGCAGGGGTATTTCAAGCCCCGGGGCGGAACCGGTTGCTACAGCATCGCCCTGCCGCCGCCCAACGTGACGGGCAGCCTGCACATGGGGCATGCCTTCCAGCAAACGCTGATGGACATATTGATCCGCTACCGGCGCATGCGCGGGACCGACACCCTGTGGCAATGCGGCACCGACCACGCCGGCATCGCCACCCAGATGGTGGTGGAACGGCAACTGGAGAGCAAGGGCAAGTCACGGCATGACCTGGGCCGGGAAAAGTTCATTGAGGCGGTGTGGGACTGGAAGCAGCATTCCGGGGACACCATCACCCGCCAGTCCCGGCGCCTGGGCACGTCCATGGACTGGAGCCGGGAACGTTTCACCATGGATGAGGGCCTCTCCCGGGCTGTGCAGGAAGTATTTATCCGCCTGTACGACGAAGGGCTCATCTACCGCGGCAAGCGGCTGGTCAACTGGGACCCCGTTCTGCATACTGCCGTCTCCGATCTGGAGGTGCTGGCAGAGGAAGAAAAAGGACATCTCTGGCATATTCGCTATCCGCGCACTGACGGCAACGGCTGCCTGGTGGTGGCGACGACACGTCCGGAAACCATGCTGGGCGATACCGCTGTGGCGATTCATCCGGACGACGATCGTTACCGGGAACTGGTAGGCGGGACAGTGGAACTGCCCCTGACGGGGCGCACCATCCCCGTTATTGCGGATGAACACGTGGATCCGGAATTCGGCACCGGCTGTGTCAAGATCACGCCGGCCCATGATTTCAATGATTATGAAATGGCGCAGCGCCATGACCTGCCGCTGGTGAACATCTTCACTATCGACGCCGGGATTAATGAGAACGGCCCTGCCGCATACCGGGGAATGGACCGCTACGATGCGCGCAGGAAGATCATCAGGGACCTTGAAGCCCGGGAGTTGATCGAAAAAATCGAGGATCACTCCCTCGTGGTGCCGCGTGGAGACCGCTCCGGCGCGGTGATCGAGCCTTACCTGACCGACCAGTGGTACGTGAAGATACAGCCGCTGGCCGACCCGGCCATTGCCGCCGTGAAAAGCGGCGCCATCCGTTTTGTCCCGGAGAACTGGTCGAAAACCTACTTCGAGTGGATGAACAACATTAACGACTGGTGCATCTCCCGCCAGTTGTGGTGGGGGCACCGGATTCCGGCCTGGTACGACAATGATGACAACATCTATGTCGGAAAGGACGAGGCCCACATCCGGGACAAATACCGGCTGGATGACTCCGTGGGGTTGACCCGCGATCCGGACGTGCTGGACACCTGGTTCTCCTCCGCGTTGTGGCCCTTCTCCACGCTGGGCTGGCCGGAACAGACCGCTGAACTTGAACGGTTTTACCCGACCAGCGTCCTGGTTACCGGTTTCGACATCATCTTCTTCTGGGTCGCCAGGATGATCATGATGGGACTGAAGTTCATGGACGACGTGCCGTTCCGGGAGGTGTACATCACCGGCCTGGTGCGGGATTCCGAAGGGCAGAAGATGTCCAAGTCCAAGGGCAATATCCTGGACCCCCTGGACCTGATCGACGGCATCGAACTGGATGCGCTGGTGGCGAAACAGACTGAGAACCTGATGCAGCCGCAGTTGCAGGCAAGAATTGAAAAGGCGACGCGCAAGCATTTTCCGGACGGCATCCCTGCGTTCGGAACGGATGCGTTGCGTTTCACTTTCGCCCAGCTTGCCACCCAGGGACGCGATATCCGTTTCGACACGGGCCGGATCCAGGGCTATCGCAATTTCTGCAACAAGCTCTGGAATGCTGCCCGTTATGTCCTGATGTGTATTGAAGGACAGGAAGTTGATGTCAATACAGGCGATGTCCGGTACGGCACGGCGGAACGCTGGATCAGTACCCGGCTGGGCCGAACCACGGATCGGGTCGTCCAGGGAATTGCCGATTATCGTTTTGACCTGGCGGCCCAGGCCTTGTATGAGTTCACCTGGGATGAATATTGCGACTGGTACGTGGAATTATCGAAAACCACGCTGAATGATACGGAATCAACCCCGGAGCAAAAACGGGGAGTATTACAAACCCTGTTGATCAACCTGGAGATACTGCTGCGTTTACTGCATCCGTTTATTCCTTTCATCACCGAAGAACTATGGCAGAAAATCGCGCCCCTGTTAAACCGGCATGGCGAGACCATCATGTTGCAGGGTTATCCCAGCGGACAGGAACTGCCCAGAGATGATGCGGCTCTTGCCGAGGTGGACTGGCTCCGTTCATTTGTTCTTGGCGTCAGGCGCATCCGGGCAGAACGGGATATCCCACCCGGCAAACCGCTTGTTATACAGGTAAAAGACGGCAGCAACCAGGAACGGCAATGGTTACAACAGGACCGCGGCTATATCCAAACTCTGGCAAGGGTATCTTCCATCTCGACTGTCACTGGGGAACCCGATGACGCGGTGACTGCCCAGGCCGGCGCAATGACGATATTTGTGCCGCTTGCCGACCTGATCGATCCCGTTGCGGAAATCGATAAACTGAAACGGCAACTGGCGCGGCTTGACGCCGATCGCGAGCGGCTCGGCGGGAAATTGCAGAACCGGAACTTTATCGACAAGGCGCCCCCTGAAATTGTGCGCAGGGAACGTGATAAACTGGCGGACATGAACTCTGCCGCAGACAGGCTGGTCCAACAGCTTGAACGCATCAGTAAATTGATTAAATGAACGCGCCGGGGACGGACTTCAAGCATGCCCCCGCATGTTGTAAGTGGGGGTCCGTCCCCATGGATAGTTGAGTAATTATGTTTGAAACCTTGAAAGAAGATATCCAGGTGGTCTTTGAGCGGGACCCGGCGTCCCGCAGCGCGCTGGAGACGCTGGTCGCCTGCCCCGGCTACCATGCGATCCTGCTGCATCGCGTGAATCACTGGCTGTGGAAAAAAAAGCTCTACCTGCTTGCCCGCTTCACCGCGCACCTGTCACGTTTCCTGACGGGCGTGGAGATCCATCCCGGCGCCGGCATCGGCCGCCGCCTGTTCATCGACCACGGTATGGGTATCGTCATCGGTGAGACCTCGGAGATCGGCGATGACTGCTCCATATACCACGGCGTCACCCTGGGCG
>CAYOEQ010000025.1:0-22759 GCA_964402775.1 uncultured Enterobacteriaceae bacterium
CCCTGTGGGCATCCTGTCTCCGGGCAAGAGCGGCATCTGGCCGGTGGCATGAGAGATGGGGTCTGAGAGATGGGGTCAGGTCGCACAATGCACACACAATTCGGGTTTTGGCAGCATCTCAGATACTTCTTTGTGTGTGCATTGTGCGACCTGACCCCATATATTTCACTGTTCTTTGCGGCTTGCCTGTTAATACTGATTGCCGGTTGTGACGATGGCGTGTCTGCAGGGAGAGGAAATGCGGCGCAGGTGGCCGGCAGCGCCGACGCGCCGGCCGGCATCCATGACGGCAAGACCTTGTACGAGTTGTACTGCATTGCCTGTCACGACCAGGGACCGGGCCATCCGGGGACCATGCGCCTGCAGGAGAGAGTCGGTGAGGAACAGGCGGCCCTGCTGGACCGGGATAACCTTCCGCCGGAATATATAAAACTGGTGGTGCGGGAAGGGTTCAAACTGATGCCGCCTTTCCGCCACAGTGAGATCTCCGACAGGCAGCTGGATGAACTGGCAGCCTATATCACGGGAGAGGCTGACTGATGGATATGGAAACGATCAACTTGTCGGCCGAGGCCCGGGCGGTAGCCGAGCGCATCCGGAATTTACGCGATTATCTCGAATTGCTGGCCGAACACGGCCAGTGCATCACCTGGCCGGAGGCGGTCATGCCGGAACCCGATATCCGCAAGGTCGTGGTCGCGGCAGGACGCGACGCACTGGCCGGGCCGGCGATCCTGTTCGACAAGGTACGCGGCTATCCGGGGAAACGGTTGGTAGTCGGCGTGCATGGCAGTTTCTCCAATATTGCCCTGTTGCTGGGCAGGCCGAAGGGCACTCCCGTCAAGGAATTATTCTATGAACTGGCGGGACGCTGGGGATCGGACCACCCATTGATCGACAGGGTGGAGCCCGAACACGCGCCGGTGCATGAGAACCGGATAGATACCGGCATCAACCTGTATGACCTGCTGCCGCTGTACCGCATCAATGCCATGGACGGCGGTTTTTACATAGCCAAGGCCAATGTGGTCAGCCGCGACCCGCGCGACCCGGACAATTTTGCCAAGCAGAACGTGGGGATTTACCGGATCCAGGTGCATGGTCCCGATAAAATGACCGTTTTGTCCGTTGCATCCCATGACCTGGCGCAACAGATCCGCATGGCGGAAGCGGATGACGTGCCGCTGGATATTGCCGTGATGATCGGCAACCACCCGGCCATGGCCATGTTTGCTGCTACCCCCGTGAACTACAATGAATCGGAATTTGCCTACGCCTCGCAGATGATGGGCAGCCCCATTGAATTGACCAGTTCCGGCAACGGGCTGGATATCCTGGCGGGTTCGGAAATGGTCATCGAGGCGCGCCTGGTGAACAACAAGCGCAACCTGGAAGGGCCGTTCGGGGAATTCCCGGGCAGCTACAGCGGGATCTGGCAGGTGCCGCTATTCCAGGTTACCGCAGTGTCGTTTCGCGCCGATCCCATCTTCGAGAGCATCTATATCGGCAAAGGCTGGACCGAACACGATACCCTGATAGGACTGAACACCAGCGCGCCCATTTATTCCCAGTTGAAGCAAAGCTTCCCGGAAGTCGTGGCGGTGAACGCCTTGTACCAGCATGGCCTCACCGGGATCATTTCGGTGAAGAACCGCTTTGCCGGTTTTGCCAAGTCGGTAGCCATGCGCGCCCTGGGGACGCCCCACGGCCTGATGTACCTGAAAAACCTCATCCTGGTGGATGACGACGTCGATCCTTTCGACCTCAACCAGGTGATGTGGGCCTTGTCCACGCGTACACGCGCCAGCGACATCATTGTTATTCCCAATATGCCCATGGTAATTATCGACCCGGCTGCGGAAATTCCGGGCAAGGGGCATCGCCTGATCATCGATGCCACCAGTTTCATGCCGCCGGATCCGGCAGGCGCCGATGTGAAGATCGTGACGCCGCCGAGGGGGACTGAAATTGATGAACTTTCGAGAATTATTCAACAACTGCAAAGAGAGGCCGAGACCCGATGAACTGCCCGCGCTGCAACGCCGGTGAGGAACACCAACGCACCGAGTACCGGGGCAGGGAAGGTGATGAGATACTCTGGACCGTATATTACTGCCGGCGCTGCTGCTTCACCTGGCGCGACAGCGAACCAGCGGAAACCATAGATTATGAACAACGCGAAGCCTGGTTCCGGGCCGATCCCGATAACGCCGACAAGTACCGGCACAATATACCACCAGCGGATGGATAATTCGGGAGACATACTTAATTGCGACCCGTCATTCCGGCGGATGCTGGAATCCAGTGAAACAACGGGTCGCCCGAAGGGAGACACATTATTGAGAGAATAAATGTCAAAAGACCTGATCAGTAACCTGAGGAAAGAACTGGGTAAGGATGCGGTATTGTCCGGCGCCGATGCCGTTGCCGGCTATACGCGCGCCGGCACAACGCCGGTAGGCGTGGCATTGCCGGAAGACATAGAGCAGTTGCGCGCAATCCTGTCCATGGCCACCGAAAATAATGTATCGCTATGGATCCTGCCCAATACGGCCGCAAACGGAGGCATGGCCGGTCCGGCAACGGACAGGGATATCCTGGTCATCGATCAATCCCGCATGAACAGGATTGTAGAGGTCAACGCCAAGGGCGCTTACGCCCTGGTGGAACCGGGGGTCAGTTATCTGCAACTGAATGACTACCTGGAAGAAAACAACACCGGCCTGTGGGTGGACTGCGACAGGAACGGGCTGAATTCTGTCTCCGGCAGCGTCACCGCAAGAGAGTTCGGCTATACTGCCTACGGGGACCACACCATGATGCAGTGTGGTATGGAAATCATGCTGGCCGATGGTGAGCTGGTGCGCCTGGGCATGGGCGCCATGCCGAAGAGCAATACCTGGCAACTGGCAAAGTACGCGTACGGTCCTTATCTCGACGGCCTGTTTACGCAGTCCGGCCTGGGTATCGTAACCAAAATGGGGGTGTGGCTGATGCCGGCCCCGCCGGCGTACCAGCCTTTCGCAGTGACCCTCAAGGGCGACAGTGATCTTGCCCAGGCCGTTGAGATTTTGCGTTCTTTCAAGGTCAACGTCATCATTCCCAACACGGTCGTAATCAGCAACGCGGTACTGGATGCAGCGCCTTTCGCGTCACGGGATGATTTTGCCGACGGCAAGGAGGTTGATACCGGGCGCCTGGCTGCCTGGCACGGCCTGGGTCAGTGGACCCTGTACGGCGCCCTGTATAACACGCCACCGAACGTCGATGTGCTGTGGCCCATGGTACGCAGTGCATTCGCCGGAATCGAGGGCGCTACGGTACTTGACCTTAAAAACCAGGCGACCAACCTGGTGCTGTCCGGCAGGGAGTCAATGATGCGCGGGCGCCCCTCGAAGGAATTCAGCAACCTCGGCAACTGGTCCGGCGATGCTTACCTGTATGCCGGGTTTGTCTCCCCCATTGACGGGCGGCAGGTGTTGAAGGTGAATAAACTGGCAGGCGATACGGTGCGCGCCGCCGGTTTCGATTACCTGGCGGAATACGCGGTCGGCTGGCGCTCCGTTATCCAGCGGGTGTACCTGCCGTATCAGTCCGGGTCCGAACCCAGGGCCGCCGCGTGTCTTGGCGAGTTGATCGAATCGATGGCTGAGCGGGGCCACGGTGTGAGCCATATCAGCGCCGGCTACCTGGACAAGGCCCTGGCAAGCTATGACAACGCGGGCATGGCCGAACTGCGCAGCCGGCTCAAACAGGCCCTGGATCCCGGCAAACTGTTTGCCTGATCATTCCTGCGCCAGCCTGCAAGTACTTGACATGGTTGCTACCAGTTGCTACCTTATTGAGTATGAGATCAGTCGGAATAAAAGTGCTTAATAATCGTCTGAGTGAGTATGTCAGGCTGGCTGCGGCAGGTGAGACCGTGCTTGTCACGGACCGTGATCGGGTGGTTGCCGAAATTGTTCCCCCCAGCGCAGCCAGGAGTCCGGTTTTGGCTGATGCCATGCTCGCGGAAGCGGTGCGCAAAGGCTGGTTAACACCGCCAGCGTTGGCAGGCATCGGTGGACCACCAGAACCCGTGCCCGTCGCGCCACTACACGACCTACTGGACGAGTTGGATAGTGACCGAAACGAGCGGTGATTTATCTTGACACCTCTGTTGCGCTTGCCCAGTTATTGGCCGAGGACCGGCGTCCACCTGCTTCACTCTGGAATGAAACGCTTGTAAGCAGTCGATTACTGGAATATGAACTCTGGAACCGGCTTCATGCGCGATCGCTGGCTGCTTCTCATGGCGAAGCGGCGTATCAACTCATCGGCCGAATTGCATTATTGGAGCTTTCATCCCCTGTTCTGGCACGTGCGCTGAACGCTTTCCCCGCGCCGGTGCGTACATTGGATGCCCTGCACCTGGCATCGTGTGAATACTTATACAAGTCAGCGCAGCCTGTTACGCTGGCGAGCTACGATCAACGTATGCTCAACGTTGCCGGGGCCATGGATCTACCTGTCCTGGATCTGTAATGCCATTGTAATTCCGGGTTCGATATCAAACAGGTTCTTCGCCCGGGACACCGTAACTCGGCGCTGACGAGGGGTTGATTGCCCGTGATACGTAATCTTGCATTTGTGGGGCATATTTATCCCATAAAGATCGAAGTTCTGCCAGGGGGTTATATCCTGTCGTTGTCGACCTTATTGACGGATGCAAACCGGCAGTTCAGGCCTCGACCCCGGCCCAGCGTTTTACTATGCCGGGGTCGATATCGAACAGGTCCAGCGCCCGGCCGACACTGGCGTTGATGATATCGTCAAGGGTCTGTGGCCTGTTATAGAAAGCCGGAGTGGGTGGCGCAATGATTGCCCCGAGCAGCGATACGTCATAAAACAGTTTGCAGTGCCCCGTATGCAACGGAGTCTCGCGGGGCATGATCACCAGGCGCCGGCGCTCCTTGAGCACTACGTCGGCAGCTCGCACCAGCAGGTTCTCGGCATAGGAATGGGTGATTGCAGAGAGAGTGCGCATGGAACAGGGGGCGACTATCATGCCGTCGGTCCTGAAGGAACCGCTGGAGATGCTGGCAGCGATGTCCTTGATATTGTGCGTCACGTCCGCCAAAGCCTCTATGCCGGCAACGGTGTGATCCGTTTCAATCCCGATATTGAGCTTGGCCGCATTGGTCATCACCAGGTGGGTTTCGATATCAGGCATTTCCGCCAACACTTCGACCAGGCGGATACCGTAGGGAAGGCCGCTGGCGCCGGACATGCCGATGATTATGCGTTTCATGGGGACTTGTGGCTCCATATCCAGGTTATTTTCAGGTAATTTCTGACTTGAATCAGGGCTTCCCTAGAATATTCACAAAAAAAGGACAAAATCAAATGCAAAATTTTCCAAAATATAATATCGATATACTATACTCTCTATCTTAGGACGCGATTTCTGAATATAACATAACCCAATCCATACATAAGGGGGAGATTTTCGATGGCTGCACAACTCAAAGAAACCTATTACGGCGGTTGCCCTCATGATTGTCCCGATACCTGTTCCATGGTATTCGAAGTAGAGGACGGCAAACTTACCGGTGTACACGGCAACCCCGACCATCCCATGACCCGCGGTGGCCTGTGTGTCAAGCTCGATGATTATGAGAAGCGGCATTACCATCCTGACCGGGTGCTTTACCCGTTACGGCGGACCGGTCCGAAGGGCAGCAAACAATTCGAGCGCATCTCCTGGGATGAGGCGTTGAATGAAGTCATAAGCCGCTGGAAAGACATCATTGATGAGTATGGCCCACAGGCCATAGCTCCGTACAGCTACCTGGGGCACCAGGGCCTGATACATGGTTTGAACGGCGGAGACGCCTTTTTCAACAGGCTGGGAGCCACTGTATGTGAACGCACCTTCTGCGGTGAAGGGTCGGCCACGGCCTGGGTCCTGACCAACGGCCCCACCAGCGGCGTTGACCCGGAAAGTTTTGCCCATTCCAAATATATTATCCTCTGGGGTTGCAACAGCGTGAGCACCAACCTGCACGCCTGGCACTACGTCAAGGACGCCAAGGAAAGGGGAGCCAAGCTGGTGGTGATCGATCCCTACCGTTCGCGCACCGCCAGACAGGCCGACTGGCATTTGCCCATTCGGCCCGGCACCGACGGCGCCCTGGCCATGGCGATGATCAACGTCATCATTGAAGAGAACCTGCTCGACCGGGATTACGTGGACAACTACACCGTCGGCTTCGAGCAACTGGCCGGACGCGCCGCCACGCGTACGCCGGAGTGGGCCGCAGAGATTACAGGTCTCAGCGCCGATGATATCCGCACCCTGGCCCGTGAATACGCGGCCAACAACCCGGCCGCGATTCGCATCGGCGTGGCGGTGGAAAGGAACTGGGGAGGCGGCCAGGCCATACGCGCCATCAGTTGCCTGCCGTCCCTGACCGGCGCCTGGCGCGAGGTAGGGGGCGGGATCTACCAGATGACGTTCTGGGAACATCCCTACAAGCTGGACGTGATATCACAACCCCAGCTTATCCCGGAAGGCACGCGGGTCATCAACAACCTGCAGATCGGCCGGGCGCTGACCGGCGAACTGGAACTGGACCCGCCCATCATGTCCCTGATGTGCTGGAACTCCAACCCGGTGACCCAGGCGCCCGAGGGCGACAAGATCATCAAGGGACTGGAGCGCGAAGACCTGTTTACGGTATCGGCGGAGCATTTTATCTCCGATACAGCGGCCTATGCGGATATCGTGCTGCCCGCTGCCATGGGCGCGGAGATGGAGGACATCATCCTGTCCTGGGGGCACAACTATCTCACCTACAATACCAAGTGCGCTGATCTGCCCGGAGAGGTCTTGTCAAATAACGATATCTTCAACCGCCTGGCCGCGCGCATGGGCTTTGAGGAAGACCGCTTCAAGTGGTCCGACAGCGAGTGCTTGGAGCATTTCGTCGACTGGGATTCGCCTGCCTGCGAGGGCCTGAGTGTGGATTACCTGCGCGAGAACGGTTTTGCCCGCATCAAGATCGGCGAACCCCATGAGCGTGCGCCCCACAAGGAAGGCAACTTCCCCACGCCTTCAGGCAAGTGCGAGTTTTTCTCGGAAACTGCATCCAACGGCAATTTTATCATTGCACCGTTCCGGCAGATGTACGAGGACATGCAGCCCGGCAACAGCGAACCGCTGGACAGCCTGCCTGATTATGTGCCGTCAAAGGAATCACCCCAGACCAACCCGGAACTGGCGGAGAAATATCCTTTGAATATCATTGCTCCGAAGAGTCACGGCTTCCTGAATTCCTGTTATGCCAACATGGATAACAAGATCAAGAGGCAGGGCGAGCAGTTCGTGATGCTCAGTGAAGCGGATGCCGATGCACGAGGCATCAGTGATGGAGACCAGGTGCGCGTGTTCAATGACCGGGGCGCATTCGTGGTGGTCGCCAAAGTCACTGATGACGTCAATTCGGGCCTGGTAGTATCATCCCTGGGCTACTGGCGGCAACTCAACAACGGCACCGCCAACGTCGTGTCTTCCGCGGACTTTGCCGACATGGGGCACGCCCCCAGGGTGTTTGACAGCTTGGTGCAGATCGAGCGCGTCGCCTGAGCGGAAAACGCCGGGAACTACCTGAAACGCGGGTCTTGATCCGGACTCCATTGCTGCTTCAGCAATGAGTCCGGGTCGCCGTATTTGGCGGCGACGGCGCGGATTTCCGGGTCATCCAGCGCGGTGAGGTGGCCGCGTTCGATGACCGTTTTCCCATCCACCGTCAGCGTCGGTCGGTAGATCACGAAATCCTTGTGATGCACCGGGTAACCGTGCTTGTTGGTGAATGCCGTGGTGAATCCACCCGCCGTAGTACCGACGGCTATGTGCACCACACCCGCCTTCAGGTCGATGTTGTAGGTCCACCACTTCCCCGACCAGGCCATGTCCGGGATGTCCGGCAGCGGTTCATAACCGGGCACGGGGTAGAATCCCCATACTGCGTATTCGACCCAGTTTATTCCCGGTCCCGGAAAATAGGGGTATTGAACGTCCTTGTATTGATCGAACGCCCGGCGCAGGTAATCACCCATTTTGCCTCCTCCCGCTATCTTGATGACGCGGCCCTTGTCGATGGTGAGTTCAATCGTCGGGATCCTGCCTGAGTGCAGGTGGTTCGATACGAATACCCCTTTCATGTCCGGGCTGTCGCTCAGGTGCAGGCGCGGGGAGTGATTGTTGACGATATCGCCCCATAGCTCGTTGTAACGTTCCCACATCTGCTCATCCAGGCTCCAGGTCACGTCCGTGCCGTTGGGATCGGTCAGGTGAAACTTTTTGCCGTTGCGCATGGTGTCGTAACCCTTGCGGATCAGCGCCCAGACCAGTTCGTCGGGGTAGTCCCTGTTGGCGGCGAGGCGCTGGCGCTGCTGGTGCGTATTCCACAGCATATGGAACACGGTATCGGTCTCGTGGGCCCATTTGTTCTTCCAGCCGACGCCGGGCACATTGACCGCGTCCATCAGGTTAACAGGGTTGATGTAGGACAGTGGCAGCAGCCGGTCATAACCCGCGGCGGCGTCCCACAGCCATTGCGGCCACGGGTTTTTCTCGAAGATTTCAAGGACGAGTTCGGTGGGGTCGGTGACGTCCAGGCGGCCTTGCAACACGATGGTGTCTACCTGGCTGGCGCCGAGACGCCACGCTGCCACGTAGAAGGCTTCGGCGGACAAGGGGTCCACCGAGCGGTCGGTGATGATCAGGACCTTTTCACCGGGTTTCATGCCCGGTACGTAACCCGGGCGGCTGAGGTTGTCCATCGCCGCGGGAACGATGTCTTCGAGCGTAATGTCATCGGGTGCGGGGTAGGGATATAGCGGCGGGTTGTCTGCCGATACCTGTTGCGTGAAAAAAATCAGGACAATCGGGATAAGTAGCAGTTTCATAGTAATTGGAATATTAGCGGATCCGGGCCCGTCATTGATTGCTTTATTACTTAGATGTAGGCCAGTTGCAAACCGTGTTTCGCTGATTCGTTGACGATGTAACGGGCCAGTTTCGAGTTGCCCGGCACATGATATTTGTCATCCTGCGCCAGCCAGCGTTTCTGCAGTGCCCGGTCCTTGCGCACGTAATAGACCATGTCGTTAGTCGGCAAGGTTTTGTCGACGCGAAGAACGTTACCCATTTTCAGGTCTGCTTTCTTTCGGTTCCGGTTGTATTTTGAAATATGACATCAGCGTTAATGATACTACAGTGTCAGGTATCCGGTTTTTCCTTCAGTAAGTATAGGTGGGATAGGGAGCATTGTAATCCGGCAGGACCACACCGTTCTCCCGCGCATAGATTTCCCACTCCTGCACCAGTTCTTCCAGTTTATCCGGTTGATTGCCTGACAGATCGTTCAGTTCTCCGGGGTCTTCCTCAATATTG
Source organism: uncultured Enterobacteriaceae bacterium (assembly GCA_964402775.1). Taxonomy (GTDB): domain Bacteria; phylum Pseudomonadota; class Gammaproteobacteria; order Eutrophobiales; family Eutrophobiaceae; genus JAAXHV01. The sequence goes on from CAYOEQ010000025.1 coordinate 9,440, forward strand.
TAAAGGCGCCATTTATCTACCGGAGCGTCCAGTTCTCTGGGTTCCCAGGGTATCCCGGCCGGTTCCCATACGATTTTCCAGTCGCCCCTGCGGATGGCCCGGCGGCCGAACAGTTCCCAACCCATTACGTAGTCCTGATCGTGAGTGAATTCCCGCTCTCCCTTCAGCATTGACAGCATGGAAGCGCCCTGCAACGGCAGGATATCGCGTCCATCGAAGCTGGATCCCGGGTGTTCAGCACCGGTCAATTCCAGGATCGTAGGCATAACATCCTTGACTGTCACAAACTCATCGATTACTGCGCCTTTCTGAAGCTGCTGCGGGAAATGTACGATTGCCGGCACGCGGATCCCGCCTTCCGTGGTGAATTGTTTATACATCCGATAACCACCGCTGCTTGCCCAGGTCCAGTTCGGGCCGTACCAGGTATAGGAATCACCATTCCCCAGGTTTTCAAGACTGTTGTCGCAGCATTGTTCTGCCCAGTTTTCCAGCGCCTCCCAGCCGACATTCAGGTGCGCACCCTCGGCGCCGTTATCGGACATGAAGAAAATCAGCGTGTTTTCAAATTGTCCCGAGGACTTCAGGTAATCAATGACCTCTCCCGTGTACCTGTCCATGTCGTCGACCATCGCAGCAAATATTTCCATCTTTCTCGCTTCAAGCTGTTTCTCCTCGATTGACAGGTCCTGCCAGGCCGGTTCCGTCGCCAACCTGGCGAACGGTACCGCATCCTGTGCAATCAATCCCAGTTTCTTCAGGTTTTCAAACCGTTTGCCTTGCAATACGTCCCATCCCGCATCGTACTTGCCGGCATACTTCTCGACGGAATCCCGCGGCGCCTGCAACGGCCAGTGCGGGGCGGTAAAAGCAAGATAGGCGAAAAAAGGCTGCCCATCCGCATCATTGCCTTTCAGGTACTCGATGAGCTTGCGGGCATAAAAGCGGCTCGAATAGAAGTCGTCCGGGAGCCCGGCAGGTTTGCCGTCCTCCCTGTAGATGGACGGGTTCAGGCCAATCAACGGCAGGTCGCCGAGATGGCCCGCGCCGCCCTGCGCCAGGTCGAACGAGCGCTCAAACCCGCGCGCGTGCGGGCTCGTTTCCCCGGTTAATCCCAGGTGCCATTTGCCTGTCATGTAGGTGTGGTACCCGGCGTCACGCATGATTTCCGCCAGCGACGCCACGCGGAAATTGAGGTAGCCTTCATAACCGGGATGACCAACCTGGTTTGCCCTTAACTCTTCGTACATTTGGCCCAGGCCCGCCAGGTGGTTATCAGTACCGGATAACAGCATGGAACGCGTGGGCGAACAGGTGGGGGCGGAATAAAACTGTGTGAGCAGGATCCCGTCACGCCCGAGGGCGTCCAGGTTCGGTGTGTTGATTTCACCCCCGAACACACCGAGATCGGAATACCCCAGGTCGTCCGCAACGATCAGCAGCACGTTGGGCCTGTCTGTCTGTCGTACCATCCTGCCGCGTTCCGCCCCTTGTTCACTACCGCTATCCGGGCTGCAGGAACATAGATTCAGAAAAATAAAGATGGCCGAAAATACGTGGGGATAGCGCATATTGTGAGCGTTTACACCTGTTACTGTTTCCAACTTAACATAGCTGAATTCTATCAATTGGTTGTTGTCCTGTCATGGTGTTACCATACCAACACTGTGTGATCTCTGCGTGCTCCGTGGCAAAAAAAGCATATGAAAACCGTTGAATGCGGTATCAAGGCGTTTGATGTCCATGAACTGCTGTGCCATTTTGTCGCAGAACGCGGCGGTTTTTACGCGGCTGCGGGCCTGGAAGTAAGACTTGCCGATACGTCTTTCATTCCTGATGAGAAACTTCCCGCTACGAACTATTTCCAGGTCGCCTGCGGCGCTGCGGCTTTTTCCCGGAATATCCCTTTCAGGATTTACCTGGCTGCCGTCACCAGGCCGATGTTCTGGCTCTACGGATCTGCCGGAACCGAAACCGTTGAACAACTCGCCGGCAAACGCATTGCCACGTACCCGGCGCTTGCGCCGCCTTACTGGTTCAACCGCGTCGCCCTGCGCAACCACGGGCTGGACCCTGATACGGATGTTGAGTTGAAGCCGGCCCGGGACGATGCGATCCGACTCGGCCTGCTGCGCGCAGGCTCCGTGGATGCAGCACTGCTCAGTTCCGCAATGTCACCAGTAGCGATACAGCGGCTGAGCCTGAATATCCTTACCCTGGTGGGAGACGAGATAAGGTTTGTCACCAGCGGTATCGCCACCACGGATAGGATCGCACAGAAAGACCCCGGCCTGGTGGAAAACCTGGTCGGCGCATACCGGCAGAGCCTGGCCGCCATCCATGGTTCGCCTGCTGAGATTTACTCCATCCTGGTGGACGTAATGGGTATCACTCAAGAGGTCGCTGAAAAAACATACGATTTGATTTTGCCTTGTTATACGCCGGATGGGCATATCGAAATGGAGACATTACAGGCGGCATTGGATACACTGGATGCGGAGCGGGGAGTCGAGGATTCAATCGATGCAGGGGAACTTTATGACTTCCGCCTGGTTGGGTAATAGACACGAAACAACCCGGAATTCTCTGCAAATGAAAACAGGTGAGTGAGATGACCGCAAATTCCATACTGGTAAAAAACGCGCATATATTTGACGGACACAGTCCTGAGTTGTCGGATCGCGCCGATATCCTGCTGGCGGACGGCGAGATAAAGGAGATTTCCACGGCTAATATCGATGGCGGGGACCATCACGTGGTCGATGCCGCAGGGCGCACCGTGATGCCGGGCCTGATCGATAATCACATTCACGTGACCATACCTACCCTGGATACGACCGCGTTCACCAGGATGCCGGAGACGTATATCGCCCAGTACGCCAATGTGTTCCTGAATTCGACCCTGCAACGCGGGTTCACCACGATTCGCGATGTAGGCGGAGGCGATGTTGGTATCTCCCGCGCCATCGACCATGGGCTGGTGCGTTCCCCCCGTTTCTATTATGCAGGCAAGATCATGTCGCAGACCGGCGGTCACGGTGATATGCGCCCGGGCTGGGAAGTGGACCCCTCGGATCAGCTCTGTACGTGCGGGAGTTACTCGACCAAGCTGACGCGTATCGTCGATGATCCCTATGAAATGCGGCGCGCCGTGCGTGATGAGTTAAGAAAAGGTTCCCATTGCATCAAGATAATGGGCTCGGGCGGGGTGGTCAGCCCCAATGATCCCCTGCACCACACACAGTTTACCGAAGACGAGATCCGGGCCGCGGTAGATGAATGCACGCGCCAGGAAACCTATGTATCCGCCCATTGCCACCCGACTGAAGCCGTTAAACGATGCGTGGAGTTCGGCGTGCGCTGTATCGAACATGCAACCCTGATCGACAGGGAAACAGCGGACTACGTGGCAGGGCAGGGCGCCTATGTCGTCCCCACGCTTGCTGTACTGTTCGCGCTTTACGAAGAAGGCGCAAAATACGGCCTGCCGCCGGCCAGCCAGGAAAAAGTCAACCATGTTTACGCACAGGCCCTGGACGGTCTGGAACACATGCGTGACGCCGGTGTGAAAATGGGCCTGGGAACGGACCTGCTGGGCGCGCAACACGTACGGCAATGCACCGAATTCGGTATCAGGAAACAGGTCCTGACGCCGTTTGAAATCCTGCACCAGGCCACGGCGGTCAATGCCGAAATCCTGATGGAGCCGGACCGGCTTGGCTGTATCAGGGAGGGTGCGTATGCCGACCTGCTGGTTGTCGACGGCAACCCCCTGGAAAATATTTCCCTGCTGGAGCAGGACGGCAAGGCGTTGCCTGTCATCATACGCAAGGGTGAGATGGTCAAGTGTGAACTTGCCGTTTCGGAAGGAGCGGTGAAAGCCTTCAGTTGGCCTGCTGATTAGCAGAGCCTTAAGCCAGCTATGATTTCAGCCTGACAAGGAAATGAGCCTGAATATAACCGCCTGGCTTTCCGCAGCCTGGTGGCGCACACCACTCGCTACGCAGCATGGCAGACCCGGCAGCGGGTTTGATAAGCCCGTTTCCCTGCTGGCCATGATGTTGACCGGTATCGCCGGGGTCGCGGCCATGGGTTTGAATCCTGTTATTGCAACGGCCTACGTAGACTACCTGGATTTTTCGGAGAGGCAGGCAGGATACGTACTGGCGGCGGAAATGTCAGGGTTAGCTATCGGTACTTTACTGATATCTGCACGGGTCCATGTATGGAATCGCCAGGTTGTAGCGATATCCGGCATTGCCATACTGTTAATCGGCAACCTGGCCTGCCTGAAACTGGCCTCATTTGATTCCATGCTGGCCGCCCGTTTCATCGTCGGCACGGGCGCCGGGAGTGCAGCCGGTGTAATGGCCGCCAGTATTGCCGCATCCGGTAATCCCGACAGGTTTTTCGGCTTTTACACAGTGGTGACGCTCAGCACCATCGCCTTTCTCATGTCTCTGGCTCCCGGGCTATTGACTTCGTTCGGCATCGGAGGCCTGTTCTCATTGCTTGCCTGCATGGCACTTCCTGCACTTTGCCTGGTCGGAAATTTTCCGGCATTTGCCGTTGAAAGGAAAATCGGCGTTAATGAACAGGCGCCGTCATGGCGTGATATGCCGTTGAGAGTAGTCCTGATAGTCAGCATCGCGACCCTGGTCTACTACACAGGAACCGGCGCGGTCTGGCCGTTTATATCACAGGTGGGGAAAGCCCGGGGGTTTGCCCTGCAGGATATCGGCAACCTGCTTGCAGTCGCACAACTGTTCGGGGTTGCCGGTGCTCTGGTGCCCGTGTTTCTTGGCACACGACTGGGCCGTACGGCACCTGTTACATTCTCCCTGCTGGTTTCGATATGTTGCCTCCTGGCCTTGCTCGGCTACAGCAACAAGCTGGTGTACGCACTCGTTATCCAGTCATACATGTTCGTCTGGCTGTTGTTCTTTCCGTATCTCATGGGCATCGTTTCCGAACTTGACCCGCTCGGCCGACTTGCAGGGATAAGCTATGCGCTGCAGAGTGTCGGTTTTGCAATTGGCCCTGCGCTTGCTGCGTTATTTATTACGGGTGGAGGTTACGCGGCTTTGTTTTACCTGGGTATTGTTTGTTACCTTGTAACACTGGTTCTGCTGTTGCCTCTTGCGTTCAAACAAGGTGCAGGTCTCGGATAAAAGGTTGATAATGTGACAGAAACCATAATTTCAACTTATTGAATACATATAGCTGCCATGACATCTGCTTCGATACTGATAAAAAACGCACACATATTTGACGGACATAGCCCGGATTTGTCTGATCGCGCTGATATTCTGCTGGCGGATGGCGAAATTAAGGAGATTTCCACCGGTAATCTTGATGGTGGTGGTCATCACGTGGTCGATGCCGCAGGGCGCACCGTGATGCCGGGTCTGATCGATAATCATATTCACGTCTATATTCCGACCCTGGATACCACTGCATTGTCCAGGATGCCCGACACTTACATCGCCCAGTACGCCAATGTATTCCTGAACTCAACCCTGGATCGCGGATTTACGACCTTGCGCGATATCGGTGGCGGCGATGTCGGCATCTCCCGCGCCATCGACCATGGAATGGTGCGCGCCCCACGGTTTTATTATGCAGGCAAGATCATGTCGCAGACCGGCGGGCATGGCGATATGCGTCCGGGCTGGGAAATCAACCCCTGGGAGCAGCTTTGCTCGTGCGGCAGCTATTCGACGAACCTGTCCCGTGTCGTTGACGATCCGTTTGAAATGCGGCGTGCGGTGCGGGAAGAGTTGAGAAAGGGTTCCCACTGCATAAAGATAATGGGGTCCGGCGGTGTGGCCAGTCCCAACGATCCGTTGCATCACACACAGTTCAGTGAAGATGAAATCCGCGCTGCCGTGGACGAATGCGCGCGCCAGGAAACCTACGTTTCTGCGCACTGCCACCCGGCGGCGGCAATCAGGCGCTGTGTCGAGTTCGGCGTACGCTGTATTGAGCATGCAACCCTGATCGACGACGAAACGGCGCAGTACGTTGTTGAACAGGGCGCCTACGTCGTGCCCACGTTTGCCGTGATACACGCGTTGCATGAGGAAGGCGCCAAATACGGTCTGCCGCCGGTCAGCCAGGAGAAGATTCGCCTGATTTACGGACAGGCGATGGACGGCCTGGAAATCATGCGCAATGCCGGCGTCAAAATGGGGCTGGGCACTGACCTGCTGGGCGCACAGCACGTGCGGCAGTGTACCGAGTTTGCCATTCGGAAAGAGGTTTTTACGCCCTTCGAAATCCTGCACCAGGCCACCGCGGTGAATGCCGAGATCCTGATGGAACCCGACCGGTTGGGCTGTATCCGGGAAGGCGCGTTTGCCGACCTGCTGGTTGTGGACGGCAATCCCCTGGAAGATATTTCACTGCTGGAACGGAACGGCGCGGCGCTGCCCGTGATTATCCGCAAGGGAGAGATGGTGAAGTGCGAACTTGGTGTTTCGGAAGGCGCGGTAAGAGTCTTCAGTTGGCCGGCAGGTTGACTGCGTACCGGTTATTTCCACACGGCGCGGGCGACCCGCAACAGGTTTCCGCCCAATATCTTTGCGATATCCTCACTCTGGTAACCCAGGCCGAGCAGGGCATCGACTATCTCCAGCGCCTGTTCGGGTTCCACGAATTTCACGCCTTCGGCGTAACCTCCTTCCGGTGGAAAGGTATCGGGGTTTTGCCTGAGGTATTCGTTCAGTTCTTCCATATCGAATACATAATCCAGGCCGATACCAACGTGGTCTATTCCCGCTTTTTCCGCCACGTAATCGATATGCCTGGCAATGGTTTCGGAGCTCGCATCGTTTTCACCCAGAAAGATGCCCACACCGTTAAGACATACTATCCCGCCCGTAGCGGCGCAGGCCCGGATAGCGTCGTCGGTAATATTACGTTTATGCTCCCATAGCCCAAGGGGGTTCGAGTGCGAGAAAATCACGGGCTTCGAAGAATATTCCATCACGTCCATGGTCGTCCGGTACCCGGTATGGCTGCAACAGGCCACCATGCCAACCCTGGCCATTTCATCAAGCACTTCACGGCCGAAAGCAGTAAGTCCCTTATCGTCATCCTGGCAACCACCGCCCAATGAATTATTCTGGTTGTATGCGATCAACATCCAGCGGGCGCCGAGGTCGTAATACATTTCCACCATGTCAAGTTGATCGTTCAGCACGCAACCCCCTTCCAGATCAAAAAAAACGCCGAGTTTCTCTTCCCTGAACGCCCGCTCGATATCACCGGTAGTTTCAATCAACAGGTAATCTTCGTTGTGCTGTTTGATCCAGTTGCGGAAAGTTGCCAGTACAAGCAAGGTGTTTTCCCAGGGGACGGCATCGAAGCCGGCGTTTAACGAGACCACGTTAAAGCCGGCATCCCGGTAGCGCGCCAGCTGCGGCAGGAACTCCGTATCACCCGCGCGCAGCGGCATGCAACCGTGGTTGTCCCATGCCAGGTTGTCGTCGAGTATGCGCCGTGCCGCCGCGCTTATGTTCGTTTGAAGCGATGAATTGGACATGAAATTATCCTCCCGGTTAGTGTGTTACACTTTAAGACATGGATGACATTTTACAAGAGTTGGTCGACAAGCAGGCCCTTGACGAACTGATTTATCGCCAGGCGATTGCGGTCGATACCCATGACTGGGACACCTACAGATCATGTTTCGACGATGACGTGCACTTCGACTTTACCGATCATACGGATCGGGTCATCGGCAAAGGGTTCGGCATCGTCAGGAGCGGGGACAAGTGGGTTGAACAGGTGATTGCTGCGGTTTCCGGGTTTGAAGGTACCCAGCACCTGATAACCAATGCGATACATACAGTGGACGGCGACAAAGCGGAATCCGTCTGTTTCATTGTCGCCGATCATTTCCTCAACAATGACGCCGGTGACAGGAGTATCACTATGGGTGGCGTATATACCTTCGGGTCGGTACGCAAGGCGTCAGGCTGGAAAATCAAGACTTGGCGCCTCAAGATACTCTGGTACCGCGGCAATCCCAGTCTGTACAAGCTGGCCGGCGCCAGGGGCGCCGGCCAGACTGAGTCCTGAACCCTGAATAGAGCAGACGCTTAATAGGTGTACTGAATCTCCACACCGTAACTCTCAGGCCGGTTCATCTGACGTACGTTACCGCCGGCAATGAGAAACTGCTGTGAAGTCACCATCCTGGTATCAAGGACGTTTTTACCCCACAGCGTCACCCGCCAGTTTTCATTTTCCACTCCCAGCCTCAGGTTGAGGAAATCCTTGCTTTCGATCGGAGTGCCTTCGTTCTCGGCCAGGAACATGGAACTGCTGTGGTCGAAATTGGTGGTGAAACGAAGGTCCCAGTCACCGTAAATGGACGGGTAGGTGAAATCGCCGATCAGGTTGACCGTCCATTCGGGCGCATACGGCGAAGTAAGATCCCCGCTTTCCGCCTGCTGTTGTGAATCCAGGTATCCCACGGAACCGCTCAGAGTCAGATATTCGTTCAATACCCAGGTTGATTCGGCCTCGACGCCGAATATGTCGGTCTGGGGAATGGTTACGGCAACACGGAACGGCGGCTCGGGACTGATCGTGGAAAACTGCTGATCGGAGTAATCGATCTGGAATACCGATAAATTCAGCCGCAGCCGCTGGTCGAACCAGGTGGACTTGATGCCCCCCTCGAAATTCTCCGTATCCTCGGAAAGCGTAAAGTTGCCGGTATTGAAGAAGCCTGCCCGGTAGCCTTCGGACCAGGTGAAATAGACATTGATGTCATCATTTAACTGGTAGGAAAGCTGGACCTTGGGCTGGAAAGCATCGTCATTGACTTCCTGCGTATCGATCAGCATGCCGGTGGTGTCCAGCACCTGCAGTACCGTGTTCTTGCCGCGATCCACGTAGCGGGTATTTTTGCTTTCCGTATCGTCGTACCTGGCTGCGAAGGTCAATTCGATTTGTTCGGTTATATCGAACTGCAACTGCCCGTACACGCCCCACCAGAAGTCTTCCCGCTCATCCCAACTGGGGAAAACGTTTACAAACGTGGAGTCCGGGGCAAGGATAATGCCCATGTCAAAACCGTTGTAGGCCTCGCGCTCGATGATCTGCGCCCCGGCCAGCCAGCGGAAACGGTTCTCGGTAGGCGAAATGATGCGTACATCCTGGGTCCAGGATTCGAAGTTATCGAGGCTGTCGAATATGTGGTCGATAGATTGTCCCGGAGCGGCCGCATCCCCGAACGCTGGAAAGAAAGCGCTGAAGACACATCCGACCTGGCCTCCAGGGGTAACCGGGTCGGTATCCACAGCGGGGTCATTGGGGTCATCCCAGCAGACACTCGAGTAAATATCCTGGTTGATATCGTGGTAGCCGGTAACCGAAACCAGGGTTGCCCAGGGCAACTCCCACTGGGCACGTAGGCTTAAATTGATCAACTCACGATCTTCATCACCGGCGAAGCGACGGCGCGGGTCGGTTGATCTGTTGAAGGTCTCCACTGAAACATCGGGTGCAGTTTTGTCCTGGTAAGTTGAACCGGTTTCTTCTTCCAGGTAGGAAGCCTTTATCAGGAACTCCAGGTTCTCGGTAGGGGTGAGTAACAGTTGCCCTTCTATGCTCTTGTGATCTTCGAAATCCAGGTCCAGGCCGTTGCTTCGGCTGTCGATCAATCCATCCCAGTCCCGAAATGAACCGACCAGGCGATAATACGCCTTACCCGCCGCAAGAGGCCCGGATATCATTGCGTCCACGCGTTTATCGTCTCCCTTACCATAGCCGACCTTGGTCTTGAAACGGAATTCATCACTGGGCCGACGTGTGACGATGTTAATCGCACCGGCAATCGCGCCTGCGCCGTACAGCGCACTCTGGGGCCCTCGCAGGACCTCGATTCTCTCGATATCGACCAGTGAACCGCTGAAAACGCTGTCCAGTGAATTAGCGGGGACTCCGTCCACTATGTAGGTGACCGAGGGCCAGCCTTGCTGCCCATTACCGATGCCCCGTAAAGCAAGTCTTGAATCGCCTTTGCGATATGCGCGCCCGTCGCGAAACGACAGGTTAGGCACCAGGTCCAGGAAATCCTCGTAAAAATCTATTCCCAGGTCTTCCAGCGTATCGGAAGTGAATGCGGTCACAGCATCGGGCACCGCCTGCAGGGATTCCTCCCGGCGTCTGGCGGTTACCATGATCTCCTCGAGTACCGCGCCCTGGGCAAACACCTGCTGGTTTATCGGCAGGCCAAAAATCACAGATAAAACAACTGCAGAGCCAAATGCTCTGAAATTGATAAACTGCTTATTCATAGTTATGTCCCCCATATCAACTTTATCTCATCCTGTTTTGGATTTACAACCATCTTTCGGGGACGGACTTAAGTCCGTCCCCTGTCAACTTTATGTCATCGTATTCCCGATTTACGATTTCAAACAAAAGCCTGCGGATAATATTCCCGGGCATGGGCTTCCGAAATATAGCCTTCAGCCAGGTCCTGTTTCACCGCATCCGGCTCGCGTTCGCCGGGCGGACCGTAGCCACCGCCACCGCCGGTATAAATCTTGACTATCGTGCCTTTGGGCACGCGCAGCCCTGTTACCTTGCGCATTTCCTCCGTTTTGCCGTCGGGATACTGGATTTCCAGACGGTTACTCCTTCCGGACAATCCACCCCGTTGCGCCCATCCGGGATTTTTGGTCTGTTCCATCGTGGAGATCAGGCGCGCCTCATGGCTTACCTCCCATTCATAGTTGATCCCCAGGCCGCCGCGGTGCCTGCCCGGCCCGCATGAATCCGTCGCCATCTCCCAGCGCCTGAACAGGAACGGGAACTTGGCTTCCTGGATCTCGGCGGACGGCAACAGGGATTTGGCCAATGCAGGCACGTACAATGTGGCGCCGTCCTGTTCCTTCTGGGCGCCGTTGCCGACCGGTAGGGCGTAGCCGTTGAAGAAAAATTCACCGGTCTCCGAATCATAACCGTAGGCCTGTACCGCGCAGATATCGCCTGCGCTGCCTGATTGAACAAGCCCGTCAGCCGCCTTGGAGAAGGCCTGATAGATTGTCTCCATGGCAGTCATCAGGGGCCAGCCGTACAGGTAACAGGGCTGTGGCGAGACCGGATGGAATATGGACCCCGGTCGCGTGACCACCTCGAGCGGACGAAAGTGTCCTTCGGTAGGTGTGCCGCTTTCACCCAGCATCATGCCCACGGTCACCCGGGCGCCGGAAACGGTAGAGGGAAAAGGGCAATTCATCGGTCCCGCCAGTGCATCGGGTACCGAAGAAAAATCGATACGGATTGTGCTGCCCTTTATCTCCAATCCGAGTTCGAAATCAATTTCGTCATCAGTCAGGCCGTCGTTATCGAGCGTGCCGCCGGCCTGGTACTGACCGTCAGGCAATTTTTCAAAAAAGCTCCGTACCAGCGCCTCGCCGTGGTCGAACATACGCTGGACGCACAGGTCGAAAGTCTCCGTACCAAAACGCTTGTGCAGATTGATCAATGCTTCGGCGCCGACACGTGCGGCCGCCACCTGGGCATGGACGTCGCCCAGAACGTATACGGGAGTACGGGTATTGGCTTCCACCATGCGAAAGATATCGTCGTTCCTGACCCCGGCTTTGTATATCTTGACCCCGGGAAATATAACGCCTTCCTGAAACAGGTCTTCGGTATCGGTACAGTAGGGATTTTTTGCGCCGATATCGTACCAGTGCGCCTTGTTGGTCGCATAACCTATCAGGTTTTTGTCATCCAGGAACACGGGCATGACCACGGCCGCATCCTGTGCATGTGAACCCGTGCCGTACGGCATGTTGTAGAGCAGGATATCTCCCGGTTCGAGCGTCCCTTCGCCACCCACACTCTCAACCGCGGCCTCGATACAGAAATTCATCGTCCCGAGGAATATGGGCAGGGTCGGCGCCTGGGACAGCAGGCAGACATCCCGGTCGTAAAGCGCCACACAGAAGTCATTTGCCTCATAAACGATCGGCGAACACGATACCCGGGTGACGGTATTCATCATCAGGGTCACCGCCGACCCGAGCGCATTGCGTACGAGTTCCGTGGTTACGGGATCGGCTCCGGAACTGTCTCCTTTTGCGTTTTTACCGCATTTGTAGGTGAAAATATCAGACTCGACCTGGGAATTCATCTCAGTTCTCCATTCGCGTTAATTGTAAACAGTCACCGCTGACTACCTGAAACATGAACCCGTCATCGACGTACGTCGTTGTGGTAGGCTCATAGATAATCGCCGGACCCTGGTAAACAGTACCGGTAACCAGCGCCGCACGATTACAGGTTGTAAAATCGACTGTTGTGTCGCCGACAAATGAATATGCCTTGATGCTCCCCGTTCCCTGGTCGCCTGAGCCGACCTTCGGCATTAAGAAGTCCTTGCGCCGGGACAGGGGTTGCCTCACAGCAGCGCGTATTGAGACAATTTCAATGTTGCTGTCCAGTTCCACACCGTATGTCTGCAGGTAGGCCTTGTTGAACCGTTGCGTGATCGCTTCTGCACTTTCATTTATCCTGCCCTCGAGCGCCGCCGGCGCAACAGTGATGGTATGTTCCTGGCCTCCGTAGCGCATATCAAGAGCCACTTCCAGGAGAATGCCTTCCCCGTTGCTCCTGGTGCCCGTCCGTTGCTGCAGTACATTGTATAACTCCTGAAGGACCTGGTTGGTTTGTTCTATGGCCTGGTCGTCGAGCACCATCTGGCGCGTCCTGGCAGCGCTTTGCAACAGGTCCGATGCCAGCAGGCCCCAGGCCGAGAAATTGCCTGCAACCGGCGGAATGATGATCGTGTCGATGTCCAGTTCGCGGGCAAGCTGGGTGCCCATCATCGGTCCTGCCCCGCCAAAGGCGAGTAGTTTCAGGCTCCTTGGATCGATTCCCTGTTCGATGGTGATCTCGCGAATGGCATTTGCCATGGATGCCCCGACAATCTTGATGATCCCGCATGCGGTCTGTTGCAGGTTGTAATTCAGCTTGTCGGCCAGTGGTTGCAGGGCGGCTTCAGATTTTTCCATGTCCAGCATCACACCGGATGCGAGCTCCCCTTCACCCAGCATGCCGAGATAAAACGCGGCATCCGTTACCGTTGCATCAGTACCGCCGCGGGCATAGCAGGCGGGTCCCGGGTCGGCGCCTGCACTCTGCGGTCCTACCTGCAGCAGACCACCCACATCTACGTAGGCGATTGAGCCTCCGCCGGCGCCGATGGAGCGTACGTCCACCCAGGGTGTCTGTAACGGCATGCCGATGACATTGCCCTGGTAGAGCAATTTTGGCCTGCCATTGGTAATC
>CAYOEQ010000026.1:0-22511 GCA_964402775.1 uncultured Enterobacteriaceae bacterium
AACAGCGGCAGGAAGTGCTGGCCTACTGCTCCGCGCGGCAGGTGGACGGCGGCACAGGGGCGATCTACGTGTTGCTGAAGAATTACCGGGGGTAAGAACTGCCGGGGACGGATTTTGGGAGCAATTCAATCAGCGCCTTCAACAGGCGCGATAATTGCAGGGCCTTTTCCTGGTGGATTTCGGGCTGTTCTGAATTTACCAGATAGCTGTTCTGGTTGATCTCCAGTTGAATTGCATGGATGCCTTCTTCCGGCTCGCCGTAATGCCGGGTTATATATCCGCCTTTAAATCGACCGTTAAATGTAACGCTGTAGTCTGAAGCGTTGCCGGCGTACTTCACCAGGGGAGCAATAATCATTTCCCCGCACGAACGACCGCCGGCAGTACCGAAATTCAAATCCGGTAATTCTCCGTCAAACAATTCCGGCGCCTGTCCACGAATGGAATGCGCCTCCCATAGAATTGCATAGCCGTGCCTGTCCCTGATGCGTTTTAATTCGGATTGCAGCCGGTCGTGATACGGTTGCCAGTATGTTTCGATACGAGTGCGTATTTCATATTCACCGGGTTGTTCCCCGGGCAGATATATCGGAATGCCGTCAAAGGTCGTGAGCGGACAGATTCCGGTTTCCATCCTGCCCGGATACAACAAACCGCCGTCGGACGGGCGATTCAAATCGACCACATAACGGGAAAACCTTGCTTTAATCCGGCTGATATCACTACTGAGGACGTTTTGATAAAGTTCGCTTATATGCCAGTCACAGTCCGTGTTATTTATGCCATGCCGGTTAAGTCTGCGTTTGATAGGGGGAGGGAATTCTGTTCCGTCATGCGGAAAACTGACCAGGATAGCGCTTTCACCCCGGTAGTAGTTAAAAAATTCAGGCATAACTCGGCATGATATCCACGATATTCATCGAGAAATCCCGGGAGGCAATAATTTTTCTGGCCGTTTCCATATCCGGCGAGAAATAACGATCACATGCATAAGCCGGAATGTGTTCCCTGAGTTTATGCACGACAGACTGAAGGAGTTCCGACGTTTTCCAGGGTCTGTGGAACTCAATCGCCTGGCCGGCGGCAAGCAGTTCAATCGCGATGATCCCGGCAATATTATCAGCAACGTCACCCAGTTTCCTGGCCGCAAAAGTAGCCATGGATACATGGTCTTCCTGGTTGGCGGAAGTAGGCAGGCTGTCGACACTGGCCGGATGCGCCAGCGTCTTGTTCTCAGATGCAAGCGCCGCAGCGGTTACCTGCGCCGCCATGAACCCCGAGTTCAAACCGGGTTCTTCAACCAGGAACGCCGGTAACAGGCTCAACGCGGGATCGACCAGGTTGGCAATTCGCCGCTCGGTGATGGCGCCGATTTCCGCCGCGGCAATCGCCAGCAGATCAGCGACGAATGCAACCGGTTCCGCATGAAAATTACCGCCTGATACGGCCTCATCCGTATCACTGAATATCAAGGGATTATCGGTAACTGCATTTGCTTCTGTTTCCAGTATGCCGGCTGCATATCTCATGCTGTCCAGAACGGCGCCCATAACCTGGGGTTGACAGCGCAACGAATAGGGATCCTGCACTTTCTCGCAATTGATATGGGATGCGCGTATTTCACTGCCGGCCAGAAGTGTCTTGCAGATCTTCGCCACGTCGATTTGGCCTTGCTGTCCGCGCAGTTCATGAATGCGCGGATCAAAGGGCGCATCGCTCCCTTTCATTGCATCAACCGAAAGCGAACCGGTTATCAGCGCGGAGGCAAATATGTCCTCAATTTCAAAGAAATGATACAACGCGATGGCGGTCGAGGCCTGTGTTCCGTTGATTAAGGCCAGTCCTTCTTTCGGTCCCAACGTCGTTGGAGATAAACCGGCAAGCCTGAGTCCATCCATTGCGCTGATGGTCATACCCTTGTGCTGCACCTTGCCGGCGCCGGTGAGTGCGGCGCCCATATGGGCAAGCGGCGCCAGGTCTCCTGAGGCGCCGACTGAGCCTTTTGCCGGAATACACGGATACACTTCATGGTTGATTAATGCGAGCAGTGCGTCAATGATTTGCCGGCGAGCACCTGAATAGCCCCTGGCCAGGGCCAGAATTTTCAAGACAATCATCAAACGGACTATGTTGCTGTTCAATACGGGGCCGATACCGGAACTATGTGACAACACCAGGTTGTGTTGAAGCTCAGTCAGCCTTTCAACAGCGATCCGGGTCTGGGCCAGTTTACCGAAGCCCGTGTTGACGCCGTATATCGCCTTATCCGATGCGCATAATCGCACAATCGTCTCACTCGACCTGTTTACGGCTTCGTAATCGGGCTTTCGCAGTTCGACTTCGACGGGGTTGAAAGCGATCTTTCGCAAAAGCGCCAGGGAGGCATTGCCTGCTTCAAGTATTATCTTTGTTTTACTCATCGCGCTGTCTACGCGAGCATCGGCAATAACAACCCGTGTTCCCTTGCGCAATCAACCGCCGCGTCGTAGCCCGCATCGGCATGGCGCATGACACCCGATGCCGGGTCATTCCATAACACCCGTTCAATGCGCCTTGCGGCGCCGTCAGTACCGTCACAGAGCACGACCAGGCCGGCGTGTATCGAATAGCCCATACCTACTCCTCCCCCATGGTGTATCGACACCCAGGTAGCGCCTCCGGCCGTATTTACCAGGGCATTCAGCAAGGGCCAATCGGCAACGGCATCAGAGCCGTCTTTCATTGCCTCGGTTTCCCGGTTCGGGCTGGCTACAGAACCGGAGTCCAGGTGATCGCGGCCAATCACTACCGGTCCGGACAGTTCTCCGGTCTTTACCATCTCATTAAATGCCAGGCCAAGACGGTGGCGCTGACCCAGGCCGACCCAGCATATCCGCGCCGGCAGACCCTGGAACTGAATGCGTTGTTGCGCCATATCAAGCCAGTTATGCAGGTGTGGATCATCCGGGATAAGTTCCTTGACCTTCTTATCCGTTTTGTAAATGTCTTCCGGATCGCCGGATAAGGCTACCCAACGAAATGGGCCGATGCCACGGCAGAACAAGGGCCGGATATATGCCGGCACGAATCCGGGAAAATCAAACGCGTTGCCGACACCTTCATCTTTTGCCACCTGGCGGATGTTATTACCGTAATCAAAGACGGGGATACCGGCTTTTTGAAAATCCAGCATGGCCTGTACGTGAACCGCCATCGAGCGTTTTGCCGCGGCAGCCACCATGCCGGGGTCTCTGCGGCGTTGCGCCTCCCATTCATCAATCGACCAGCCTACCGGCAGGTAGCCGTTTACCGGGTCGTGGGCAGATGTCTGATCAGTTACCGCATCCGGCCTGATACCCTGCCTGATCATCTCCGGAAGCAGTTCTGCCGCATTGCCCAACAGACCGACGGACACTGCTTTACCCTCGCGGACGGCATCGTTCAGCATGGTCAATGCGGAAACCAGGCTTGTCGCTTTCTTATCGACATATCCCGTACGCAGCCTGAAGTCGATCCGGCTCTCCTGGCATTCGACCACGCAAATCGAGGCGCCGGCCATGGTTGCCGCAAGCGCCTGGGCGCCACCCATACCGCCCAGACCGGCGCTCAGGATCCATTTTCCCTTGAGATTGCCGTTATAGTGTTGCCGCCCCATCTCCACAAAGGTTTCATAGGTGCCTTGAACGATTCCCTGGCTGGCAATATAAATCCATGAGCCGGCCGTCATCTGTCCGAACATCATCAGGCCCATGCGGTCGAGTTCATTGAAGTGCTCCCAGTCTGCCCAGGCCGGAACCAGGTTGGAGTTGGCGATCAGCACCCGGGGGGCATCGGAGTGGGTTTTAACCACGCCGACAGGCTTGCCGGACTGGATTAACAGGGTCTCGTCCAGGTTTAATTCCTTAAGTGTCTCCACGATGCTGTCAAAACATGCCCAGTTGCGGGCTGCCTTGCCAATCCCCCCATAAACGATCAGGTCTTCCGGCCGTTCGGCGACATCAGGGTCCAGGTTATTCATGATCATCCTGAGCGGCGCCTCCGTCTGCCAGGATTTGGCCGATAAACGGGACCCTTTCGGGGCCCTTATCACACGATGAGATGCTTCTGCCATTCCCTTTCGTACCGTACTGTTCATCTTGTCCCTCCGAGAAACAAACCAACCGCAAGTTTTCTATTACCTCTTGACGGATGGTGTGAAACTTTGAGTCACTTTACAATATGTATATACAAGTCATTACATGATTACTATAATAGCTCTGATGATGATTTTCAACTTTCTGTAAAAAGGCGATGAACGAGCTACACCCGTGGGACCGTTTATGGGTCAATGCAGGACTCGTCACCATGGCAATTGGACATGGGGAATACGGACTTATTGAAAATGGGGCCATTGCCACTGCAGGCGCTTCAATAAGCTGGCTGGGCAGTATGGATGCGCTGCCTCCGGATGTCCGGGACAAAACTCCTGACGTCATCGATGTAAACGGGCAATGTATCACACCCGGCCTCATCGATTGCCATACCCATCTTGTTTTCGGAGGCAACCGCGCCAGGGAATTCGAACTACGGCTGAAGGGCGCCACTTATGAAGAATTGCAAAAGGCAGGCGGCGGCATACTGTCCACGGTGAACGCGACACGCAAGGCATCGGAAAAAGAGCTACTGTCTGCAGCAAGGAAACGGGCTGGGGCGCTTAAACGTGAAGGCGTCACGACGATAGAAATCAAATCGGGTTACGGGTTGGACGTGGAAACGGAATTAAAGATGTTGCGGGTGGCCAGGCGGCTCGGAGAAGAGGACCCGCAGTTGGACGTCAAGACCACATTCCTGGGCGCGCATGCGCTGCCCCCGGAATATGCTTCAGACCGCCACGCATATGTCCAGCTTGTTGTCGATGAAATGCTGTCACAGGTTTACCTGGAAAACCTGGCTGACGCAGTTGACGGATTCTGTGAGAGCATCGCTTTCAGCCCGGAAGAAATAGAACATGTATTTGACCGGGCCTGCGAGTTGGAATTGCACGTAAAACTGCATGCCGACCAGTTATCGGACCTGAACGGCGCCGCCCTGGCAGCGCGCTATGGGGCACTGTCCGCGGACCATCTCGAATATACGTCCGAGACCGGTGTCAATGCCCTCGCCCGGTCCGGCGCCGTCGCGGTCCTGCTCCCCGGCGCTTTTTATACGCTGAAGGAGACACAACTGCCGCCTGTTGATCTATTACGCCGCTACCAGGTGCCTGTCGCCATTGCTACAGACGCCAATCCGGGGTCATCACCGGTTTTATCCCTGTTGCTTATGCTCAATATGGCCTGCACACTGTTTTCTCTTACGCCCGAAGAAGCCCTGGCGGGCGTGACCCGTAATGCGGCACAAGCCTTGGCATTGACGGATGACAGAGGAACCCTGGAAACCGGGAAAAGAGCAGATTTTGTGATCTGGGATATTGCGCATCCATCCGAACTGGCCTACATGATAGGCGCCAATCCCTGCGCCGGTATCATCAAGGACGGCAAAACAGTAGTGCAATAACGGTGAACGCGCGGGGACGGAATTCAATTCCGCCCCCTTTCGATATGACTGCGTGTCACTGGTTCAATTCCTTGATGGCTTTTTTGTAGCGCGCTGATATTTCCTGTTCATTTACATGGACGCCATCCCTGACAACCCATTTTCCTCCGGCCTTTACATCCCGTACCAGGTTGTCATTGCCGCTGAACACAAATGAAGCGGTGATTTCATGTGCAGGTTTGCCATAGAGTAACGGATGTTCCCCGTTCAATACGAGAAGATCTGCCGGACCTTCGGTTCCGGGACTGTGAATTTCACAGCCGAGCGCCCGAGCGCCGCCACTTGCCGCATTCTCCCAGAGAAATGTGCCGACGTGCGGTTCGTCGCCGGTCGCGCTGATGTTTCTCCTGTTGGTAATGAGGCGCTGCCCGTACTCCAGCCACCTGAGTTCTTCAACGGGACTCACGGAGATATTGCTGTCCGAACCGATGCCGAATTTTCCGCCACCGCTCAAAAAATCAGCGAACCGGAAAATACCGTCCCCAAGGTTGGCCTCAGTGGTCGGACACAGGCCGATAACACATTCGCTCATCGACAGTTTACCCACCTCCCAATCAGTCAGGTGCGTTGCATGAACAAGGCACCAGCGCCTGTCGATATCGACATTTTCAAACAACCACCGTACCGGCGTCAGGCCGTAGAAACCCGTACAGGCCTCTACCTCCTTCCGGGTTTCCGCAATATGTATATGAATTGGGCAGGCAATATCCTCCTCAGTCAATATTCTCAGAACTTCAAGCAAACTCCGCCCAGGCACTGCGCGCAGGCTGTGAAAGGCCACGCCTGTTTTCATGTTGCCGCCCTGCCTGCCTCTCAAGCATGCGAGCAGTGACAAAAATCCATCCACGTCATTAATAAACCTGGCCTGTTCGGGCAACGGCTCAGGCCTGTCGAAATCGGCTGTCATATACAACACGGGCAACAAGGTCAAAGCTATGCCGGCTTCTTCAGACGCCGCGATAACGGCATCCGCCATTTCCGTTGGCGGACCGGCGGACTGTCCTTGCCTGATATGATGCAGGTAATGGAACTCGGCGACCGAGGTATAACCGCTTTTCAGCATTTCCATGAATAACTGCGCGGCAACCGCCTGTAGCTGGTCGGGCGTTATCCGGTTTGCACAGTGGTACATTTTTTCCCGCCACGACCAGAAATCATCCTTGTTTCCCGTTGCCAGTTCAGCCCGGCCCGCCAGCGCACGCTGAAACGCATGGCTATGCAGGTTGGGCATGCCTGGCAGGATATAGTCTTCAGGACTCATATCCGGAAACGGGTATCCGGAGTACGGATATATTCAGGCTCAAGCCTTGAAGTGATCGCTGAGTTCATACCGGCTGCCGGGATGATAAAGAGTGGCAGCAGAGGCAATTTTCCCCATGCTCCAGGTACGCCGCAGTAAAATCAGGCATGGTTCATTTTCTTTCAACTTCAATAGTTTCCTGACGCGTGCGCTGGGCATACGCGCCTGGACCGTATGCTCAACCTCCTGTAACGGGGCGACTTTCAACAGGTATTCGGTAGGCGTGGTGCGGGTAAAATCAACATCGCCGTAACCGGGAACGACCTGGGGATTCACATAACGATCTTCCACTTGTATGGGAATATGATTTTCCTCATGCACGATTATCGAATGAAACGCATAACTGCCCGGGGGTAACTGAATTCGCCTTGCGTTTTCGCTGTTCAGCTTATCCCGTCTGTTCAAAATGACATTGGCGGAATAGTCATGCGTCCGTTCCCGGACTTCATCGGCAATATTATTGATTTCAAGGAAGTGACTGCGGCTGTGTATTTCCGCAACAAAAGTACCAACCCCCGGAACCCGGGTCAGGTAGCCTTCGTTTGCAAGTTCGCGCAGGGCGCGATTCACTGTCATCCTCGACACCTGAAGACTGTTTACCAGTTCATGTTCCGACGGGAGTTGATAAGCCGGCGGCCAGTCGCCGTCTTTTATCCGTGCGATGATATGGGTTTTAAGACGTTGATATTTCGGGCCGACTTCATTCTGGAGATTGACTGTCATCGTTTTATTTTGCACCGTGAGTCTGGATGTTCCACCTGATTTTACGTCCTGTTCATATCTTCCTGAATTCCGCCTGTTCCATAGCGATCATTTTGTCCAGCATCCGGCGAAACTGTAATGAACCGGCGTCCAGGCCAAGGTTGATGTGCCGACTGGTCTCATTTGCGATTCCCCGGTGTACCGCTTCCAGTATCTCCCGGTCCTCGAGAAACGCTTTTCTGGCGCCTTGGGCAATATTCCGGGTTACCTCCTCATTATCAGGGTCGGTATTCCGGTGCTGCAGCCAGTGATAACGGGTGACGTTTTCATCCACCGGTGTCAGAAAGTTGTAAGAAATCATGACGTATGATTTGCCGGTTGTCGGCATATCCGGCCCGCCCTCCCCGGCCGGTGAAAATACCGACTTGTTGATGGCAATGGAAGGGTAACGGACCTCATAATGTTGCAGGCGGTCGCAGTTCCCTCTGAATTTAACCAAAGGCGCATAAAACGGCGGGGGTTTGCAGTCATATATCCACCTGGACACGATCAACCCATCGTCTGTTTCCCGGGTTTCCAGAGGCGTCATATCCGTACCCGGCGCGGCAAATGACGTGCGATGCACCCAGGCGACATGAGATGGGTCCAACAGGTTATCCGAGAGGTATAAATAATGGCATTCGCAGGTCAACGCATCGCCGGCGGTGATCTTCCACTCGGGGTTGTCATAATTCTCTATATTGAGAATTTTTGCCTCGTCGGCAAGATCAGGATTACCCATCCAGATCCAGACCAGCCCCCATTTGTCAGTGACCGGGTAGCTGTGTACTGTTGCCGATGGCGGGATCCTGTCCTGAGTCGGCGCGGCGACACAGTTGCCGGCGCAATTGAACGTCAGGCCGTGATAGCCGCACTCCACTTCATCTCCCCGCAATGATCCTTTCGATAACGGTAATTTGCGATGCGGACAGGCATCTTCCAGTGCCGCAGGTCCGCCGGCCAGGGTGCGGTAAAACACGATGTCCTCACCCAGAATGCGTAAGGATTTTAAATGGCGGTCAACTTCACCACTCAGCGCGGCGACGTACCAGGCGTTTCTGAGATACACTTGTTAACATCCGTTATTTATAATAGCCAATCGAGTCCCCTTCGGTGGTCACTCCCAGGCCGTTGAGCAACCGGTTGGAATAATTGAAATACGCAACAACCTGGTTGACTTCCAGAATTTCACCGTCATCGCAACCGGCATTGCGCAATGTTTTGATATCATCCCCGGTCATGCTTGCGACACCTGTCGTCAGCTTTCCCGCGTATCGGAGCATCGCAAGTTCTTTCCCGGTAAATTCTTTCTCCGGCCGGCCTTCCTGAAGGGCGGCATGGATGTCGTCGGCGCGCCTGTCATCATTGATCAGTTTTCTGGCGTTCATAAAGTGGTGCGCAAGACTGTATTCACATTTGTTCTTAATACTTGTATAGGAGGCAACCACTTCCAGGAACCACAAGGGAAGTGTTATGTCCGGATGGTGAAGCACGCTTTTATACAGGGTCACGTGTCCATGCATGGTATGCGGGCGTAGCGAATGCACTTTCATGACATTATCCACCGTTCCATGGGGCGTCATGGCTTGTTCATACATATCCTTCAACGCGCCGGTCGCTTCATCTTCGGGAATCATCTTTATCCAGGCAGTCATTGCACACATCCTTGTGCGCAACCCTTACGGGCGGCCTGCGGCCGTGCAAATCGTCTGTCCTGACGATTTGTCATCATATCGCCCAGTGAAAAATGCAGGTTAATCATAAATAATCCTGTGCGGCTGTTTTGCAAACAACCGCCTTACCATGGGCTCGAAGGTCTCCAGCGGTAATATCTCTTCATCATGGTTGATGGTCGTCTGGTCATACTTGTCGACAAATTCCGCCGTCCAGGCAAAGTAAGGGTGGCCTTTCCACTTGTCCCGCTCGTGCCTGTCGCAACCCTCAAGTTCGTAGAAATGATACTGTTGAAAAACCGCGTGACGTACCAGCATCCAGTAATTTCGTTCCGAGATATAGGGACGCAACAAGGTGGCAGCAAACTCCCCATGGGTTTCGTTACAGGTAATAAACCCGATATCGTGAAGCAGGCCGACAACAATGTCCTCTTCAGGGCATTCGTCACGCAGCATACGGGTAGCCGTTTGCAGGCAATGAAGATAATTATTGACCGTATAAACATAGCCCGGATCGTCCTTCTGGCAGGTCAGCACTCGTAATATCTGGTCCACCATCTGTTCGTCATAATACTGTTTGCGTTGACGTAGCAGGATCTCCCAGTCTTCCGCCCGGTAGTCATCCAGGCAACGTTTATCCACATACTGCCAGTCTGCATGGGCCAGTGGGCTGGGTTGCATCACGTTATCTTGATCTGACACTTGAAAATTCCAATTGTGTTATTCACAGTTTTGAAATAATATGCAACAATGTTGCATATAAAGCAATATTAGTCTATAGTTAGTTTATATAGACAGGTACTTACTTACAATTGATTTTGACGGTTTTTTTTCATTTTCCGCCGGGGGAAAGAAGTTATGATAAAACTGAAACCAGACAATAAGTTACTCCTTATATTGTGCTTTCTTGCGGGTGTGTCTGCAGCCGGAGGAGTAACTGCCCAGAGCTCCGTACTTCTGGAAGAGATCGTCGTTACGGCGCAAAGACGCGCAGAATCCGTTCAGGACGTACCCATAGCCATCAATGCATTTACCGACCAGCAACTGAAAGCAGTCGGGATTGACACAACCCTGGACCTGCAACTCAAGGTTCCCGGACTACACCTTGAGCCACTCGCCGGTCATGGTTTTGCCTATGTGCGCGGTGTCGGCACAGATACCATTACTCCGGGACTGGAACCCACCACAGCAGTCCATATTGATGGCGTTTACCTGCCTCGGCTGACGTCCATTATCAGCGACTTTTACGACGCCGAACGGGTGGAAGTGATTAAAGGGCCCCAGGGCGCCCTGTTCGGCAGGAACGCCACCGGCGGGGTGATCCACTTCCTGAGCAGGAAACCTGAGCAGGAAACCGGCGGCTATATAGATGTCGGCGGCGGCAATGAAGGCACCGTCCGGGTAGAGGGCGCAGTGAATGTCCCCATCAGTGAGCGCGCCGCGTTTCGTGTCGCCGGCCTGTTCCATGACAACAACGGCTATTCCGATAACAGTTTTACCGGCAAAGGCGAGGACACCACGGATGTGAAGTCATTCCGCACCCAGTTACTGTTCCAGGCAACGGATAATGTCAGCATTCGCCTGTTCGGCGACTACACGGACGACCAATCCAGCCGCGGCACCGCATCCCACGTGAGTCCGCCGCTGTCCGACAACCCGTATGTCGCTTTTTCCGGCGGCACCGTATTGCCGGGCATCAGGGACACGTACCGGGATGTCACGGCCAATAATGAGACGGAGGCCTGGGGTATAGGCGCCGAGATCACCTGGGACCTGGGCAACGTGGAGATAAAATCCCTGACCAGTTACCGGGAAGATGAAAACCGCTACCAGGTGGATTTCGACCTGACCGAGATCAACGCCGGCGGGTTTAACGACCCCATTACCGATTCGGAGTTCTTCCAGCAGGAGTTCCAGGTGTCTTCCACCGGCGACGGGGCGCTGAACTGGGTGGTGGGAGCGTTCCTGTTCGATGACAACGCGCTGCATGACTATCCGTTCCCTTTCAGCTTCGGTCAATTCGTTGTCGGACCGACGGTAGGCGGCACCTATGACACGGTCTTTATACACGGTTATTCATACCTGGATACCTTTGCCTGGGCATTATTCGGCCAGGCCAGTTACCGCTTCAACGACCATTTCCGCGCCCACGTGGGCGTCCGCTACAGCGACGAAGAGAAGGAGATTGATTTCGAGAGCTACTCGTTCGTGCCCATCATCCCGGCCCTGACCGGCCCGGAATACATTGCCAACAGGCTGGCACCCAGCGGCCCGCCGGCGGTTACTCACCAGGATGAGACCGACAGCGACAGCGTCACCCCCAAATTCGGCATCGATTTTTTCGTGAACGAGGACGTGATGATTTATTTCGGCGCCACCCGCGGCTTCAAGTCCGGCGGCTATAATACCGTCCTGTTCGGCCCGCTCCCCGAAGCAGTGAGACCTGAAACCATCTGGTCGTTCGAGGGCGGCTTCAAATCCACCCTGGCGGACGGGAAACTGCGCCTTAACGCCAGCGCCTTCTATTATGATTACAAGAACATACACCAGAACGTGGACCTGGCCGATAATGCCCAGGGTTATGCCAACGTGCGCAATGCCGGTGATGCGGAAGTGTTCGGTATCGAAGCGGACATGATCCTGGCTTTAACAGATCAGTTGGTGATAGACGGCATGTTTTCCTACCTGGATACGGAACTCAAGGACCTGATGGCGCCGGACCTGAACGTGCCGGCAAACCCCAGTATCGACCAGCGCGGCAACCCCCTGCCCCGCTCGCCGGAATTCATATTCGGCTTCGGGGCCGCGTACACCATGCCGGTGCAGGCGGGCGATGTAACCTTGCGCGGCGACTACTATTACATGGACGATGAGCGCTACTGGTCGGTTTTCAAGGATCCGTTGAACAGCGGTGATTCCTATACGCGCGTCAATGCCAGGTTGCAGTTCGACCACAGCAGCGGCAAGTGGAGCATTGCCGCTTATGCCCGCAACCTGCTTGATGAAGACGCCGAGAGTAACGGCTTCCGCTCGACGACCTTCGGCAACCTGCGCACTTACCAGCCGCCGCGTACCTGGGGCGCCAACGTGAGATACAATTTTTAACCCCCGATGTAATTTTCTTCCATAATGGTTGACAGGCAACCGGGAATACCGGTTGCCTGCTTTTTTTATCCGTAGCAGGTTTCACGTTTCATAAGTCAGGGCGGAAAAATATGCCGGACACTGCATTATTCAATCATGGCTACCTGCATGGCGCCGGCGGCGCCAGGCTGTACTATAAAGACACCGGCAACACGGATGCGCCGGCCGTTCTTTTTATCCACGGCTGGTCGCAGACTCACGCGATCTGGATTAAACAGTTCAGCAGTGAACTGGCTGGGGAATTTCACCTGGTTTCCTTTGACCTGCGGGGGCACGGTTACTCGGAATGTCCCGCAGGCGAGGACCACTACCTGAACGGCAAGCTGTACGCCGATGACCTGCAGGCAGTCATAAGCCGTTGTGACAGGAATGCGCCGGTACTTGTGGGCTGGTCGTACGGCGCACTTGTGATCGGTGATTACCTGCGCCACCACGGACAGGCCGGTATCAGCGGCATCGTCATGGTCAGCGGGTTGCACGGTCTGGGCATTGAAGAGCTTGCCGGCATGCTGGGGACGGGACCCGCGGAATACATGCCTGATACCATGGCTGATGACCCGGAGACACAATTTCGGGCAATGCAAAGGTGTACCCGGGATATGGTGGCAGACACAACGCCGGCACAACTGCAACTCATGACGGCCCAGGCCATGATGACGACGCCCGCAGTCCGGGCCGCAATGATGGGCCGGGTCATCGACAACACGGATGTGCTGTCCGGGTTCCGTAAACCTGCGCTGATCATCCACGGCCGCCATGATCCGTTTATCCTGGTCGATGCGGCTGAACACCTGAACAGGTTATGCCCCAATTCGACATTGTCCATGTACGAGAAATCAGCCCACATGCCGTTCCGGGAGGAAGCTGAAAAATTCAACCGGGAACTTGCCCGGTTTACCAACGAGATAACCAGTTAATGGATTGGACGAAAACAAATATCAGCGCCACCATCGACTTCAACGCCCAGGGCAGGCAAATCGGCGATTTACGCGTGCCCTGGTCCGGCAACGAGCAACCGCTGGGCTATCACCCGGTCCCGGTTGCCGTGTTAAACAACGAAACAGGTCCCACTCTACTGCTGGCCGGCGGCACCCACGGTGACGAGTACGAGGGGCCGGCGCTGTTGCTGCACACATTGCACTCCTTCGACCCGGTTCACCTGCGGGGGCGGATTATCATGTTTCCGGCGCTGAATGCGCTGGCCGTGGCGGCCCGGTCACGCTGCTCGCCCCTGGATGACGGTAACCTGAACAGGGCGTTTCCAGGTGACGGAAGCAGCGGGCCGACCCGGATGATTGCGCAGTTCATCGAGGACGTGGTATTGCCTGAATGCGACGCCGCCATCGATTTTCACAGCGGCGGCAATGCCTGTGTTTTTGCGCCCCTGGCGATGGTGTACCTGGGCGCAGTGACTGCCGATGAAAAAAGCCTGGCGCTGGCCGAAGCATTTAACGCTCCTTATACATGGGCCGCCGAGTTCGCTGAACAGGGCACGTTCAACGCCGCCGCCATCCGTAAAGACGTACCGATGATTGCAACGGAACTGGGCGGGGGCGGCAATGTCAACCCGCACATGGTACAACTGGCGTCGGACGGGCTGTTACGGGTCATGCACTACCTGGGCATGCTTGACGGTTCGGTAGATGTCCCAGAGCCGGGTAACAGGACGATAGATATTGACGTTAACATGAACGGAAAAATATATTCGGACAGACAGGGGTTGTTCCTGCCGGCGGCAAGTCCCGGGCAACCGGCTAAAGCAGGAGAAACGGCAGGTACGCTTTACTCGGTTCCGGAACCGGAACGCGATCCGTCAATGGTATGTTTTCTTGAAGACGGCATTGTTTTATCCGTTGTCAACCGGGGAATTGTCTCAAGAGGAGAATTATTGGTGATGACCGGTAAAACAACGACAACTGCCTGTGACGATTGATACAGGAACAACCGCCGGACATTAACCGACACCCGCAGCTTTATCCAGCCACATACTCAAATAATTTGTATAGCTGCGCCAGGCATAAACATCATAGGAAGGCTTGCCATCCAACTGGTGAAGGATAACTCCCGTCTTGGCCAGGCTGGTGCGCACGCACGTACCGGGATTGAATGAACGCGGGTGCAAATCAATCCCTGTGCCCTGGTTCAGCACGGCCCTGGCCTCTTTCCCCGAAACCGTGAAAATCACGTACGCATCGGAAACCGCCGTGACTGCCGCATGTTGCCCTTTTACCGCTTCCAGCAACGCTGCAGACAGCGCCGGTTCCTTGCCGTCATCCGTCCTGATCAGCCATTCGTCGGGACCCAGCCACATTGCCGTAACGCCATCGTTTGCGGTCGCGGTATTGGGCGTTTGCGGCAGTTCAAGACCGAGTACGTTGTTAAATTGCCGGCGGATATCTTCTGCGCCGCGCAGGTTGAGCAGGCCATAGGGCGTCCGCTGCGCGATATCGACGTTATAAGCCATCGTTCAACTCCGCATCCGTTGTCCCGCGGGATCGATAAACACGGAGCCGGTTACTTCCGCGAGCACGTTTCTCCCTGCCGTTGAGATGGTGACCGTTTCACCAAGCCGGTCCCTGCCGTTTTTCAACTGCGCCAGGGCAATGGCGTGACCGAGATTGGGGCTGTAGCCGCCGGCGGTAACGTGGCCGAGCATTTTCTTTGCCTCATCGGTTTCACCAGGTTCGACCAGGGGCGCGCCGTCCGGCGGGACAAAGTTACGATCTTCGGGCACCAGGCCGACGATATGCGGCCGGTCCCCGCCGGATGTCCGGGCGTGCTCCAGCGCGCGTTTGCCGATAAAGTCCGGTTTCGTATTATCGATAACCCGGTCCATGCCGGCGTCATACAGGTTGGCATAACCATCCCCCTCCGCCCAGGCCGCGATAAAGCCTTTTTCCAGCCGCAGCAGCAGACTCGTTTCCGACCCCACCGGGGTAATATCATATTTTTTGCCGGCTTCCATCACCGCCTCCCACATGGCTAATCCATCCCTTGCCCGCACGTTGACCTCGAAGCTGAGCTCACCGGTATAACTGACCCGCGCCACACGCGCAGCGAACCCGCCCACCTTGCCGGCGCGGATCGCCATGAACGGAAACGCCTCCTTGCCCAAATCGATATCTGTCCCGGTTTCAGCCAGGACCTCCCTGGCCCGGGGCCCGCAGACGCAGATATTGGCCCATTGCTCGGTCACCTCTGTCAGGTAAACCTGGAGGTCATGCCATTCACACTGCAACAACTGCTCCAGGCGGGCATGGACGGCGCCGGCGACGCCGGAACCGGTCGTCATCAGGTAATGGTTCCTGCCCAGCCGGAACGTCACCCCGTCGTCAAACATCCTGCCGTCTTCATGCAGCATGAAACCGAATCTGCCCATGCCGACGGGGAGATCATTCCAGTTGTTGGTGTAGACCCTGTTCAGGAACGCCGGCGTATCCGGGCCGCTGATTTCAATCTTGCCCAGCGGCGTACCGTCATAAATCCCGGCGCCGTTGCGCACCGCCAGCGCCTCCCGGTTAACCGCCTGTGCCGATGTCTCTCCGTCACGGGGGACCTGGAACGGCCTGCGCCAGAACGCGCCGGCCTCATCGAAATTTGCCTGGCGCTTCTCAAACCATTGCGTGATCGGGGTGCGCCGCGCCGGAAAAATGGTGTCTCCCTGGTCGATCCCGGCCCAGGCGGCAAAACTGGTCGGGCTGTAAAGCGGCCGGTAAGTGGTAGTACCGACGTCACCGGGTTTATTTCCGGTCAGGTCGGCAATGACGCCGATGGTATTGGCGTTGCTGACCTTACCCTGGTCAATGCCCATGCCTGCTGTGGTATAGCGTTTTACCAGTTCCACCGATGAGTAGTTTTCACGCAAGGCGAGTCTTACGTCTGCGCTGGTGACGTCATTTTGATAATCCAGGAAGGCGCGCCGGTTTTTGCCGCCGGCAGGCAATTCCCACAAGGCGCCGATAGAGAATTCAACCTCTTGCCCGGCAACGGGGGTTTCCGATACGGCCGGTTCATGTCCGGCCAGGCGTGCGCCCTGATGTCCGGCCTCGATCCCTTCCATCAAACATTCGTTCAGACCAAAGCTGCCTTTGGCCGCGCCGACTGTAGTTTCGGCCTGTACGGACTTACCGGGGACAAATCCGGCTATGCTCTCTGAATAGACCGGTCTTGCGCCGGATTGTGACTGCAGGTGTAATGTCGGGTTCCAGCCACCCGAGGTACAGACCAGGTCACAGGAATAATATTGCTCCCGGGAAAGGTCATCCAACGGCGCGGCAACCAGTCCCGTTACAGTTCTTTTACCCTTAACCGACTTAATCCCGTGGTGGGTCAACACCGGAATCCCGAGCCCTTCAGCCTGATCGCGTAATTCACTGCTTATTTGCCGGCGCGTATCCAGCAGCGCGGCAACCTGCACCTCATTGCGGGCAAGGGTGACAGCCGACTCGTAGGCGCTGTTATTGTTGGTAATAATGACAGCCCGGGTGCCCGGCCGCACACCATAACGGCGGACATAGGCGGCGGAGGCACCGGCCAGCATAATTCCCGGCCGGTCGTTATCCGGGAAAACCAGGGGGCGTTCGATGGCGCCGGCGGCAATAATGACCTGCTTTGCCCTTACCCGCCAGAGCCTTTCTCGCAGCCATGATTGTTCCGGTTCATGCTCCAGAACATAGACCATGTTGTGATCATAGTACCCCACGGCTGTTGCGTGCTGTAAATGGATGACCTCCGGTAACTGCTGCAGGCAGTCTGCAGTTTCGGCAACCCAGTCCAGGGCAGGCTTTCCATTGATTTCCCGTTCACTGTTCAGTAATGAGCCACCAGGCTCCACCTGTTCGTCCACCAGCATGACCCGGGCGCCGCTTTTCCCGGCTGCGGCTGCAGCGGCAAGCCCGGCCGGTCCGGCGCCGATAACGAGCACGTCGCAATGGTGGTAACGTTTTTCGTAACGTTCCTCCAGCTCGTGCGTTACCGGCGCTGTTCCGAGTCCGGCCATGCGACGGATGAAGTAACCGTAAACATTCCACCAGTTGTTGGGCCACATGAACGTCTTGTAATAAAAACCGGCGGGGTACAGGCGGTGCAGCCAGTCGTTGACCGCGCCGATGTCCCACCGCACGCCCGGCCAGCCCTTGACGCTTGCAGCTTCCAGTCCTTCGTACAAGGGAGTAACGGTTGCGATGACACCCGGCTCATCTTCCCGTCCGGCGAGTTGGACGACGGCATTGGTTTCTTCGACACCGGCGCTCATCACGCCGCGCGGCCGGTGATATTTGAAACTGCGCCCGACAATTCTTACCCCGTTGGCCAGCAGCGCCGATGCCAGGGTATCGCCGGCATAACCGTGCAGGGTTTTGCCGTTGAACTTGAACGTGATCGGTTTATTCCGGTCGATACGCCCGAGCCCGGGTAATCGATACGGGTTTCCGCTTAACGCCACTGGTCCGCTTCCTCAACCTGTTTAATTTCATGGGTATGGGTATTGCGGTCGACCTTGAACCAGCGCCGGCAGCCCCGGACGTGCCACCAGCGTTCACGCAGCCAGCCTTTGGTGTTTGCGGGGGTGTAAAGGTAGCGATGCCACTCTTCACTGCCGGCTTGCACCGGGTCTGCCGGGCGCCGCTTGTCCGCTTCGCCGCCGTTCAGAAATTCGTCCTCGTTACGCGCGCCACACCAGGGACAGGGGATTAACAACATGTTATTGCTCCATAAGGATCAGCGGTTGGCATCGACGCCTCCCTCTACCAGCAGCCTGCCGGTCTGGAACCGGTTCAAGCCGAACTCCTCGATCAAGGGGTGGGGGCGGTCATTGGCTATGAGATCGGCATGCATTTTAGCGGCAACCGGCGTCGTCTTGAACCCGCCGGAACCGGCCACGTCGATATAAAAGCCTTCCAGGCCGGTCCCGGAAATGATCGGGCTGTTGTCGTAGGTAATATCCAGCATGCCTGCCCATTGGCGCATGAATTTCATCCGTTTGAACACGGGAAAAATATCCACCAGACCTTCAATCACATGCTCCATGATCTGAGGAGAGCCGCGTTGCGCATAGGAAGGATAGGGATCGGTGACACCGCCGACCACCAGTTCACCCTTGTCCGACTGCATGAAGTAGTTATGAAAACCGTCGACGACAAAAATTTCGTCCAGCACCGGCTTCACGGGCGTTGAGACCAGCGCCTGCAACGGCCAGGTCTCTATCGGCAGCCGTATCCCCGCCATTTCCGCTACCACACTACCGTGCCCGGCAACGGCCATCCCGATCTTTTTTGCCTTGATCACGCCGCGGCTGGTGTCGACGCCGGTCACCCGGTTGCCTTCCCGCAATATGCCGGTAACCTCGCAGTTCTGGATAATATCGACGCCTCGCTTGTCGGCGGCGCGGGCATACCCCCAGGCCACGGCATCGTGGCGCGCCATGGCAATCTTCCTGTGGTAGACCGCGCCGATGATGGGCATCCTGGCCGTGTCGCTGAAAAAAGGGACTCGCCGTCTCAGTTCATCCAGCGGGAGCATGATGTATTCCGAATCGAAAACGCTCATGGTATCGGCCATGCGCCGTGCGTGGCTGACCCCGCTGCCGCTCTGCAGGAATGTGATCATACCCCGTTCGTGCAGCATGACGTTGTAGTTCAGGTCCCGGCTCAACCCGCGCCACAGTTTCATGGATTCGCGGTGGAAAGGCACGCTGGCGGCGCGGATGTAATTATCCCGGATGGTCATGGTATTGCGGGCCGTGTTGCCCCCGCCCAGCCAGCCCTTTTCCAGCACTGCCACATTGGTAATACCGTGGTCCCTGGCCAGGTACCAGGCGGCGCCAAGGCCGTGGCCGCCGCCGCCGATTATAATGACATCATACTCACGTTTCGGATCGGGATTACGCCAGGCTTTTTGCCAGTTTTGGTGATAATCTATAGCATTGCGGACAAGACTGAAGATGGAGTAACTCATCACATGAATACACAATCTTTAGAGGAAACCGGACACCTGGAGCAGATGCTCGGCGAAACGATTCGCCGCGCCAGAAAGAAAAAGAACCTTTCCGTGCATGAATTATCCAAAGTTGCCAATATATCCGTCTCCATGCTGTCGAGAATAGAAAACGGTCATACCTCCGCGTCTCTGTCTACCCTGAAATCCCTGAGTGACGCACTGGGCATTTCACTTGCAAACCTGTTTCAGAATGTACGCCAGAGTCATGAATCGACTTTCGTCAAGTCCGGCCGGGGATTAATCGTGCAACGCCATGACAACCGTATCGGGCACCAGTACCAGCTCCTCGGCCACACGTTTCATTCCGACATAAAGCTCGAACCTTACCTGATTACACTGACGGAGAAGACCGAAGAATTTCCCTTGATATTTCATGAGGGTATCGAGTTCATGTACGTTCTTGAGGGGGAGTTGAAATACCAGGAAGGCGATCGTACCTACCACATGTTTCCCGGTGATTCACTTTATTTCGACCCTTCATCGCCCCATGGCCCCGTGGAACTGGTTACCGTGCCGGTAAAAATGCTGACAGTGATTGGCGCACTGAACTGACAGTCCGCCCGTTCCATCAAACCCTGACCTGAATCTCACCGTTTACGGTCCTGGTTGAATAGATTTTCAGGTCAACTGTCGCCGGCGAGCACAGCGCCTTGCCATTGCGCAGATCAAACCTTCCCTGGTGCAGCGGGCACTCTATAATTTGACCATCGAGATAACCGTCAACCAGCGGCGCCCTGGCATGGGTGCAACAACTGTCTGTTGCATAGTAATCCTGCCCGTTGCGAAAAACGGCAATTTCCTTATTTTCAACTACTACCGTGATACCATCGCCATCTTCAATATCTTCACAACCGGCTATTATGTGCCATTTCCCGGACATTTAAACGTGTGCCTGATTATTAAACTGATAACACCGGATCATTTATTATACAGATAAATAATGTTGTATAATATACAAAATAGTTTATTATTATGCAACATTTATTCATGTCCCGTATAAACTGATTATGGCCCTGGAACACATACACCAGATCAAGGAAATCGTGGATCGAAAACGCCTGCGGACACTTATGCGCAGGACTGACAGACACGCATGGATATACCTGTTACGGCATGCCGTTATACTTTCCATCACCGGCTACCTGGTTTTCCTGTCCGTCGATTCGATTTTCTTCGTACCCGCCATGTTCCTGCACGGTGTGGGCATCGTGCACCTGTTTTCCCCCCAGCACGAATTCGCACACCGTACCGCCTTCAGGACGCGCTGGCTGAATGACTTCTTCGGCTGGATTTTCGGCGCAATTATCCTGCTGCCGAACGTCTATTTCCGCTGGGAACACACGGCACACCATAGTTATACACAGAACAGGTGGCGTGATCCGGAATTGATTCCGCAACCGAAAAACCTGTTCGGTTATTTTCTCTATCTTTCGTCCCTGCCTTACTGGTGGGGTTTTTTAAAGCCTTTTGCTATTCACCTTTGCGGTATCACCACGCGGGAAGAAAAATTATTCCTGCCTCTTACGGAACGCTGGAAAGTCATTGTTGAGGCCTGGGCAATGTTGTTGATTTATATGTCGATTGGCGCCTGTATGATAATTTACGACATAGCTGCGCCATTGTATTACTGGCTTATCCCCAGGTTTCTGGCCGAACCTTATATGCGTATGGTGCGCATGACCGAGCACGTCGGCCGGCCGGTCAATAACACCGACTTGCTGGAAAACACCCGAACAACATTAGTCAACCCGCTGCTGCGCTGGCTGGCCTGGAATATGCCTTACCATGCGGAGCACCATTTATCGCCCTCGGTTCCTTTCCATGCCTTGCCGGCATTCCATAATGAGATAAAACAGCGCCATAAGAAGATTGCCCACGGTTACCTTGGCGCTCATAAGGATATTTTTCGCCGCAGCCGGTACGGGTTGGAACCGGGGCTTTAGGGAATCCGGACAGGATTTAATAACGTATACCCTGGCGGTAATCATTCATTGATTAGGAGAATCTTGCCTATGTGCGCGCTGCTCTCCATGATGGCGTGAGCCTCGGCTGCCTGCTCCAGCGGTAGTTTTCTGTAAATTATCGGCTTGATTTGTCCTTTTTCGATGAAAGGCCAGATATGTTTTTCCAGGTTGCGGGCAATGGCCGCCTTGTAAGGCACAGGCATGGGTCTCAGGGTGGACCCCGTGAGCATCAGCCGCTTGACCATCAAGGACCGGCAATCGATTTCCGTCTTCCAGCCTTTTAATCCCGAGATGATCGCGATACGGCCGTCCGGCGCGGCAAGTTGTATATCTTTGCCGATATAATCGCCCGCGACCATGTCGAGTATCACGTCAACTCCTGCCCCGCCCTGTGCTTCGGTAATCTTCTCTACAAAATCCTCTTCGTTATAGTTAACGGCCAGCCTGGCCCCGAGTTGTTCGCAGAACCGGCATTTTTCCGGGCTGCCGGCCGTGACATAGACCGTTACGCCCGTGGCAGTCGCCATTTGTATGCCGATGGTGCCTATGCCGCTTGACCCGCCGTGAATAAGCAGGGACTCGCCCTTTTTCAAACCGCAACGATCAAAGACGTTGTTCCAGACGGTAAAAGTGGTTTCCGGCAGGGCGGCCGCATCTTCCACGGCAAGGTTGTCCGCCGCCGGCAGGCACAGGGATGCGTCGGCGACCGCATATTCCGCATAACCCCCGCTATGGACCAGCGCGCAAACCCTGTCGCCCGGCACCGGGAACTCAAAATCACCATTGGTTTCGATGACCTCGCCGGAAAGCTCAAGGCCGGGGATTTCCGATGCGCCGGGTGGCGGCGGATACCTGCCCAGACGCTGCATTACGTCAGGACGATTGACCCCTGCGGCGCTGACCTTTACCAGCACCTGCCCCGGTCCGGGGGTTGGTATCTCAGCTTCGGCAACGGTCAGTACTTCGGGTCCGCCCGGTTCCTTTATGATTATATTTTTCATCGTAAACAGATAAGTTTTGTGATTTTACCACTTGAAACGCATTGGGGCAGATTATCAGCCGATGTCATTCCATGACGTCAAAAGCAATGTAACGATGACCGCTCCTGATGTCGAACAGCGCCACCAACGGCCCGGCATCGGC
>CAYOEQ010000027.1:0-1181 GCA_964402775.1 uncultured Enterobacteriaceae bacterium
ATTACCGTCGGCAGTAAAAACTTCAATGAAGGCTACCTGCTGGGAGAGATCGTCGCGCAGATGCTGGAACTGGAAGGGTTTGCCGTTGAACGGAAGTTCGGCCTGGGCGGGACCCTGGTCTGTTACGAAGCCCTGTTGAACGGCGCCATTGACGTTTACGTCGAATACACCGGCACCCTGGCGGAAGCCATCCTGAAACTGGAAGGCCCGGCGCCGGACCTGGACGGGTTGAATGCGGCAGTTTCAGATAAGGGCTTGCAAGTGCTTGATTCACTGGGGTTCAACAATACCTACGCCCTGGCGATGAGGAAAGACACGGCGGAAGCAGCAGGCATTTCGCGCATATCGGACCTGGCGGACCATCCTGAACTGAAACCGGCTTTTTCCCTGGAATTCCTGAACCGGGAGGACGGCTGGCCCGGCCTGGCGGAGACCTACAACCTCGCCGTAAAGCCTGCCGGGATTGAACACGGGTTGGCCTACCAGGCCCTCGTCGAGGGTTCCATCGACATTACCGACGCCTATTCGACCGACGGGGAGCTTTCCAGGTATTCCCTGGCCGTCCTGGACGATGATCGCGGCTATTTCCCGCGGTATCTCGCGGTGCCGTTCGCCCGTGCGGACTTCCCTGCAGGCGCCGGGGAAGCCATTGCCCGGCTGGCCGGGAGGATTGATGACGATCGTATGCAGGAACTGAACAGGATGACGACCATCGACGGCAGGAGTTTTGCGGAAGTCGCAAGCGGGTTCCTGCGCGCGGAAGGCCTTGGAAATACGCAAGTGGAAGACAGGCTTGTCTCTTCCATCCTGGGCAACACCATTACCCATCTCAAGCTGACGGCTATCGCGCTGGCGCTGGGCTGCCTTGCCGGTTTGCCCCTGGGGATTATTGTTTTCCGCAACCGGCCGGTGGCGAATCTCACCGTTTACCTGGCAGGCCTGTTGCAGACGATCCCTTCCATCGCACTGCTGGCGCTCATGATCCCGGTGTTCGGGATCGGTGTAAAACCGGCGATAGTCGCCCTCTTCCTGTATTCACTCCTGCCCATACTGCGCAATACCGTCACCGCGCTCATCACCATCGACCCGGTGTTGAAAAGGGTGGCCGAAGCCATAGGGCTGACCCGGAGGGAACAACTGCGCCATGTATTATTGCCGATGGCCCTGCCGAATATCCTTGC
>CAYOEQ010000027.1:1281-18452 GCA_964402775.1 uncultured Enterobacteriaceae bacterium
ACGGCTGCTGGTCAAACCGCACATGCTGAAGGGGCAGATTTGATGCCGCTGCTCGTCATGCCGGACTTGTCCCGGCATCCAGTGAGATACTGTGTCGCCCTCAGGGCGACCCTTTAATTGACTGGGTTCCGGCCTTCGCCGGAATGACGGATGGAGAAGGTGACACCTTGCATGGAATGGAAACCTCGGTTTAAACCTCCACCGGCAGGCGCGTCAGGCTGCGAGTCAGGATACCGGGTTTCCAGATCAGCTCATCTTCAGTCACAGCCTGTCTCAATCCGGGCAGACGCCGTAATACGGTGTTGAAGATGATCTCCATGTTCAGGCGCGCCAGGTGGCTGCCGAGGCAGTGGTGCACGCCGCCGCCGAAGGCCAGGTGCCGGTTCGGGTCCCGGCGTATATCGAATGTATCCGGGTTATCGAAACAGGCCTCGTCGCGATTGGCCGAGGCGTACAGAAACCCCAGCCTGGCGCTTCTTTTAAACGAGTAACCTCGATATTCCATATCTTCCAGCGCATAGCGGTGAAAATAGGGCAACGGGGCATCATAACGGAACATTTCCTGAACGGCCGTATGGATCAGACCGGCATCGGCTTTTAACGCGGCCATCTGCTCCGGATGCCGAAGCAGCGCCAGCATGCCGTTTCCCAGCGCGTCGATGGTCGAACCGTGTCCCGCCATGAGAACGGTCATGGCAGTGGAAACCAGTTCGTCCTGATTCAGCCGGTCGGCGCCATCGCGCCATGTAATCATTTCGGAGATCAGGTCATCACCCGGTTGTTTCCGGCGCATCGCCGCTAATTCTGTCAGGTAAGCCACAAACTCGGTTGTAGCCCGTTCCGCCAGCTCTCTGTGCGCAACGGTCCGTTCCGGTTCAAAAAACTGGACGATGTTTTCCGACCAGGCGCGCAACCGGGGACGGTCCGGTTCCGGCACGCCCAGCATCTCCCCGATGACAAACCCGGGTACCGGGGCGATCAGGTCTTCGATGAAATCGAACTCCTTAACAGTCTCCAGGGCATCGATTTGACGGTCGATCAAACCCTGGATAAAGCCGCGCAACTGATTGACCCGCACCGGCGTAAACATCCTGAACACAGCCTTTCTCAAACGATCGTGCAGTTCTCCTTCACTGTCCAGAATCGAGACTTTCACGTAACGGCTGTGACTGGGAGCCGCATCCCAGTCCCGGCTTGCACGATCTGCAGCAATCTCATCACGGGACATGACATGTTCCATGGTCCTGCCCAGACGCTCGTCCATTACCAGCATTTTTATATCCTCGTACCTGGAGAACAGCCAGGCATCCCAGGTTTCATGGAAGTAGACAGGACACTCCTGACGCAGGCGCGTATAGACCGGGTAAGGGTCCCGGGCGAATTCGGAAGAATAGGGTTCAAAATGCAGGTTCATTCACCACATCTCCCGATTCGGGCGTCCGTCTTCGCAACAGATGCGCACCGAACAGCAGCACAATCATTACGCAGTAACACATGCTCGTGAACCGTAACGCGGCAATCATGTCGTATTTTTCCACGATAATGGCACTGAGGGCCGGCGCAATCGCAGTGCCCAGAGCCGAATTGAATATCAGGAAACTGATCATCCTGGGAGTCGGCGCCGACATTAACATGGTGCCGAACGCGATGATCAGTTTCAGCAAGCCACCGGTTACCAGTCCCAGGACAAACATACAGACAGTCAAGCGGGAGGCTGAATCGACGTTCCATAAACTGAAACTCAACAGCGTGGCGAGTACAGCAGAGGTAAAGATAATCCGGGACGGCGCAAACTTGAGCGCCAGACAGAACATGAGCAGTTGGCCGATAAACATGCCCAGGAACAAGCGGCTGACCAACCCGCCTGCCATATCGGCATCCAGGCTGAATCGCGCCTGCGTGAAATTTGGTATCCAGGAATAGATTGTGACAAAACCCGTCAGGTAGATCAGGATGGCGGCTCCCACCAGGAATATCTCCATGGGCCAGTATTTGCCTGCCCCACTGCCAATGTGACGGGATTCTCGCCGGGACGTGGACGGAAAACTGGAAAACCAGGTAATAAGGATGATCACCAGCGCCACCGAAAACGCCAGCAGGTAAGCGCTGCCCCAATGTAGCTGGTGCAGGATAAACTTGCCGGCCAGCCAGGTGCTGAGCACACCCGCCATACTGTAGAACGAATCTGTCAGTAGCATCATGGACGCGCGCAACTTGATGTTATAGATACTGGTTATAACAATAATCGCCGCCGTCAGGTTCACACCACAAGCCAGGCCGGTAAGGAACAGCCAGACAGGGAACAACAGGTAGATATCGACGATATAAATACACGCCAGGGACATACAGGTCAGTCCTGAGCAACATAGCACAATAGGTTTGAGCCTGAACAGGTCAAAAATGACCAGCGATAACAGGGTCCCGACCAATATTCCTGCTGTAAGGTAACTGAAACCGGCGGTCGCCGTAGTAATCGGTATATCGTAATGTCCTGAAATGGGACCGGTGACAATACCCAGCGGCGAGATCACCGCGGACATGACGAAATAAGCCAGGAAGCTGGCGAGGGTGATTCTGACTTTATTCATGACACAGGGGTCAGGGTTGGGAGTTGGGAATCGGGTCTTCTGGTCTCAAGCCCCTGATCCCTAATCCCTGAGTATCCCCTTCATGATAATCCGCTTGATGTTTTTCCGGGTCTGGTTATAAAAGTGTTGCTCATCCAGGCTTTTTCCCAGCACAGAGTCGACCTGGACCGCGAAATCCGCATAATGCTGGGTCACCGCCCAGATCATCATGATCAGGTGATAGGGGTCGATATCAGCCATTTCCCCGCGTTTTATCCATTTCCTTATCACCCTGGCCTTTTTCTTCACTACGTCGCGCAAATAGGTATCAAGTACCGGTTTCAGGATAGGCGCGCCGGCGGCGATCTCATTGGCAAATACACGCGACGCCATGGGATACAGCCGGGAGAATTCAATCTTCTGATCTATATACGCGCTGATTTCGTGTTCCGGCGATTGCTGCTCGTCCAGCTCCTTCAGGGGTTGCAACCAAATTTCCAGGATATTGCGCAATACCGCCAGATAGAGTTCCTCCTTGGAAGAAAAATAATACAGCAAGTTCGGCTTGGACATCCCGGCCCGCTCCGCAATCTGGTCGAGGGTTGCCCCCCGAAAGCCGTAGCGCGAGAAAATCTCCGTTGCCGCAGACAGAATCCTTTCCCTGTTGCGCGCTTGAATCCGGCTCTCTCTCATATTCCGCTCAGGTCCGGACGGAGCCACCTCGGCCAGCAACGACGGATTAGACCCCGGCTTCATTTGCTTGATTGACATAATTTGACCAAATGATAAAATAATATTTGTCAGAAGTAAAGTTTATTCCTATAATGTATCCTTGTTGAGGCTTAATGTCACCTGCGGGATACTACGTACACAGTTTATGTCAAAAGTAACGGTAGGATTGATCCAGATGGGACTTAAAGGCGACGCGTCAATGAGTGTCGAGGATATCCGCGACGCTATGCTGGATGCGCACATCCCATACATCAAGCAGGCTGCACGGCAAGACGTGCAGGTTCTGTGTTTTCAGGAAGTTTTTACCCAGCCCTATTTCTGTCCCAGCCAGGATGCCAGGTGGTATGCGGCGGCCGAACCCGTTCCGGACGGACCTGTCACGCAACTGATGCGGGAGTACGCCAAAAAGTACCGCATGGCGATCATCGTGCCTCTGTACGAGGAAAGCGCGCCCGGCGTCTACTACAATACCGCTGCGGTTATCGACGCCGATGGCGCTTACCTGGGTAAATATCGTAAAACCCACATCCCACAGGTTGCCGGATTCTGGGAGAAATTCTTTTTCAAACCCGGAGCGTCAGGCTGGCCGGTTTTCCAGACTGCATATTGCAAGGTCGGTGTTTATATCTGTTACGACCGCCATTTTCCTGAAGGATGGCGGGCTCTGGCTTTGAAGGGGGCGGAATATATTGTTAATCCCTCGGCCACCGTTGCCGGACTGTCCGAGTACTTATGGAAGCTGGAGCAACCGGCCTCAGCCGCCGCCAACGGCGTCTACATCGGCGCAATAAACCGGGTCGGAACTGAGGAACCGTGGAACATAGGTGAATTCTATGGTCAGAGTTACGTCGTTAATCCCCGCGGCGACATAGAAACCATGGCCAGCCGGGACAAGGATGAATTACTGGTACACGAAATTGACCTTAACATGGTGCGCGAGGTGCGCAACGGCTGGCAGTTCCTGCGCGATCGCAGGCCTGAAACCTATGAGATACTGACGGAGCCGGAAACGGGATGAATGTCTATATGCCGGATGGGGAGATGGGGACAGAATTAATTCTGTCTCCACGAGAGTTATGATATGTCCATACTGATAAAAGGCGGTACGGTAGTCACGGCAGAGCATACGTATAACGCCGACGTGCTGTGCAATGACGGCATGATCAGCGCTGTCGGCGGCAACCTGGAGAGGAGCGGTGACACTCGTATAATCGATGCAGGCGGCTGCTACGTCATGCCCGGCGGCATTGATCCGCATACACACATGGAACTGCCGTTCATGGGAACCGTTGCCTCCGAGGATTTTTTCACAGGCACCACGGCTGGCCTGGTTGGCGGCACCACCATGATCATAGACTTCGTCATTCCCAACCCGCAACAGGACATCATGGAGGCATACCATCAATGGCGCGGCTGGGCGGAGAAAGCGGCAGCCGATTACAGTTTCCACGTTGCCATTACCTGGTGGGACGAATCAGTGCATAAAGCCATGGAGACACTGACCCGGGATTACGGGGTAAACAGCTTTAAACACTTCATGGCGTATAAGGGCGCCATCATGGCTGATGACGAAATCCTGGTAAACTCGTTCGGGCGCGCCCGCGAACTGGGCGCCCTGTGTACCGTGCACGCTGAAAATGGTGAACTGGTCTTCCACCTGCAACGGAAAATCCTCGAACAGGGCATCACCGGACCGGAAGGCCACCCGCTGTCCAGGCCGCCGGAAGTGGAGGGAGAGGCCGCCAACCGGTCGATACGCATTGCCCAGGTAATGAATGTGCCCCTGTACGTCGTGCATACTTCCTGCATTGATGCCTTGCAGGCGATCGCCAGGGCGCGCAACGAAGGACAACGGGTATTCGGCGAAGTGCTGGCGGCGCACCTGCTTATCGATGATTCCGTCTACCGCCACCCGGACTGGGACACGGCCGCGGCTTACGTCATGAGCCCGCCGTTCAGGCCGAAACAACACCAGGAAGCGTTGTGGAGGGGGTTGCAGGCCGGCCTGTTGCAGACCACCGCGACGGATCATTGCTGCTTCTGCGCGCCGCAAAAACAGATGGGCAGGGACGATTTCACCAGGATACCCAACGGCACAGGCGGGATCGAGGATCGCATGCACCTCCTGTGGCACCACGGCGTGAACAGCGGCCGGTTGACCCCGAACGAATTTGTCGCGGTAACATCGACAAATGCCGCGAAAATTTTTAACATTTACCCGCGCAAGGGCAGTATCAGCGTGGGCGCCGATGCCGACCTGGTCATCTGGGACCCGGAACGGGACAAGACCATTTCAAAGGATACCCACTACCAGAATGTGGACTTCAATATATTCGAGGGTATGTCGGTGCATGGCGTCAACGTGGTCACCATCAGCCAGGGCAAGGTCGTCTACCAGGACGGCGAGGTGCGCAGTGAACGCGGCAGCGGGCGTTATATCAAACGTCCTGTATACGCGCCTTATTACGAGGCGCTTGATAAAATGGCCCGGAATAACGCCCCCGCGGCGGTAGCCAGAGAATGACGGGGACAAGAGTGACGGGGACAGACCCCCGCTTACAATATGCGGGGGCATGCTTAAATCTGTCCCCATAAAATCAGTAGCACCGAGGAACCATGAACGCGATAACAGCAGCAGAAAACCTGAATGAAAGTGAACGGCTGGTCAGCCATTACATCAACGGACACACGGTGACGGTTTCCGGTGAACGCACCCAGGCCGTATATAACCCTGCCACGGGTCAGGTGGTGCGCCAGGTGGCGCTGGCGAGCAAGGGCACAGTGCAACAGGCCGTTGCCGCGGCAGCCGCAGCCTGGCCGGCCTGGCGCCGCACTGCGCCGCTGAAGCGCGCCCGGATCATGTTCCGTTTCAAGGAAATACTGGAACAACACGCCAACGAGATCGTCAGCCTGCTGACCGAAGAACACGGCAAGGTGCTGGATGACGCCAGGGGCGAGTTTATCCGGGGTGTAGAGGTTGTCGAATATGCCTGTGGCGCGCCCGAGCTATTGAAGGGAGAACACAGCAAGGACGTCGGACCCGCCATTGACAGCTGGTCTGAATTTCAACCGT
Organism: uncultured Enterobacteriaceae bacterium; assembly: GCA_964402775.1. Taxonomy (GTDB): domain Bacteria; phylum Pseudomonadota; class Gammaproteobacteria; order Eutrophobiales; family Eutrophobiaceae; genus JAAXHV01. The sequence continues at coordinate 7,654 of CAYOEQ010000027.1, forward strand.
TGGGGGTCGTTGCCGGAATCACCCCTTTTAATTTTCCCGCCATGGTGCCGTTATGGATGTACCCCATGGCGCTCATCTGCGGCAACACCTTTGTGTTGAAGCCATCGGAAAAGGATCCCAGCGCACCGACCCGTATTGCCGAACTCCTGCAGGAAGCAGGGTTGCCGGACGGCGTTTTCAACGTGGTGCATGGAGACAAGGAAGCCGTGGACGCGCTGCTCACTGACCCCACGGTGCAGGCAGTCAGTTTTGTCGGGTCAACGCCGGTGGCCGAATATATTTACCGAACCGGAACGGCCCATGGAAAACGGGTACAGGCCCTGGGAGGAGCGAAGAATCATGCCGTTGTGATGCCGGATGCCGACATGGACAACACGGTCAATGCGCTCATGGGCGCCGCCTACGGTTCCTGCGGCGAACGCTGCATGGCCATCTCCGCGGTAGTGTGCGTGGGCGATGCGGTAGCAGACGAGGTGGTAAATAAACTGGCCTTGCGGGTATCCGACCTGAAAATCGGACCGGGTATCGACAGCCAGAACGAGATGGGGCCCTTGATTAGTAAACCGCATCACGAAAAAGTACGCGGCTATGTTGATGCGGGCGTGGCGGAAGGCGCCGAACTTGTCGTGGACGGGCGTGAAGTGACCGTTCGGCACCAGCCGGAAGGCTTCTTCCTGGGCGGCTGCCTGTTTGACCGGGTAACGCCGGACATGCGGATTTATCGCGAGGAAATCTTCGGTCCCGTTTTATGTGTGTTGCGTGTGCAAAGCCTGCAGGAAGCAATGCGACTTATCGATGAACACGAATACGGAAACGGCACGTGCATATTTACCCGTGACGGCGGCAGCGCCCGTTATTTCACCGACAATATCAAGGTCGGCATGGTCGGTGTCAACGTGCCATTGCCGGTGCCGGTGGCCAGTCACAGCTTCGGCGGGTGGAAACGCTCCCTGTTCGGGGATTTAAGCGCCTATGGACCGGACGCCATCCGTTTTTATACGCGGCGCAAAACCATCAGCCAACGCTGGCCTTCGGATTCGGTTGAGCAGGCGCAGTTTGCATTTCCGAGTAATCGCTGAAGCTTCACCTATCTTCTCACGGTTAATAAACCTGCTCATGCTTGCCTACATTGACGAGGATGATCCGTTTATCCCGGATTTCCAGTTCCAGTGTTATCCGGTAACTCATATTTATCGATATTGAAGATAAACCCTTGAAACGACCTTTGAGACTGTGCAACCCCAACGACGGGTGGTAAGGGTTAAGCTCCAATAACTCAAGCGTTTTCCTGTATTGACCGCGTAGTTGCGGATGCTTACGTAAAAACTTTCTGGCGCGTCTAATGTAGCTCTGCGGGTATATGAGCGTGTAAGGCATCAATACTACAGTCGTTTCATGTGCTCAGCGACGCTTTCTGTTTTGTAGTTACCCGACGCAATATCCTTGCGGGATTCCTGAACAGCCATTTCCAATTCGTATTCGCGCAATCTGCTGTAGGTATTAAAATCCAGTACAACATATTTACTTTTACCACGCACGGTAATCACCGCTTCTCCATCCTCCTGGAGGACAGATTCCAGAACGGATACGCCTTTGGTTTTAAGTTCGTTTGCTGTAATGCCGGCCATAAGGTATTGAATGACGTTTATAGAATACTATTAATAATACTCTATTTAGTGCGCTATAACAACACACACACATAACAATAATACCTCAGGGGCTAATCCATAAACTCAGGAATAATTGCATCCGCATAAGTGGCAATGATTTCCTCTTCCTTACCGTTGTCCAGGTAGATATTGAACTGGGTTATCCCCGCCTTTTTCAATTCTCTCAGTTTGGCGATATGCTCTGCAGGTGTGCCCAGTACGCAGAAGCTCCTGACGATCTCGGGGGTAATAAAATCCAGGAACGGGTTATCGCTGCGGCCGTGTTTTTTATAGTCATAACCGCGCCGTTTTTCAATATATGCGGTCAGGCTTTGCGGTACTGCTGTTGTGTCCGCGCCATATTTCTCGACAATATCGGCGACGTGGTTGCCTACCATTGCCGGGAACCAGCGGGTTGCGGCATTACATTCATCCGGGGAACCAAAATACGCCGGCGCCGCGGACATGACCCGGAAGTTTGACATATCCCGGTCGGCAGCTGCACCAGCGCTACGGCACTGCTCCACAAACCAGGCTATCAGCGCCGGCTCTGCGATCTGCAGGATAACGCCGTCACCGTGCCGGCCCGCGGTTGCCAGCGCCTTTGGCCCGTACGCGGCAATCCACACCGGAAGTTCATGTCCTGCGCTCCAACTGAACTGCACGGGCTCAGGGCATTCCGGATAGGTCACGGTCTCACCCCGGGCCAAGGCTTTTACCGCTTCCGTGAATTCGACCACGCGGGCGAGATTGGCGGGCTTCCGGCCCATGACCCGCATGGAACTGTCGCCCCGACCCAGGCCGATGTCGAACCTGCCGTCACTTTGCAAGGCCAGGCTGGCAAACATGCTGGCTGCAACAGACCAGTCCCTGACGTCCGGGTTGGTCACGCAAGGTCCGAAACGCATGATGCTGGTATGTTCCATGCACATGGCGATGGCGGCATAACAATCGCGCCAGAGGATGTGCGAGTCATAAAACCAGCAATAACCAAACCCGCCGTCTTCCGCTTGGCGCACCAGCTCACGAGCCCGCTCCGGACTGGCATTGCCCTTGAAACAGATACCGAATTCCACTTGACTTGTCTCCTTAATACACAATGTACAGGCGGCAATTAAAGCACGCCCTCGCACACGGCAAACCGGGGACAGGATTAATTCTGTCCCCGCAAATTACACAGCAAATAATAAATGATACCGGCCAGTAACGCACCCACAAACCAGGCATAGTCATACATGCCGATGAAAAAAGATGGTATATCATTCGACAAACCTGTGGCATTCAAAAATCCGGGTAAACTGGGTGCAATTCCCAGACACAGCGCTATCACGGCTTTCAGATTCCAGCCCTTGGTATAGCTGTATGATCCATGTTCCCGGTAGAGTTCAGCAATTTCCAGACGACACTTTCTCACGAAAAAATAATCCGTAATCATGATGCCGGCGATTGGCCCCAGCAGGGACGAATAACCGATGAGCCAGACAAACAAGTAAGCCCCGGCGGATTCCAGCAGTTTCCAGGGCATGATGGCTATACCAAGCCCTGCAGTGATGTACCCTCCCAGCCTGAACGAGATTCTCCCCGGCGCCAGGTTGGAGAAACCGTTGGCGGGGGCCACCACGTTTGCGGCCAGGTTCGTGGTCAAGGTCGCGATCGTCAACGCGATCAGTCCCAGGACAACGCCGGCGCCATCCAGCCGTCCGGCGATTGCAACCGGGTCCCAGATCGCCTCCCCGAATATGAGAACGGTAGCCGAGGTCACAAACACGCTCACCAGCGCCAGCAACGCCATGGGCACGGGCAAACCAAGGGCCTGTCCGAGCAACTGGTCCCGTTGACTGCGTGCATAGCGGGTAAAATCCGGGATATTGAGCGACATGGTCGCCCAAAACCCCACCATCGCAGTCAGGCCGGGCCAGAACACCTGCCAGAATTCTCCTGCTCGCTCCCCACCTTCCACAAATGCCGAGGGTGTGGACAGCATATCGCCAAAACCGCCGGCGCGGGTATACGCCCAGGCCAGCAACGCCAGCGCGGCCAGCAACAAAAACGGCGCAGCCAGGGTCTCCAGCCAGCGAATGGACTCCGTGCCCTTCTCTATAAAGACAAGTTGCAACAGCCAGAACGCCAGAAAACACGACAACTGGGCCAGGTCGATATCGATAAGCGGGATAGTCTCGCCTATAAACGCGTCTCCGGATACGGCGTTGAGGATCTGGTAGATGGCAAAGCCCCCCACCCAGGTCTGGATGCCGAACCAGCCACAGGCCACCAGGCCGCGTAACAGGGCCGGCAATTTCGCCCCGGCCGTACCGAAGGAGGCACGCAACAACACCGGAAACGGAACGCCGTACCTGGCGCCGGCGTGACCGTTGAGCATCATCGGGATCATGACGATGAGATTACCCAGGAATATCGTCAATACCGCCTGCCACCAGGCCATGCCTTCCTGCATCAGACCCGAAGCCAACAAGTAGGCGGGGACAGAAACCACCATGCCCACCCACAGCGCCGAGATATTGATCCAACTCCAGGTGCGCTGCCTCTCTCCTGCGGGGGCAAGATCCTGGTTCCACAGGGAACTTTCCACTGTCAATCCATCGAAGCCGTACAACAATGATGATATTGCATATCAGGTCTTGACGGCATTACCCCGCGTAGCGACGGGTGGGGATAACGCCCTGATTATTCACTTGACAGGGGAAAATGAGGCCGGCCTGAGAAACTTTATTTCCTGTGCCTGGATGATTCCCAGGGACCAGACTTCCTCTATGAATTTCTGCCATTCCGGGTCGGTTTCCATTTCTGCGCGTCGCCGCTCCCGGTCCCCCATGTTTTCATATCCCCACATAAAAACGACCTGGTGCAGGTTGCCCACCTCTGTAGTAAATAACCCCAGAAATTCTCCCAGGTGCTTCTTTTGAATCGGCAGACCCTCCGTTTCGTACTTCTCCAACCACTGTTTCAACGTGCCGGGACGGAACGTATAGGTGCGATGATCAATAACCATTGACTTTTTTCTCTCCAGGTATCGTATTCCTCAAATATACGGATAAACAGCCGCGCCCTCTGCCAGTCATCATTGTAGCCGGAAATTTCCTGTCCGGTCAATCTTTATTTTATCTTTTGGTAAAAATTATCCGGCAATATTATCTTTTCCAAATCAAAAAGTTATGAAAAAAACGGCTATTGAAATGATACACAATACAAAATAGAATGGCAGCGCTGAAGACCATGTAACCACATGAAATTGAATGTCTCCTGATTTCAGCCACAAACATCAAAAAAAGATGCAACCAAAATCATCCAAACTACGCGAATTCAAGGAAGCTCGAATCTTGCGCGAGACGGCGAAACTCGTGGTAACCCATGGGTTTCAGGGCACCCGTATGGAGGATATCGCCCGGGCCGTCGATATACCCCGGCCAAACCTTTATTACTATTTTCCTTCAAGAAATCACATTTACCGCCGCATCATCAACGACTTGCGTGCCGAATGGATCAACGCGCTGGGGCAGATTACGGCGGATGGAGAACCCACGGAAGTAATCAGTAACTATATTCGCGCCAAGATAGAGTTTTCCAGGAAGCACCCGGCCGCCTCAAAGATTTTTGCCGATGAGGTAATCAGGGGTTCGGGCATATTGACGGAGGCGGAGAACGAGGAAATCAGAAGGCTGACGGATGACAAATGTGAAGTGCTTGAACGCTGGATGGACGAGGGCAGGATGGACCGTCTGGACCCCCGCCATTTCTTCTTCCTGGTCTGGGGTTCAACGCAGTATTACGCTGACTTTGAGCAACAGGTAAAAAACGTACTCGGGGTAAAGCGCTTGACGCGTGCGCACTTCGACATGGGCGTGGATACCATTACCCACGTCGTCCTCAAGGGCTGCGGCCTGGAATAATTCCATTCTCCACTGTCATCCAGGGCCGGGATAGTCCGTTATCCGGCCACACACAGGCGATAGTACTTTTCAGCAGTTCCCACTATCGCTGGTACTCTTTCCAGGTGATATTGGGGACAGGTTTAAACCTGTCCCCCTGGTTATGCTCCCCAGCGCCGGCAGCCGGGTATTTTTTGACATAGTTGTCAAGTTAAAATATAGTTTCAGGGTAACCGAAAATCCTTTTGTTAATAGAGACAAACGATGGCGATACCTCTCAAGGCGGCTTTACGCGAGTTGTTGCGTGACTGGCGCGCCGACCTTTCACCTGAATGGCAACAGGTACTGGACAGCACTGAACTCGCCTTTGATAAGGTGGATGAACGGTTGGAATTACATTCCTGGGAACCGATTTTTCCGACACGCCGGGGTTTTGTATTGCCTGGGGAACCACCCGGTGCGCATATATTCCGGGCGTTTGACGGGTTGTCGCCGGACCGGGTGCGATGCGTGGTGCTGGGACAGGACCCGTATCCCAGTATCAGTTTTTCCACCGGACGGGCGTTCGAAGCAGGTGATTGCCGTTGCTGGAGCGAGCTGGAGAAGATGTTTTCATGCAGCGTCAGGAGCCTGCTCCAGTTCGTGTATGCTTATCGTTCCGGCGAACGGCGTTACGCCCGGAGAACCGATGGCTGGCCGGACGCACTGCGCGCCATTTGCGACCCGGAGTCCGACTTTCCAGCGCCTGACCGGCTGGTACAGGGCTGGGTGGAACAAGGCGTCCTCATGCTGAACGCGAGCCTCACGCTGAGCCGTTTTTCGGTAACGGGCGATCCCCACCAGGCGCGCGGCCACCTGCCCCTGTGGCGACCGTTAATGGCGCGGCTGCTCAACTACTTTTCCGAACGCCCGTCACAGCCGGTCGTGTTCCTCCTGTTCGGCGATGCGGCGTGTGAGGCCGCACTAGCCGGTAGCATTACATCGGCCTCTGAACTCGACAAGCACCCGGCGATTGTAGCCATGCCGCATCCCGCCGCGGGAGATGAGTTTCTGCGCCACCCGAACCCGTTTGAGCTTTGCAACGAAAAGCTGGAAGCAAAGAATGCGGAGCCAATCGACTGGTAGGGACAAAGCAGTTATGTATGATTATATTATCGTCGGCGCCGGTTCTGCGGGTTGCGTGCTGGCAAACCGGCTTTCGGTAAACCCGGATCATCGGGTGCTGCTGCTTGAAGCAGGCGGGCGGGATACCAACTACCTGTTCCGTTTGCCTATGCTGATGGGCAAGCTGATGCACTCGGGCATCTATAACTGGCGCTACCATACCGAACCGGAACCTCATCTTGGCGGGCGTAAAGTATACTGGCCGCGCGGTAAAGTGCTGGGCGGCAGTTCGACGATAAACGGCATGATTTACGTGCGCGGCAATCCCATGGATTATGACGGATGGGAACGGCTGGGGCTGCCGGGCTGGTCTTATGACAGTGTGCTGCCCTGCTTCAAACGCTCGGAAGGGCACGTTGACCGGCATGACCGCTACCATGGCCGGGACGGGGAACTGACCGTGTGCCGCGCCCGCGGGGACAATGCCTTGTTCGACACGTTTATAGAGGCAGGCCAGCAGGCTGGTTATTCCTATACCGACGATTTCAACGGGGAATCCCAAGAGGGATTTGGCCGTTACGATTTCACGATCAGACGCGGCAGGCGCTGTAGCGCGGCGACCGCGTTTCTCCGGCCGGCGCTGCAACGCGGGAACCTGGACGTAATAACCGGCGCATTAACCCGGCGCGTCGTGTTTTCGGGGGAGCGCGCCGTCGGGGTTGAATATCTGGCGGGCGACAAGACGGTATTTGCCGAGGCGGAAAAAGAGATTATTCTATGCGCCGGCGTGGTCAATTCTCCGCAATTGCTGATGCTGTCGGGTATCGGCGATGCCGGGGAGCTGGGACAGCACGGAATTCCGGTTATACGCCACTTGCCCGGTGTGGGGAAGAATATGCAGGACCACGTCGACTGTTGTCTTGTTTACGAACTGCGCCAGCCGCTGTCGCTGCGAAAAGACCTGCGCATCGATAAGGTGACGCTTGGGATAATTCAGTCCGCCCTGTTCGGGACCGGCTTTGTCACAACGTTTCCCTATGAAGCGGGTTCCTTCATGAAGTCTTCATCCGGACTGGAAGCGCCGGATATCCAGACACATTTCATGCCTGCTACCGAGGATACCGCCAACCTGCACTGGTCATTGCCGTTTTTCAACAGGGAACACGTTACCTCCAACCACGGTTTTACGATCAGGGTTGGTCCGATGAACCCGGGCAGCCGGGGTAGGATTGCATTGCGCTCCAATAACGCCGCTGACGCCCCGCTGATTTTCGCAAACTATCTTGAAAAAAAACAGGATATCGAGACCACGGTGGCAGGAGTGCAACTGATGCGCGACGTGGTTGCCCGCAAGACGTTCGACGGACTCCGGGGCCATGAACTGGCGCCGGGTTCACGCTACAGGACTGATGGGGAACTGGCCGGCTGGTTAACGGACGCCGCCATGACTACCCTGCACCCGGTCGGGTCCTGCAGGATGGGAACCGATAAGCAGGCGGTGGTCGATGCAAACTTGCGCGTTCACGGTATCGGGGGCTTGCGGGTTGCAGACGCCTCGATAATGCCGGTAATTACCCGCGGCAACACGAATGCGCCGGCCATCATGATTGCCGAAAAAGCGGCGGAACTTGTCCTGAACGGATAGCCGGCCGGCAATCGGCACTGTAAATCCTTTATCCGGCACAAACGGCATTGCCCGGCCCGCTTCCTTGCAGGCGCCGGCTTGTGGCGATTTATTTGACATTATAGTTTGACATTTTTGTATAATCTTTCTATCCTGTCAGTAGGTTTGAACAGGCTTCAACAACTCGGGAGAATGCAGCATGAATACATCAGACAAGTTGTTCTTCGGCCACCTGAGATACCGTTTTATATTTGCGCCTGTCCTGCCGGCGCTTGTATTTATGGCGCCGGCGTTACCGGTTGCGGCACAACAGGAAACAGTGCAGCTCGAAGAGATCGTAGTGACTGCGCGTAAACGGGAGGAATCCCAGCAGGACACACCGATTTCCATCACTACTTTTTCCCGGGATGCGATGGAGGACTCGAATATGCTGGACCTCCGGGATATCGGCAGGTATACGCCCGGCATGTCATTTACATCCTACGGCATGGGCAGCGCCGAAGCGGGCGCAATGTTTATCCGGGGTATCGGGCAATCCGACCACATGATCACCACCGACCCGGGCGTCGGATTGTACGTTGACGGAGTCTACGTGGGCCGGAACATGGGCGCGGCCCTGGATATCCTCGAACTCGAACGGGTGGAGGTGTTGAGGGGCCCCCAGGGCACCTTGTTCGGCAAAAACACCATAGGCGGCGCGGTCAACGTGGTCAGCAGGAAGCCGGCATTTGAAAACGGTGGTCATCTCGCCGTGACAGCCGGCGAGGACGAACGAATCAACGTGCAGGCGTCCGGTGAAGTCGCCGCCAGTGATGACCTGGCGATCAAGGCCAGCATTCTTTACAAGAGCCGGGACGGCGCGGGAGAACAGGTGTTTACAGGAGACGAACTCGGTGATGAAGACAGTCTGAGCGCCCGGGCGCAACTCTACTGGCAGGGCGAGTCAGTCAGGTTTTCCCTCGTTGCCGACGTGTTCGACGCCGACCAGGGCGCGGTGCCGCACACCCTTTACAACTCCGGGATAGGGACGGCGCCCTGCTACGAAGAAACTGCGCCGGGAATGTACGGCGCCTGTCCGGCGGGAACGGAAATCAGCCGCTATAAGAACTATTCGCTGGATGACCTGGGAACCAGGCAGGAATCCTATGGCATCGCAGCTACCTGGGAATGGGATATCAGCGAGAACCTGAGCGTAAAATCGATCAGCGCGTACCGGGACATGGAATACGAGGGCAACCTGGAGTTCGACGGCGCGCCGATAACGCTGGTGTACTACCACGAAACAGGAGACGCCGACCAGTTTTCACAGGAAGTTCAACTCCTGGGTGGAGGAGCAACCTACCGGTGGATAGCCGGGTTGTACTACTTCACGGAAGAGGGCGAGAACCTCCAGGACGACGACGTGTTTTTCAGCCTTGACCAGCGTCGCAGCGCAGTTGAAACGGACAGCTACGCCGTGTTTGGGCAAGGCACCCTGGATTTCAACGAGAAGTTCAGCGTCACCGGGGGCATTCGCTATACGGACGAGGAAAAAGACTACGACCTCTATTACCAGAGATTGCGGGCGGGCGACCCCGCGCAACAGGCCATGCTGGACAGCGGGGAACTGATTTACCGGATCCCACCGACTGAATTGAGCGAATCCTGGGACGCGATATCCGGCACTGCCAGCGTCGATTTTCACGTCAATGAAGACGTGATGCTGTATGCGATGTACTCGCGCGGTTTTCGCAGCGGCGGGTTTAATGCGCGCCCCGGCAACCCGAACTCCGTCAACATCTATGACCCGGAATACGTCAATGTCTATGAATTGGGCATGAAGTCGGAGTTGCTGGACAACCGCCTGCGGCTCAACCTCGCGTTCTATACCAGCGATTACGAGGACTACCAGGCGCAGGTGAACCAGATCCAGGACGCGTTTACCACACGTACACTGAATGCCGCCGAAGCCGACATTAACGGCGTGGAAGTGGAACTGGCTGCGTTGCTGTCAACCATGTTTCGGGTGGACGCCAGTTACGCCTATACTGATGCTGAGATCAGCGCGGTTGATATCGACCCGTCCCTGAACGCCAATTTCAGTGATGGGAGCAGGCTGCCTTACGTCAGTAAACACACCTGGAGTGTGTCTCCGCAGATGGATATCCCACTGGGCGGCGGAGACCTGCAATTCCGGGCCGATTATTCTTATCGCAGCGCTTTTTACGGCCAGATATCGAATCACCCGGAGGAACGGCAGGACGGCTATGGCCTGCTCAACGCGCAAATCCAGTACCGCTCCCCGGGCGACCGCTGGCGTCTCGCGGTTTACGGCATCAACCTTGCCGACGAGGAATACGCCAGGGTGAAAAATTACTTCCCGTTCTTTATCGGCTTCGCTCTCTGGAATACCGACCGCCGTGAAATCGGAGTGAAGGCGCGCCTGAATTTCTGAACTGGATACCGCGCCGAAGGACGCGCAGGTCGCGAACCACCGGGGGCGGACTTAAGCATGCCCCCGCATGGTGTAAGCGGGGGTCCGTCCCCATGCGCTCG
>CAYOEQ010000027.1:18552-21035 GCA_964402775.1 uncultured Enterobacteriaceae bacterium
CGGACTTAAGCATGCCCCCGCATGGTGTAAGCGGGGGTCCGTCCCCATGCGCTCGGGTCTGCGGTTTTATGAATGACCGGTTTCAATGCCGGTTTTTTCTCTGACAGCACAAACGCTTTTCGTAGTGACTTCAACGCCACTTCTGCCCCGGCCTCATCCCGGGCATGTAAAAAAGCTATCGGAGTATGAGAGTCGATACGAGCACCGATACCTGCGATATCCGTCAGGCCGACGCTATGGTCGATATCGTCTTCAACCCGCCTCCTGCCGCCGCCCAGCGCAACGATCGCGTTTCCCACCTGGCGCACATCAATGCCGGCAATATAGCCCTCGCCGTTGAGATAAACCGGCCTGACAACCGGCGCCTGCGGCAGGTAGTGCCCGACTCGTTCGAAAAGGTCGGCAGGGCCGCCCAGCGCGCCGACCATGTCGGCGAAAACCCGGGTTGCCTGCCCCTGGTCCAGCGCCGCTTGCAATAGCGTCTTTGCCGCCTGGCGGTCTCCCTCTATCCCCGCCAGCGCCAGCATCTCGGCGGCCAGGGCGAAAACGACCTCATGCAGTCGAGCATCGCGCCGCGCGCCGGTCAGGAATTCAATCGTCTCGCGCACCTCCAGGGCGTTGCCGGCGCTGCGCCCGAGCACTTCGGACATGTCGGTAATCACGGCCCTGGCCGGCAGGCCGGCCTGCGCCGCCGTGTTGATTATGGAGCGGGTAAGATCCAGCGCGGCGGCTTCGGTCTCCATGAACGCGCCCGATCCGGTCTTGATATCCATGACCAGGCCGCAGAGGCCGGCTGAAATCTTTTTGGACAGGATGGACGCGGTGATCAGGGGTACGGACTCGGCGCTGGCGGTCACGTCCCGGATGGCATAAAAACGACGGTCCGCGGGCGCCAGTTCCGGCGTCTGGCCGATGATCGCGCAACCAACCGAACCGACCACCTGTTTGAAGACATCAAGGCCAGGCGCGGTGTTGTAACCGGGGATACTGTCCAGCTTGTCCAGTGTGCCGCCGGTATGCCCTAGCCCGCGCCCTGAAATCATCGGCACATACGCGCCGCAGGCGGCAACCAGGGGCGCCAGGATCAGACTGATCTTGTCACCCACGCCCCCCGTCGAATGTTTATCGACGACCAGACTTTCAATACCCTCCCCGGCCCAGTCGATCACCTTCCCTGAACGCGCCATTGCCCGGGTCAGTTCAGCGGTTTCAGTGAAATCCATGGAGCGGAAAAACACAGCCATCGCCAGGGCGGAGACCTGCTCAGCCGCAATCGATCCATCGCACAGACCGTTGACGAAATATCTTATTTCCTCCGGCGCGAGCGCCTCGCCGTCTCTTTTTTTCCTGATGATTTCCTGGGGAAGCATGGAACCGCGCATTCTCCGGAGAGTTTGATTTTACCCCGCCCCTCCGGAAACGGATGGGACCTTGTCAACTTGCAAGCTCGTACTCCTCGGCCTCCTCGCGAATCTCCAATGCATCCCTCGTAAGCAGGTCGCGGACTGCTTCATAAACTTCGAGATAATCCAATGACTTTCCGGATCGTAGTTGTATAAACCTGATGACGTGCGCCGGTGCGAGTCCGGGCAGGTTGAGCGACGTGTCAATCTCAAGCGGTCCTGGCTGTGCCTGTAAATCCAGGAAGGTTGCCGTGATTATCCGTCTCTGCGCGCGTCTGTGAATGTTCAACTGCCAGAACTCGACCGCTCCCTTGTCCCGGTAGCTGAGATACTTTTCCTTCGATTCATGGGTGAGACCGACCTCCACCACCAAGTCCGGCGGCGTCCTGGACGCATAGGCGTCAGCCTCCACATCGCCAAGAGCATAGGCATCACTGTAACCAAGCGCCTTCTGACCGAAGTAAAAACTGCAATCCGCCTCATTGCCGGTGTTCTTCGGATCATTCTCCCGGCGCCAGCGGGTGGCCCGCAATTTTTCTGTTACCACTCCCTTCAACTTGCTGGCACAGCCGACAAAATCGTCCATAAAGCCTGAAGTGGTTTCATGGCCGCTGCTCGGCGACATCAGCATCACCAGGCCCCGCACCGGGTCCAGCGCCACCCGCCGGAAGGCATTCACCAGGTCGGATTCAGCCAGGGCAATTACCTCGTCCCTGCCTGCATGGAAGGCCACGTACTCCGACCCCAGGGAGTTGTGTTTAACCTCCTTCAGCCGTTCGCGCAACCTGTCTTCCATACTATGCATGGAAGAGTCTGCCGGTAATGCCGTATCGCTGCACATGATGTCGTCCCTCGATTTGAATAAAGCTGTGTCAAGTATAACAGGAAAGTGAAACTGGCTGCTACCCGCAGGCAGGCAGCCTTGTCAGGAACCCAAAACCCGCGTTTCAGCCTGGCGCTGCTCGCAGTTACGGCATACCTTGAAGAACCGGTGTGATTTATCCCGTACTTCTCACGTCTTCCCCTGTGTTATCCTTATGCACTGAATGAGCATCGGTAAACCCCATGGCAACAATCAAA
>CAYOEQ010000028.1:0-5064 GCA_964402775.1 uncultured Enterobacteriaceae bacterium
ACTGCGGAAACAGGTCGATCAGGTATTCTTCCGCATAGAACTGTTGCAGGTTGATAAACGCGGGGAATTTCTGTTGCTTGTCCGGCAGCAGGTCGAACTTGTAGACGGGTTCGGTTTCCTCGCCGAAATAAACCCAGCCCTGGTTCCACACCACCCCTTTTTCCATCATGCGCCCACTGGTGCCGATGCGATCCAGGATCTCCAACGTGCGTTTTGCCCAGCAGATGGCGCGTGAACCATCGCTGACGGTATTGTATTTCTCCAGCACCACGGAGCGGATGCCGTAGCGCGCCAGGTCTATGGCGCTTGCCAGGCCGATGGGACCGCCGCCTGCAATGACCACCGGGAAATGGGTGATTGTCCCGCTGTCGATCTCAGGGGGCTTTACAAAATCATAAATGCGCCGCGCCTGGCGGCTGGTCTGCCGCGCCTTGCCTATGTCGCCGTACTTAGCCATCACCCAATCTTTGTAATACCGGGAGAAGTTTCAAAGGGGTTAACGATGGTCAGACCCTCAATCTGCTGTTCATGTTGCAGGTCTTCGGTATACAAGGTCCTGCAACCCGCATCCAGCGCGGCAGCAATTATCAAGCTATCATAAAAACCAAATTTGTAGCGGGATTGTAACTCAAGTCCGCGCCGAAACAATGCTCGGGACGGGTTGACGCGCCAGAGTGGTTCCAGGATATTATCCAGCAACTGTCGCGCCTCCTCCGGCGATGCCTTGAGCTTTCTGATTACAATATTAAGGGTTTCCTGAACAACCTGATAACTGATACATCCGCTCCCGTTTTCCAGGGACTGCCGGATCAGTTCTTCAGCAGTACGGCTTTTTTCGACGCTGGTTTCGTCAAACAGGTAAATAAATATATTGGTATCGATAAAGTTGTCAACGCTCATTCATTTCATCCCTGGTAAACTTGCGTCCCCCCGTGAATAATCTGCCGCGCAGCGACCTGATGGTCTCCAGCGCGACATTGGCCTGTTGGGGACGCCGGACGTAGTCCTCCAGCCAGAGCCGGAATTGCTCGTTCAGTGTTGAGTGCTCGATCAGCGCGCGCCGACGCGCAGCTTCTATCAATTGTTCACTGGCACTTAAAGTAATATTTTTCATGGTACAAAGCCTTGTTAGTAGTACACTGATATAGTGTACACTATTTTAGTGCAAAAAGCTGTTTTTGTCCTCTATCCGAATCCAACAGGGGAGGCAGTGAGTGTTGGAAAATACTCGGGGCGAGTGGGCCATCAGCGGCTTTCGCGCCCGCGACCTGCGCCACCACCTCCCGGCACTCACGCCCGGACAAACTTCCCACCTGCTGAAACGACTGCGACTTCATGGCCTCATCAAAAAGGTCGGCAACCGCTACAAATATTACCTTACCAACATCGGACGACGAGTCATCGCAACCGTCCTCAAACTGCGTGAAACGATTATCCTGCCCACACTCTCCGCACAGCCCGCATAATTCTTGTCCGTTTTGTACAAGATTTTACTGGTAAGGGGCTATTTACCCGTTCCGCGCCTCTTTTTACCCTGTAATCGGCCCTTAAACTCCCACGGTCATTGTCATAATAGGCAGTTCCACTATGGCTGTGTTGAATGAGCAATCTTGATAACCGCCTGCTTTCGTTACTGCGGATGAACGCGCGCATGTCCGTCTCCGACCTGGCGCGGGCGCTGCAGGTGTCACGTACCACTGTACAAACCCGCCTGAAACAATTGGAAAGCAACAAAGTAATCGCCGGCTACACTATCCAATACGGCAGCGACTACCGGAAGCAATTGATCTCGGCCCAGGTTTTAATCAAGGCTACGCAAAAACTGACTGACAAGATTTGTGCGTCACTAAAACAGTTTCCCCAGGTCAGCGCCCTCTACGTCATCAGCGGTGATTATGACCTGATCGCTGTCATTACCGTGGCTTCAATCGAAGAGATGAACACGTTTCTGGATAGAGTGGCAGGCCTGGCCGGCACAGAACGAATTACCTCATGCGTTATCCTTGAGACCAAATTCGTACGCTGAGCACGGTATAACCTCCGTATTCAGCGCCGGATTTACCCGGCAACAGCCGTTATCTACCCCGAATTAAACCATTTGCCCCAATGGTTGCCGGTACAATTAATTTGTAACATCTGCGGGGACAAAATTAATTCTGTCCCCGCCCTGGGTTACATTTTGTCGGGGTGAGCAGGGCCCTGATCATGAGAGTTTGGGATGGAATTGTGAATACATCATGAGAATAGGCATCGATGTCGGCGGAACCAATACTGACGCCGTGTTAATAGATGGCGGTTCGGTTTTAGGCTGGCATAAATCAGAAACCAGCAGCGACATCAGGTCCGGGATAGTGCAAGCTATCACCTGCTTGCTGGACACAACAAACTGTGATCCGAAACGTGTCGAAAGCGTCATGCTCGGAACGACACAGTTCACCAACAGCCTGATTGAATGTAAAGACCTGCTGGAAGTTGCGGTATTACGGCTGGCCAGCCCCAGCGGCCACTCCATTGTCCCCAAGACGGGTTGGCCGCGGCCCCTGGCGCGGGCCGTCGGCGAGCACACGTTCCTGTTACCGGGGGGGTATGAGTTCGACGGCCGGGAACTGTCGGCCTTTGATGAGAAGGCCGTAACGGAGGCGGCAAGGGAAATCGCCCGCAGGGGCTTGCAGGCAGCGGCGGTATCATCGACTTTTGCGGCCCTCAATTCGGAAATGGAGACCCGCGCCGGCGCTATCCTGCTGGCAGAAAATCCCCGGATCAAGGTTACCCTGTCCTCGACCATCGGTCGCCTGGGATTATACGAACGGGAAAACGCGGCCATCCTCAATGCCGCCTTGTCCCAGCTTTCCGGCGGGGTTGTCCGGTCGTTTCGTCAGGCTCTGCAAGATCTCGGGCTGCACGCGCCGTTCTACATCAGCCAGAATGACGGTACCTTGATGAGGTCGGAATTTGTCGAGAAATTCCCTGTCCTCACAGTGGCTTCCGGACCGACCAACAGTATGCGCGGCGCGGCATTTCTTTCCGGTGTGGAAGACGCGGTCGTGATGGATATCGGCGGCACCACCTGCGACGTGGGCGTATTGCAGCGCGGTTTCCCCAGACAATCGGTGGTGGACGTGGATATAGCCGGGGTCCGCACCAATTTCCGCATGCCGGATATTCTTTCCGTCGGCCTCGGCGGCGGTTCGATTGTGCATGATGCGGAAGAACTGCTGCAACGGAACGGGAAAGACCCATCCACCATCGCGATTGGCCCGGAATCCGTGGGTCGCCGGTTAACTGAAAAAGCGCTGGTCTTCGGGGGCGACACCTTCACGGCAACGGATGTCGCGGTCGCGGCAAACCCGGAGCTCGACATAGGAGACAGACGCCGCGTGCGGCAGGTGCCGGCCGGCGTGGCGAGTGTGCTCGAAGAAAACATTCACGCTCAGTGCGGAGAAGCTATGGACCGTATGAAGACCGCTGCCGGCAACATGCCCGTGCTCCTGGTGGGCGGCGGTCATATTCTCATCCGGCGCGCCTTCGCTGGCTGCAGTGAATTAATCAGGCCGCAATACGCAGCCGTTGCCAATGCCATCGGCGCGGCCATTGCGCAGGTCGGCGGCGAAATTGACCGTGTCTATTCCTACCAGAAATCAGGTCGTGAAACAGCCCTGGCCGAAGCGCGTGAGAGTGTCGCAGCCCGGGTGCTCCAGGCCGGCGGCAACCGGGACAGCTTACGTTTCATAGACGTTGATGAAACGGCGCTGAACTACCTTCCCGGCGAGGCTGTGCGCGTCAGGATGAAGGCCGTTGCCGACCTGGACGCCAGGAGAGCAGCTTACTGATGGAAAATATCCACCTGATGGAAAATGCGCTGCCGACTTGTGGCCCGCTGGACCTGGAAACCGTTCGCGACATTGCGGTTGGGACGACGCTGCTGGGCGCCGGTGGAGGCGGAGAAACCTACCTGGCAGAGTTACAGTTGCAACAGGCTATCGAAGACGGCGCGCAAATCCTCCTCATGCGCGCCGCTGACGTGCCGGACTACGCACAGGTCGCCGCTTGTGGCTGGATGGGCGCCCCCACCGTGCAGAAGGAAATATACGCCAATGGCAGTGAAGCCGAGGCGGGCCTGGAAAAACTGGAGCAAATTCTGGGGCGCAGGGTTGACGCCATCTTTCCGGTCGAAATAGGCGGCGAAAACGGGCTGAGCGCGCTGCTCCTGGCCGCCCGTCGCGGCATACCCGTGGTCGATTGCGACGGCATGGGCCGGGCTTTCCCGGAAGCGCACATGGTCACCTTCAATATCTACGGGTGCAACGCCTGCCCGGCAGTCTTCACGGACGTCAAGGGCAATTGTCTGGCGATGGAGGTGGTAACAAACCAGGAGGAGGAAAGATTGGGGCGGCAACTCACCATTGCCATGGGCGGACACTGCCACGTTGTTGACTACCCGCTGAGCGGGCAACAATTAAAACAACATGCGGTACAGGGCACTATCACTATTGCCGCCGGCATCGGCCGGGCCGTAAGAAGCGCCAGGCGCGAGCGGCAGGACGTGTTCAAGGCGCTGTTGGCGTATTTGAGTTCCACGGAGTATTACCGGCACGCGCAAATATTATTCGACGGCAAAATCGTCGACCTTGACCGAAGCATCCGGGACGGTTTCACCAAAGGCACGGTCATCCTGGAAGAGGCCGGGCAGGAGCCACGCCGCATGGAGGTGGAATTTCAGAATGAAAACCTCAGCGCACGTTGCGATGGGAAAGTGGTTGCGACCGTTCCCGACATCATCGCTATCGCGGATCGGGAATCCGGCCATGCAATCAATACCGAAAACCTGAGGTACGGACAGCGGGTAAAAGTCATCGGCATCAGCGCGCCGCCCGTGTTACGAACGGCGGAAGCGCTGGCTATCGTTGGCCCAAAGGCATTTGGCCTCGAAGCGGACTATATACCGATAGAAGACCTGAACCGGAGTAACACTTCGCCGAAGCAGGCGTAGCCCCCGGGGTGGTGTCAACCTGATTACATATTGCAGATACACGATGGAGGATATATTGATGAAGAAGAAAAGTT
>CAYOEQ010000028.1:5164-20883 GCA_964402775.1 uncultured Enterobacteriaceae bacterium
CTGATTACATATTGCAGATACACGATGGAGGATATATTGATGAAGAAGAAAAGTTTATCATTGTTTGCTCGCTGCACAGTTTCACTTTCACTGATAATTTGTCTGTTGATTACGGATATCGCACTTGTTTCCGCCCAGACGCTATCTCTGGAGGAAATAGTGGTAACGGCAAGGAGGAGAGTAGAAAATCTTCAGGAAATTCCGGAGGCTGTAACGGTGCTGAACGCGGAGCAGCTTGAAAACGCAGGTATTGACAGCATACGGGAGTTGGTTACGTTGGTTCCGAACGTAAGCATGTTCACCGGTGAGCTGGGTTTCAGGGCCGGGGTGCTGCAACTCGTTGTCCGTGGTATTACGACGCCCCAGAATGGCGAACCACCTTTAAGCTTTGTGGTGGATGGCGTTACCGTACCTGAAATTGATTTTATTAATCAGGACTTATTTGACATCGAATCAGTGCAGGTGTTACGTGGACCTCAAGGAGCGCTTTACGGCAGGGGCGCGCTCGGCGGGGCCGTGTTAATCACCACAAAACAGCCCACAAATGAGGTGGCGGGCTTCATCAAGGCTGGGGCTGAACAAGGGGGGGACTACCGCTTCACTGGCGGCATATCAGGCCCCATCATTCAAGACAAGTTGTTTTTCAAACTCAATGGGTTATACCATGATAGAGATGGCCTGATCAACAACAGGACGTTACATCGGGACGTGGATTTCAAGGAAACAGCGATGCTGAAGGGCGGCTTGAAGTTTTTGCTCAGTGATACGCTTCAATTGGATTGGAATTTCAATTATATGGATTCCGAGTTGGGTGGAGGCGCTTACGGTGTTGTGCCTTTTTCCAGCCTGAACAGCGACTTTGAGGATCAGGTAAGCGCGAATGTCTTAGGCACAAATGCAAGGGATATCTTCGAAACGTCAGTAAAGTTGGAGTGGGACCTGGGGCCTGTCACGCTGACGTCAGTCAGCGCTTATGCCGAGATTGACGATGACATTTTTTCGGACGCCGATTTTACGGGAGAAGTGCTCTGGGCACAGCGTAATGCCAACTCTATTGACAGTTACACTCAGGAGTTGCGGCTTACTTCTGCGGATGATCAAAGATTACGGTGGAATATCGGGGCTTTCTATCAGGACCGCTCGAAGGAATTTGAGTTTGATTTTGCCGATGACGCAGGTCGGACCGGCGGTAGCTTTCCGCAACGGTTTGATGTGACTTTTGAACAAAGAGACCACACGGACAGTGAGGCAGTGGGTGTATTCGCACAATTGAATTACGATATCACCGAGCAACTTGAAGTTACCGGCGCGTTACGTTATGACCATGACAAACGTAAATTCCAGGATCCGCGTGATTCTTTGACGCAAAGAACAAACAGCACCGATGAACTGCAACCAAAAATATCCTTGTCTTATGATTGGTCCGAAAATTTACTGGTTTACCTGTTGTATTCCCATGGCTATCGTAGTGGAGGGTTTAATGAAATCGGTTTTATGACCGGGATATTCGACGGCCCGCCTGGAACTTATCGAGCCGAAAGCTCCGATAGCTTCGAGGGCGGTTTCAAAACAACATTATTGAACGGTCGCGCAACATTTAATCTCGCGGCATTTTATACTGAATTGGAAAACGGACAATACCAGGGGTTTGACATCGATACGTTTACAATAGGAGTTTTGACGATAGACGAAGCTGAAATAATCGGGGTAGACCTCGAGCTCTCGGCAAATCTGATGGATAGACTGGATTTATCTTTTGGCTTGGGTGTGTCGGATACTGAAATTGAGGATTTTGACGGTACCGGCGCATACGATGGCAACAAAATTCCCTACGTTCCAGAATACACCGTCAATGCCAGTGCCCAGTATACCTGGACCTACCGGGAAGGTTGGGATATCGTCTCAAGACTGGACTACAATCGCACCGGAAAACTCAGTTTTGAGCACGATAACGTACTTCAAAATAATGCCTCTGATATTCTAAATCTTCACCTGGGATTGAAGGTTGCCAACTGGTCGCTGACTGCATACGCGAAAAATGTCACTGACGAGCGTACTTCTGCGGAAGCCTTCACCTACAGCGATACGGAAGCCGGCAGAGGGGTGAATTTCCCAAGAGCATTTGGTATAGAGATGAGATTGGACTACTGAAAATCCGATTTGGTAGCCTCGCCTACAAAAAAGCCCCATTAACGAATGGGGCTTTTTTAGTGTCGGGATGGTGAATGGGCCACCTCAACGAAAACTCATTGTGACAAATAACAAAACAAGTTTCGACAAGTTAGCTGAAGACTACGCAACCAGACCGGTGCCGTCAAAAATTTCCGTACCCGGATTGCGTATTTCACTGATTAATACCGCATTAGCCTTTTCCCTGCCGACTTTGCTTCTCGGGATACAGCTGTCGGCAGCCGGCGCTGAGGCTGCATTTAACGCATTTCTATGGGGCGGCCTTATCCTGGCGATTATCGGCTCTGTCACAGGGTTGCTTGGCCTGCGTAACCGGGTCAGTACCTATTTGCTGATGCGATTTTCCTTCGGCCTGCGGGGGTCAAAAGTGGTTGCCTTTTGCATGGCCTTGTCATTGTTTGGGTGGTTTGGTGTGAATGTCTACTTATTCGGGCAAGCAGCACAGGGATTGTGGTTGTCCCTGACCGAAACCGAACTGGAACGTTGGATCTTCGTTTTGTCAGGTGGCATATTAATGACTGCAGGGGCGATATTCGGTTTCAAATCCGTACAGCGACTTGCCTTGTTGGTTGTCCCGTTACAGGTATTGATATTTACCATTTTGTTGAGCAATATATTTTCCCATGCATCGCTCTCTGAACTTTTGAGAGTTCCGGCACAACAGCACATTACACAAGGGAAAGCAATTTCTGCAGTGGTTGGCAGCTTTATCGTCGCCGCTGTGATCATGCCTGATTTTACTCGTTATGGTCGAACCTGGTGGGATTCCGTCATGGCTTCGTTTATTCCGTATTTTCTAGCCGCAACTTTTGCTTATACAATCGCCGCATTTGCTGCCATCCACACCGGCGAATCCGACGTTCTTGAATTAATGCTGAGCGTTGGGCTGGGTATGTCCGCGTTTGTACTGGTGGTTTTTTCCAGTTGGATCACCAATTCTGTCAACTTGTATGGCTGTTCTTTAAGCATTGCTTCCATAATCCCTGAATTTCCTGAATGGCAGATAGCCGTCGCGTCCGGCATAGCGGGAACCGCCATCGCCCTTTTCGGGATACTGGAACATTTCATCGACTTTATTTTCTCCCTCGGAATTATTTTCACCCCAATTGCAGGTATCTACGTCGTTGACTATTTCATTCTTAACAGGGGACATTATGACCTGGATAAGATGGAACAGGACACCGGCGTCTCCGGCATCGCGCTCATATCCTGGTTATTCGGAATAGCCGCCGCGTACGCAGCCGACCAGGAATGGTTTCATTTAACCGGTATCGCTTCCTGTGACTCACTGTTAACGGCGGCGTTAAGCTACTTACTGTTAAAGAGCATGCTAAGACAAAGTTGCGGATGAAAACGTCCTGTCATTTCATCCGCAAGCCGCGCCTATAAAATCGCGCTATCCCTGGCCTTGCGAACGGCTGCCGCGCGCGAGGTGACGTCCCATTTTCTGAAGAGTTTCTTCAACCGGTATTTAACTGCGTCTTCGGAAATATACAGGATGGAGGCGATTTCCTTATTCGTATAGCCCTTTGCCAGTTCCGTGATAACTTTGTATTCCTTGGGCGTGAGGTCGAATTCAGCCAGACGCTCATTGACGCCGCGCGCCGCCTGCTCGATATCACGACGAATACCTGCCAGGAAGGTTCGGTACGGCCGGTTATACATTTTGATAAGCCGGTTATCGCGTATGAAATTGTAGATCTTCGTTGTTTCCACCCCCTCATCGATAAACGGGCGCTTGTAGTCCTCGTTCATGGACAGGTAAACGGCCTTGCTGAAGCAGTCCTCCGTGGCGCCGTCATCATTCAGCTTGTACGCCGCTCGCGCCAGCAACAGCCAGACCTCGACCAGGAGACGATAACGCCCGCTTGCCTGCAGGGTATGCGCCAGCGGCCGGAGTAAATCCGGTACGCAATCTGCTTTGTTCTGTGACAACCGTAACCGCGCCAGCGCCAACGTGGCCCGTTCCGGCAGGAACACTGACAGGTTGTCCCGGTCCGGCCTCTGCCTGACCAGTGTGTTTATCGCCACGCGCTCAGCCAACTCCTGAGCCTCCGGCAATCGCTCAGCCAACAATAACAACTTGATTTTCATGAGGTCGCTTATTGTTGTCAAGCGTGGCAGGCTGCGCTCCCGGGCCGTTCTGCGCGCGCGCTCCAGTACCGCGGCAGCATCCCCTATACCGTTCGTTGTCAATGCAACGGCGGCGGCTGTGGTATACGCTCTGGCGTACAGGTCGAACCAGCCGTCGTGTTGCTCGATATGATCCAGCGCCGTGCCGAGCAGGCGCCGGGACTCATGAACCTGGTTCCTCATAAAAGCCAGGTCGGCGAGATACGCAGACGTATTGGCAACAATATTGAAATTTGTCTCGAAGCGGTCGCTGGTAACCTGTCTGGCCTTCTGCAATTCCTTATCGGCCTCCTGCAACCTTGCGCATTCCATGTAAAGGTGGGCGCGGTGGTAGTACAGGTAAATTGCGCCATAATGGAAGCCGGCTTTTTTATACATGATCCGGGCATTACTGTTGTGGCTGTCTGCCTTATCCACCATGCCGGCGTCGATGCAGGCGCTGCATAAGGCGTCATGCAACAACGCTTTCAACAGGTAATCATCGTTGGGAATGGACTTCAACTGCCCCAGCGCGTCGGCCAATGTCGTTTCCGATACAGGCTGGTCGTTATAATCCTCCAGGATTAAATTTTTCACCAGGCGTAATTCCATGCCAAGCAGTGGTTCCACCGGCTTGCCGGCCCAGAGATCAAAGCCATTGGTCTGAGCGTGTATTGCGTTGGCCTGGCGCAGCGCCTCTTGCGGCCTGCCGCGTTTTACCAGTGCAATAATTTCTGCCATGAATAACCTGGGGAACGTCCTGAGAACCGGTTTTTCTATGCGTTCCAGTATATTCAACAACCAGTCCAGCTTGTCCTGGTAGATAAGACGCCAGCCCCCCAGACTCTCGGCCATTTCTGCCGCCAACTGCATATCGTTTCCCTTCAGGGCATGTTCCACAGCCTCGGGGATATAATTGTTATCAAACAGCCATTCTGCCGCTTTGAGGTGCAGGCGGGAGACTATTTTCCCCTCGTTGCGCCGCAAGCGCTCGTTGAGGTACTCGCGAAACAATTGGTGATAACGATACCATTCGCCCTGCGTATCCAGCGGCACCAGGAACAAGTCCTGCCTTGTGAGACTTTCCAGAATCCCCCAACAATCAATGCCGTCACACAGCACGCTCGCCAGGTCGCAGGTGAAGCGGTTGGTGATGGCGGTATACAACAGAAACTGCTGCTGGTTCCTGTCTAATGAAGTGAACACCTGCTCGGTGATATAGGCTGCCAGTCCGGTCGTTCGACCGGAAAAGACATCAATGTATTTTGTATCGAACAGCTTGTTTCTGAGCAACACGTTAATCATCTGGCAAGCAATCGGCCAGCCTTCGGTCCTTTCCCAGAGTTGTTCCAGTTCGACGCTCTGAAACCTGTGCTCTATGACTGAGGCTGTCTCTGCCAGGTTGAAACGCAAATCCGCGGCCGTGATCTCTCTCGCCTTGCCCTGGTTGAGCAGGCCCTGCACCTTCAGTTCCGGCAGTGACCTGGAAGACAGCACGAAACTCACGTTATCCGGGAGACGGGAGATGGTTTTCTGCATCAATGCGTTCACGGCTTTGCCGGAGACCAGGTGATAGTCATCAAAAAACAGCAGCAATTCCCCGTCAAATTGCTCCAGCGTGTTGATGATGCTTGCTGCGACAGACCCGGCAGGCGCCCCGTCAATTCCCCGGCCGGCCATGTCGGTCAGCGCCTCACAGGGTACGTCCGCCTTCCGCAAGGACGCGACCAGGTAGCTGAAAAACAAGCCCGGGGTTTTTTCCTCCTCATCCAGGGAAAGCCAGGCGGCAACGCCATTGTTACTCACATGGCGCTCGTACCATTGTTTCAGAAAAGTCGTCTTGCCGTAGCCCGCCGGCGCATGGACCAGGCTCAGTTTGCAGGCTTCGCGATGGCCGGCTTGCTCCAGCAGTTGCGTACGCGCGAGCTGCCTGGCGGGCAACCCCGGCGGCAATAACTTCGTGTTTATTATCCAGTTGTCCCGCATCAGCCGGACTGCCTCTCGAGGGATGGAAAAAGGGATGCGCCTGCGTTCATACGCGCCGGGGACAACGGCAGCTTGTTGGTCCTGTTCAGCATGTAGAAATATCGCGTTAATTTGCCGGGTTGCCGGTAAATTATGTGAAATCCAATGGTTTTTTTCAACACTATAAATGGTTGAAGTTGCATCCTGCACGCGGTAGTTACCAGATTGTCGGACTGCCTTACCAATTTGAGTGGTTTTTCCGTGAATACGTCAAAATCGACAGCTTTTTCTGACCTCAACAATGAGGCATCATACAGGCCGCGGGTAATCTGATTGGCCCGGGATCATGAATAGCGCTCATTCTTCAATTTCACTCATAAACGCCCCTGCCGACCCCGGCGCAAATTGCGCCGGGGTCTCAGCGGGTCCTGCAGTACTCCGGGCAGCCGGGCTGCTCGAAGAGTTAACGGCATTAGGGTACGACATCAGGCAGGTTGACAACGCAGGCGGACCGGCCAGATCATTCGGTAACGAGACGTCGTTGCAGAAACTGGACGGCGCCGTTATCTGGTGCCGGTCGGTCAGGGACAAGGCTTGCGAGGCCTTGCAAGGCGGCTCCTTGCCGTTGGTTATCGGCGGGGACCACTCTGTTTCAATCGGTTCCATCGCGGCCGTGGCAAAACATTGTGAGGAAACCAGGCAGTCTCTGGCGGTGCTCTGGTTTGACGCGCACGCAGATTTCAATACCTTTGATACGACACCCAGTGGCAACATCCACGGTATGCCGGCCGCGGTGGTCGCCGGTTTTGGCCATCCTGCCTTACTGGCCCTGGGACATAAACAACCGCTGCTGAAAACAGAAAACCTCTACCAGGTGGGGGTGCGCGCGATAGACAGTGCAGAAAACCGGTTGTTAGCGGAAACCGACGCACAGGTATTTGATATGCAGTTGATTGGTAAAACAGGCATGAAACAGGTTATGCAACGCATTCTGGCTGACGTTGAGAAAAAAAACGCCTGGTTGCACGTCAGTTTTGATGTTGATTGCCTGGATCCGATGATCGCGCCCGGCACGGGCACAAAAGTGTTCGGCGGTCTGAGCTATAGAGAAGCCCGACTCTGTACGGAGATGCTTTATGCTTCGGGACTGATGCGATCCCTGGACGTCGTCGAGTTCAATCCCCTGCTGGACGTCTGTAACCGGACCGGCATTGTCACCAGGGAATTGATCGCCGGCCTGTTCGGTAAACGGACTGGTTCCGTTGCTCACCCGGACTGCGCATGGCTTGTAAGGAGTTGCCTGCCGGCAAATCCGGACCAGACTGAGGCCTGGCATGAATACACAGAAGGCGTTAATTGAACTAACCAACTGTTATACCGCGCGCCATTACCACCCCTTGCCCGTCGTTCTCAAGCGTGGGCAAGACGTTTGGTTATGGGACCTGGAGGATAATCGATACCTCGATTGTCTGAGCGCTTATTCAGCCGTTAACCAAGGTCACCGCCACCCCGCGATAATCCGCGCCCTGCATGAACAAGCGGGACGTCTGACCCTGGTCTCCGGCGCGTTTTACAACGACCAAACAGGTATTTTCCTGGAAAAACTGTGCCGGCTGAGTCAAATGGAGCTTGGATTGTTGGTGAACACGGGTGTTGAGGCGGTCGAAACTGCGCTCAAGACAATGCGACTGTGGGCTTATTCGGTCAAGGGGATACCGGATAACCAGGCGGAAATCATTGTTTGTGCCAACAACTTCCACGGCAGGACTATAGGTGCGATCAGCATGTCATCCGAGCCCGTTTACCGGGACAACTTCGGCCCGCTGGCGCCAGGCTTCAGGGTGGTTGACTACAATTCCGTCGCTGCAATAGAAGACGCGCTGACCGATAACACTGCCGGCGTTTTAATTGAGCCGATTCAAGGCGAGGCAGGGGTGAATATTCCGGCGCCGGGTTACCTTGCAGCCGTTCAGCGCCTTTGTCAGCGACACGGCCTGCTGCTTGCCCTGGATGAAATCCAGACCGGCCTGGGCCGCACCGGTCAATTGTTCTGTTATCAATACGAGGAAGACGTCAAACCGGACATATTGATTGTGGGTAAAGCGCTCGGTGGCGGCGTGTACCCGGTTTCCGCCGTGTTGTCTTCCCGTCAGGTACTGGGTTTATTCGGCCCCGGACAGCATGGCAGCACCTTCGGCGGCAATCCGATGGCAGCCGCGGTGGGCTGTGCCGCCCTGGACGTCATTGTGAATGAAGACCTGGCCGAACGATCGAGGGAATCCGGATTTTATGCAGTGGAGAGATTAAGACGTGAACTGCGCTGCAAACAGGTGGTTGACGTGAGGGGGAAAGGACTTTTCATCGGCATAGAGCTGACACTGCCGGCGAGGGCATATTGTGAGCAGTTGATGCGAGAGGGAATATTATGCAAGGAAACGCACGATAACGTGCTGCGGCTCGCGCCGCCACTGACCATCAAGCGACCGGAGTTGGATCTTATGGTGGACAAGGCCATACAGGTACTGACCAATGCGAGAGGTGTTCAGGTATGCTCCCGATAGCCTTGGTCGGCGCCGGCAGGATTGGTGGGATGATTTGTAACTTTCTTATCGATTCCGATGACTACCAGGTTACCTTGATCGACGCATCAGCCAGCCAACTCGCCCATGTGCCGGACCGGCCGCGACTGAATAAACGTTGTCTGGACGTGTCCGACAGCGACGTTTTGACAACGGCGCTGGCCGGTCATTTTGCCGTCATCAGCGCCGGACCTTATTATCTGACGGCGCCCATCGTTCGCGCCGCTGCGCGTGCCGGCGTGCATTACCTGGACCTCACGGAGGACGTCGCCAGCGCCCGTAAGGTCAAGGCCATGGCGGAGAATGCGAGCACCTCATTCATTCCACAATGTGGCCTGGCCCCTGGATTTATATCGATTGTGGCCAACGACATTGCGCAACAATTCGACGAACTGGATACAGTCAGCCTGCGCGTCGGCGCATTGCCGGAATACCCGACCAATTCACTCAGCTACAACCTGACCTGGAGCACGGAAGGGCTGATTAACGAATATTGCGGACCCTGCACCGCCATTGTCAACGGCGAATTGACGGAAGTGCCGCCGTTGGAACAACGCGAAGAATTTTCGCTGGACGGGGTTTGCTACGAATCATTCAATACCTCGGGCGGTCTTGGCACACTCAGTGACACCTTGCGCGGGAAGGTACGAAACCTGAGCTACCAGACCATACGCTATCCGGGCCACCGTGACATCATGAAAACACTGTTACAGGATTTGCGTCTGGCTGAACGCAGGGAGGTGCTGAAAGATGTACTGGAGCACGCCGTGCCGATGACCTTTCAGGACGTGGTGCTGATATTCGTCAGCGTGAGCGGCAAAAGCGAGGATCGGTTACTGCAACAGACCTATGCCAACAAAATCTACGGCCGGGAGGTCAACGGACAAAAGTGCAGCGCAATTCAAATCACCACGGCTGCCAGTGTTTGCGCCTTGCTGGATTTAGTACGCGAGGGTGCGCTGCCACAAGCCGGCCACGTCCGGCAGGAGCAGGTACAGTTGCGGGATTTCCTCGCCAACCGCTTCGGCAGTTATTACCGGCAAGTCCCGCAGGAGGTACACTGATGCAAAATCCAACCAACCTGAACGCGATACTCACTGCCCTGGAACTCTCTGACGCCGCCTTGACCGGAGGGGAATCAGTGGTTTCCTCCCCCATTGACGGCAGCGAAATTGCCCGGGTCCGACCCGATACTCCGGACAGTACAGACGATAAAATCGAAGCCGCCGCGCAAGCCTGGCGCGCCTGGCGCCTGACGCCGGCGCCGCGCCGGGGGGAATTGATTCGGCTGTTCGCGGAAGAACTGCGCAACGCGAAAACCGCGCTGGGGGCGTTGGTTACCCTGGAAACAGGGAAGATTTACCAGGAAGGCCTGGGTGAGGTACAGGAGATGATCGATATCTGCGATTTTGCCGTGGGCCTGTCGCGCCAGCTCTACGGCCTGACCATGCCCTCTGAACGCGCCGAGCATAAAATGGCGGAATACTGGCACCCGCTGGGCGTGACGGGTGTCATCAGCGCGTTTAATTTTCCGCTGGCGGTCTGGTCCTGGAACGCGGCGCTGGCCTGTATCTGCGGTAACAGCGTGGTGTGGAAACCGTCGGAAAAAACCCCGGTTACCGCCCTGGTTTGCCAGCAGTTGTTCCGGCGCGCGGCGGAAAAAGTCGCTGCTGCCCCGCCCGGCCTGTTACAGGTCGTGGTCGGGGACGCGCAGGCCGGCAAACAACTGGCGGGCGACCCTCGAGTGCCCCTTATCAGCGCTACCGGCAGCACTCGCATGGGACGCGCGCTGGCGCCGCTGGTGGCGCAACGTTTCGGGCGTTGTATCCTGGAGTTGGGCGGCAATAATGCCATGATTGTCACCGCGTCGGCAGACCTGGAATTGGCCGTGCGCGCAATCGTTTTCTCTGCGGCAGGAACCGCCGGCCAACGTTGCACCAGCTTGAGACGTCTTATCGTGCACGAGCAGGTCTACCACGAATTAATCACGGAACTTTGTCGCGCCTATGAACAGGTGCGGGTCGGCAATCCTTTCGCGCCGGACACACTGATGGGCCCGTTGATCGACCGGCAGGCGTTTGAAACAATGCAGGAAGCGCTGGCCCTGGCGACTGGCCGGGGTTTCCGCATCCACGGCGGCGCACGCGTGAACATTGCCGGGCTGGAACAGGCCTATTACGTAACCCCGGCCCTCGTCGAAGCAGACACGCAACACGATATTATCAGGACGGAGACCTTTGCCCCGATCCTGTACGTGCTTCCGTATTCGGATTTTGCGCAGGCCTTGAGCCTGCACAATGACGTGCCGCAAGGTTTGTCTTCATGTATCTTTACGCAGAACCTGCGCGAGGCGGAGTTGTTCCTGTCTGCGGCAGGCAGCGATTGCGGCATTGCCAACGTCAACATCGGACCAAGCGGCGCGGAGATTGGCGGCGCCTTTGGCGGGGAAAAAGAAACGGGCGGCGGGCGCGAGTCCGGCTCCGATGCGTGGAAAGGGTATATGCGCCGTTGCACCGCGACGACCAACTATTCCAACGAATTGCCGTTGGCTCAGGGCATCAGCTTTGAAGTGAAAGAGGCCTGAGCGGCCGCTGTTCCTGCGCGCTGGCGGCAGTGGCCGGTCTGCCTGAGCGTATTCAGAAAAATCTCAAGGAACGTGTCCACCTCCCGTTCGGTCATGGCGGTCGATAATGCGCCGGTGCAAGTGTTGATAAGCATGACGCCGTTATCAAACAGCCTCTGTACCAGGGCATCCAGCGCCGCGGCCTCTGCCTCATCAAGAAAGGAGGCGCGATAGTCCTGCGGCGCCGAGGGTTTTACGTGCACGCGAAACATGGAGCCGGCGCCGCTGACGCTGAAAGGGACATCGGCAATGCGGATGGCTTGTTCAATGCCGGCGCGCGCCCGCTCACCCAGTGCGTTGAGGCGTTGTACCGCTGTCTCGTCATATATTTCCATTGCGGCCAGACCGGCCACCATGCTGACCGGGTTGGCAGAAAACGTTCCGGACAGGGGAAACAAATACCGCTCCGACAGGGGATTCATGATCTGCATAATCTCCCTGCGGCCGGCTACGGCCCCTGCCGGGAAGCCGCCGCCGATTATTTTGCCGAGCGCGGTCAGGTCCGGACGCCGGTCAAACCACGCCTGCGCGCCGCCGTAATTCATGCGAAACGTAATGACTTCATCGGCGACAAGCAGCGCGTTATTAGCGCGTGTCCACTGGTATATTTCAGTGATAAATTCCGCTGAAACGGGCGACAGGTTCACGCGATGGGGGAGCATATCCACCAGGACACAGGCAATTTCATGCGCCTGGCGGTTCAGCAGGGACAGGGCGCGCCGCGCATCGTTAAACGGGATAACGATGACGTCGTCCAGCGCGGTTTCAGGTGTCCCGTGGACGACAGGCACGCTGGATGGGCTGCCCGGGTCTCCCCAGTTTTCCGGTTTTGCCGTCTGGCTGACTTCCGCGTAATCGTAAGAACCATGGTAGGCGCCTTCGACCTTGGCAATCTTTGGTTTGCCGGTGTAGGCCCTGGCGGCTTTTATACAACACATCACCGCTTCGGTCCCTGAATTGACAAAGCGAACCTGCTCAAACCCGTCGTTACGGCTGCACAGGTGTTCTGCAAAACGCACCTCACTCTCAGTCGCAAGCGTACAAGCCGAGCCTTTCTGCAGTTGTTCGGTCACGGCGCACACGATCGCCGGATGCGCGTGACCGTGGATCAATGACGCCAGGTTGTTGGAAAAGTCCATTCTGCTGACGCCGGCTTTGTCCACAAGGTAACAGCCGCGGCCATAATCAGCATACAACGGACAGGGTTTACGCAGGATGGTGTTACGGCTGCAACCACCGGGCATCACTGCCAGCGCCCGGCGATACAAGCCGGCGCTGTCCGGCGCGACGGACGACTGAGGTTCTGCCCGGTACCGGCATGCTGCGCCCGGCTTCCGTGCCGGCTGCTGAGAATTCCCGATCAACTGTTGACCACAGGCCGAAGGGCCGGCTGGCTGTGCCGTAACTGTATTCCGTACATGGAATACAATCCGGCTTCATCGTACAGGACGCGGTCATCATAACCACTGAACCAGATTGCCTTCGGATTCCGGCCCACTATCGTCACCTTGCAACGTTCATGCGCCGCCGCGGCAGAACGTAACAATTTGAAAATGACAACACCGTGTTCTCCCCCACGCACGCCCGGCAACGGATCATTGGTCACCGCGGCAACTTCAGTCTTGCCCTTGTAGTGGGTGATTGACAGACGCGCATGCGTTTCAACGCCGGACAGCCCTTTTTGCGACTCATTTAATACGTGCCAGGCTTCTTCGATGGGCACGTTGAACGCCTTGTGCCCGACGATGTCGCGGCCGCAGAAGAAATAATGGTTTTCCACACCGTTACGTTTTAATTCACGTTGCATCACTCGTAAAGCGTCCGGGTCATTATTGATGCCGTTGATGATGGGCGCCTGGTTGTCAATAGTGATCCAACTACGCTCGCGCAGCCGTCTCACGGCGGCCCGGGTATTGTCAAGCCATTTCATGCCGCCGGCGGGATTTTCAATGTACTGGCCGCCATTGTCCTTGTGCAAAAATTCATCCGGGTGATTAAAGTGAACCATCATTCTCAAGCTGGTTTCCGGGTAGATGGCGTGGAACTTGTCCAGCATATCGAAAAAGGTGTCATCAAAGCGGTCCGGGTAAAATGCCAGTTCCTTTGTGCCGATGCGAATCGATTCAACGCCGGCCTGGGCCAGAGCAGCCAGCCAGGCGCCGATGTTCTGGTTACTGAGCACCATGGGGTCGCCGCCGGACATGAGAATCTCTCTCAGTTTCTCGCGTCCGGTATCCGGGTGCCTGCCGCCGTTCTCCGACACCCGGTGATTGTGTTCCCTTATGTAGGCCACGATATCGCCGATTTGCGCCAGACCCTTGGGCGCCACCGTTCCATCGGGCCGTTGCACGTCCTTTCTGGCGATCAATTCTTCACGGTAACAAAAACGGCAATGGGCAGAGCAGGTCGAAGCCACATAGATCAATCCCAATTCATACTTGTGTATCAGGCCTTCCACGGGACTGTAATCCATTTGTTTGCCGGGGTCCGGCGCCCCTTCCAGGTCAAAGGTTTCCCTGGGGCTTGCCTTGACCAGGGTTTGCAGAGGTTTACTGTTTTTCGCCAGTTCGAAGTAGTGCCGGGTCACTTTAACCGGCATACGCGCTTCGATGTCTCTCATCGTGTCTTTCAGCGCCAGCAAAGACTGCAATTCGTCCTGGCTGTAGAACGAGCGCATGGCGTCCGGCACGCTCTTGTCGACAAATTTTTTCAGGCCCTTGATAATCCGGCGGTTATACTTGCCGTTTTCTATTGACGCCAGGAAGGCTTGTTCTGTTGCCGAAGGCTGATAGTTTACATGTGTCGTCATAGGATCACCCGCTTGGTAATTGATAGTAACCTCCAGGCTCTCATGCAGGTCTCTGCATACCCTGATATTACATAGCAAAAATGCCGTCCCCGGCATTTTCAGAGCCTTGGATTGAGGCCGCGCTACGGCAGAAGTTCCTTCTGTGCAGCAGGTCAAAGAGTGTATAATCCGGCGCCAGTCGTCAAACGATTTTATTTCATGCAACCATGAGCAAAGGTAATACTTCCTGATGTTTCTTCAGCGGCGGCTTTACCCCAGCACAAGTATGCTGACGGCATTTGACGCGGCCGCCAGAACAGGCAGCTTTTCCGCCGCGGCGCGTGAACTGAACCTGACTCAGGGGGCAGTCAGCAAACAGGTCCAGGCCCTTGAAAGCCAGTTGGACACGGCGCTTTTTGAACGGAGTGGCAGAGATATTCAGTTGACCGAAGCGGGGAAAGCCTATGCGCTGGAAATCCGCGCGGCCCTGGAGACCATCCGCAACGCGTCTTTGAACGTCATCACGAGCCCGCTCAGCGGGAATCTTAACCTGGCAGTACTGCCTGCGTTCGGCACACGCTGGCTGATGCCCCGTTTCCCTGCTTTCCTGAAGCAACACCCGGATATCATTGTCAATTTTGTCACGAAACTCTCGCCTTTCGATTTTCACGGCGAAAATCAGCATTCGGCTATTCATTATGGCAAACCGGACTGGCCCAACACGCACAGCGATTTCATAATGGAAGAACAAGTGGTGCCCGTTGCTTCGCCGGCATTACTGAACCAGTGCCCGATCATGCACGCACGGGATATACCCGGCCTGCCGCTGTTGCATCTTTCTTCCCGGCCTGAGGCCTGGCGTGATTGGCTGATACTCAATGACGTCCCGCCATGCCAACAGCGCGGTATGTTGTTCGAACAGTTCTCCATCCTTATTCAGGCAACCGTAGCAGGGATTGGTCTGGCGCTCCTGCCAGAATTTCTTATTCAAAGCGAACTGGAACGGGGTGAGCTGGTGGTGGTTCAGGGCAGCCCCTTGCAAAACAATAATGCCGCCTATTATCTTGTCACCCCGATTGACAAATCGGACTACGCACCGGTCGTGGCGTTCCGGAACTGGTTGCTGAAAATTGCCGGACAATGGCGAAAACCACAATGACAAGTATGCTTCTTTTCAAAGCGGAATTGAGAAATTGGTTAATTGTTTTGATGTCTATTACCGCTACAGACATGTTTTGTTTCCGCTGGGAATAAGACCGGCGGCGCCCATAGCCTCATACTGGTTGTCTGCCATGTATCCGTACAGGGCACCGATACACATTGCTTGGAGGGTTGTGTTATGAGGCACCGTTACAATTTATTGTTGTTGAGTGTTGCAGTCATCGTCCTGGTCCTCCCCACCGCCGTTTACCCGCAGATAGAGGAAATCGTCGTCACCGCGCAAAAGCGGGAGGAAAACCTG
>CAYOEQ010000029.1:0-20000 GCA_964402775.1 uncultured Enterobacteriaceae bacterium
CAGCGGGCATAACACGCATTATCCGATGTTGCGGACGCGGGTTGATTGACTTCCCTGCGGTTGGTTAAGTAACAACGTTACTGACCGCCTGCATTCTCGACGAAGTAGCCAAGATTTTCATAACCCCGAAGGCGCTTTTTGCTCATACGCTTGAGCATTGGAACAGCGTAATCTACATAATCGTAAACAAGCACCTCCCGTTTGGCGGGATTTGGTCGATGAAGGCGGCCAACATATTGCGCCAGAACCCCTTTCCAGGAAACAGGCATCGCAAGAAACAGCGTATCAAGACGGGTATCGTCGAAACCTTCGCCGATATAACGACCCGTCGCGATCAAAACCCTCTCTTCCGTTTCGG
This sequence comes from uncultured Enterobacteriaceae bacterium, assembly GCA_964402775.1. Classification (GTDB taxonomy): domain Bacteria; phylum Pseudomonadota; class Gammaproteobacteria; order Eutrophobiales; family Eutrophobiaceae; genus JAAXHV01. The sequence goes on from CAYOEQ010000029.1 coordinate 359, forward strand.
CTATCTCCTCAAGTCGTTGCATGATCTCGCGCCGTTGCCTTACCCCCATACCGCCGTGAAACAGGAGGACATTCCGCGCGAAACGGCTGAGTCTCTCGGCAAGTTGGTGGGCATGGTCCTTGCGTTCGGTAATGATGACAGGCGAACGCTGTTCGTCCAGAGTCTTCAATACATCGTCGAAAATCAGTGTATTGCGTTTCTCGTCCATAGACAGAGCCGTATAAATTCGTTGAACAGGAATATGCTTTTCCCCAATTTCCGCCGAAAGTTGGAATTCAGTTGGGCGCAGTATCACCCGGTGTTTGAATTGACGCTTGCGGGCTTGCGCTTTTGCGGTAGTCCGGAATCGTACCGGGCCGCATTGCATGAAGATGATCGGATGGTGCCCATCCTGACGGGTAACTGTCGCCGAAAGTCCCAGGACATATTTTGCCTTCGCACAGCGGGTGACAGTTTCAAAACTGACAGCGGATATATGGTGACATTCGTCAACTACTAAATGACCGTAGTCGGAAATCACACCATCAACCTCGCCTTTACGCACCAGACTCTGAATAACGGCGACATCGACAATACCACCAAGCTTGCGTTTGCCGCCGCCAAGTTGCCCGATCGAGGAAGCAGGAAGATCGAGGAACACCCCGAGCCGCGCAATCCATTGATCCATGAGTTGACGGCGATGCACCAGGATGAGCGTGTTGGTCTTGCGAGCGGCAATAATGGAGGCGGCAACAACAGTTTTTCCAAACGCAGTTGTTGCTGCCAGCACCCCGGTATCGTGTGCCAGAAGAGCATCGGCAGAAGCTTCCTGCTCTGGTGTCAATTCACCAAGAAAGTCTGTCTTGATCTTGTGGCCGGGGTAACGTTCGTCACGCAGATTCACTCGTATGTCCAACTCCTTAAACAACTGCTCCATTTCTTCGCGATTACCGCGCGGCAAGGCAATATGACGCGACAGCAATTCTCCACAAGAAATAACGCGGGGAATCCCGAACGTTGAAAGTCGCATCGCCTGGGCACGGTAAAAGGCTGGATTCTGGAAAGCAGCAAGCCGGATGAGTCGGTTTATTAAACCAGGAGGCAATCCGGCACGCGGGATGTAAATTTGATTACCCAGAACTATGTCCAGGCTCTTGGGTAGCAGGGCTGCAGTATCCGGCACCAGTTTGAGTTGCGAGGGCGGTTCGCCCCAAGGCTCCTCATTCTCCTCATTAAGCGGCTGGCGCAAGTCTATTACCTGATCTTGCCGATCTGCGGCTTCGACGACTGCTATTGCTTGCGCCAGGGTCAGGCGGGACAGTGTTGAGAGATACGCCCATTGATCTCGACAGGGCTCGAAACTTTCGTCAAGAAAAACACTATTGCCATTCTGGCGCGGGCCATGTTGCAGAGGCAACGCAATGAGGTTGCCGAACCCGCCATCCGGCATGGTATCCTGGTTTGGAAAAAGCCGGTCGTAGGACTCAAAGCCGATGTCGGGATTGCGCTTCATGGTCTCGGTTAACATGTGCGCGCCAAGGCGTCGAGCAAGTGGCACAGGCACTGGTTCTGCGAAGAATATCCACACGTGCCCGCCATTGCCGGAACGCGATCTCTCAAGGGCTGACGGTATCTGTTTTAACCGACAAGTTGCCAGAAAGGCTTCCGCATCCCGTTGCCATGTCTGTTTATCGAAATCGGCGGCAAGAAACCAGCAGGCGCCGTCAGTAAGCATGGGATAGATGCCTATCGTTTGACGTCCGCGTAAATGCCCGTCGATTACCTCGTCGGTTATTCTTAGGAAATCCTGATTCGGACACTCACCACATTTGACCTTGGGCTTGCCGCATATGCCGGACACCCACTCATTGCCACAGGCCGGCGCATAACCAGCCTTGCCTGTCTTGGCATTTTGCCATCGTTTCGGGAACACATCTTCGCGCCCGAGGAACAGGGAGCGAAACAGGGCGATCTTTTCACTCTCCCGGGAAAGGTTTGTCACAAGTCCCTTGGTCTGCGTTTCGGCTTCTTCAGATGTACTCATGGTCTGAAGTTCGGCAAGTCGGTTCTCAAGCTTTGATCTTTCGATCTCGAGTTGCTTCAGACGCTCCTGAATGGTCGCAATTTCTTTAAGATTCATGCCCAAGTCAGACAGTAAAGCACTGTTATTATAATTCATTGATGCCGCCCTTCAATCTGTCTCAACGTGCTTCATCTGCAGAAGCTTCCCATGAAAATCCCCTCAGGAACTCTTTAGCCGGTTCTATCCGCTCACCGTCGGGGTAGGATTTGCTCTGCGCGAGTTCGCCGACGATCTGTATGCGTGACAGCGGTTCAGCAGGGAGGAATTTTTTGAAGTTCCGGCTGAGGCTGGCGTCTTTCCACTTCACTTCAATGAGCTGGTGAGGCTGTTTTTCCTTGGTGATCAAAAAATCGATTTCGTGACCGTCCTTGGTCCTGAGGTACTGTAAATCAAGGTCTGCGCCGTCCACGTCCTGCGCACGATGCACTTCTTTCAGCAGGGCGCAGGCTACCAGGTTCTCCAGCCTGACTCCCTCGTCTCCCTGCACCATGCCGTTGTCATAGAAATAGTACTTGGGTTCCTTGAGGAGGGCGCGCGCGATATTTTTGTGGTAAGGGACCAGCTTGAAGATCACGTACAGGTCTTCCAGAAGTTTCAGCCAATGACGGATGGTATTGGGACTTTTTTGCAGGTCGCGGGCGAGCGAGTTGGCGGAAACGGGACTGCCGACCCGGGTCCGCAGCAATTCGATCAGGGTTTCTATGGATTGAATATCCCTGACCGCCGTCAAGGTAAGGAGTTCTTCTTTCAGGATGAGGTCGATGTGTGAACGTTTCCAGCGATTATAGTAACCCTGTGTGCCTTTCAAAAAAGGTTCCGGAAATCCGCCCACCGTCATCAGGCGGGTAAAAATCTCATCTCTGCTCAAACCGGAGAATGCCAGCGCTTCCTTGAGGTCCAGCGGGTGTAACCTGAACTGAAAATGTCTGCCTGCCAGCGAATCGCCTGTTTTGCGGAATGCATCAAGTCTCGCGCTACCGGTAACCAGCAGCGCCGGCGGCATACCCTCAACGTCGTAGATGCCCTTCAACCAGGCCTTCCATTGGTCCATCTTGTGCAGTTCATCAAAAATCACCAGCGCCTTCCGCCGGTCCCAGCTTTTTTCTCTGAGCAAAAGGCGGTGTTCCGCCAGGTCATAATTGATGTACTGGTAATCCGGATGCAACATCCTGGACAAGGTGGTTTTACCGCACTGGCGCGGCCCGGTGAGCAGCAGTATTTTCCTGCCCAGTTCTTCTGACAGCGCAGGGGTAAGATATCTTTCCACGGTAAACGACGCGTTTGAAATACGCTGTCATATTGCCACAAAACTGACAGAAAGTCAAGACTTTTTGTCAGTTCAGTGAAAAATAGTCAGGATATTAAGAACTGTCCCGCCAACAAGAATCTGGTGTTCAGCGAGTGCAATCTGGAGTATGTCCCGGCGAAGTTTCTCAGGACACCTCCGCAAAGACATCTTCGTTGGTCAGCCAGCCCTGGGTTTCGGCGAATGGTGCCAGGCGTTGTCTGAGGTCATTGAAACGCTCAAGCGCAAGTTGTCGCCTTAGCGCTTCACGAGCGAATTCACTCTTGTGTTTGCCCGTGCGCGCCGCGATCTCGCGCAACTCGAAGTCGAGCTTATCGTCAATTCGGATAGTCAAGGTCGTCATGTAAGACAATTTATCACATACGCTATGCTGGCCGAAGAACTGGCGGAGTAAGTCCGAGTCACCCATTAATAAGAGACCGGCAACTTGTTTTCTCCCGATCTTATAGGTGTCCTGGAATCACGCTCTCATCTTACCTCTTCAAACTGGTTTATTTTAACCTTCCCGTCAGGGAACTTTGCAGTGATTTCCAACTGCCCTCCCACTGCCTCAATATAGTTGCGCAGAGTCTGTATGTACATATCTGTACGGCGCTCCAGCTTTGAAACACTGGCCTGTTTTATTCCTAAGGTCCTGGCCAATTGCTCCTGGGATAAAGCGCGTGCCCAACGCAGTTCCTGAAGCGGCATTTCATCCAGCATTGCCTGACTCAGGCCGGCTGCTTTCTCAAGCGCTTCGGGACTCATCTTCGCTCGCAATTCAGAAAATCTTTTAGCCATGTTACCTGTTACCTGCTGTTTCCTGTAAATGCTCATGATGATTTTTGCTCAACAAGCTAACCGGCAGCTTCGCGCAACTGTTCCAGCTTGTCCGTAATCTCCCAGGTAAAGTCCGGTTCCTCGCGACCGAAATGGCCGTAGGCGGCGGTCTGCCGGTAGATGGGTCTCAACAGGTCCAGTTCCCGGATGATGGCCTTTGGGCGCAGATCGAAGATGTCCTGCACCACGGCTTCCAGACGGGTTTCCGGGATGACGCCGGTGCCGAAGGTGTTGACCATCAGGCTGACCGGCCTGGCGACGCCGATGGCGTAGGCTATCTGGATCTCGCACCTGTCTGCCAGGCCCGCGGCGACGATATGCTTGGCGACGCGGCGCGCCGCGTACGCGGCGGAGCGGTCGACCTTGGACGGGTCCTTGCCGGAAAACGCGCCGCCTCCGTGGTGGGCGATGCCGCCGTAGGTGTCCACGATGATCTTCCTGCCGGTGAGACCGCAATCACCCACCGGACCACCGATGACGAACCGGCCTGTCGGGTTGACCAGGTAGCGGGTTTTGGCGGACAGCATGTCCGCGGGCAGGACCGGTTTGATGATCTCCTCAATGACCGCCTCAGTGACATCGTCATGGCTGACGTCGGCATCATGCTGGGTCGAGAGAATGACCGTATCCACCGCGACCGGTTTGCCGTCTTCATACTGGACGCTGACCTGGGACTTGGCATCGGGCCGCAACCAGGGCAACTGTCCGGATTTTCTCACTTCGGCCTGTTTCTTCACCAGTCGGTGCGAATAGGTAATGGGGAACGGCATAAGCACGTCGGTCTCGTTGCAGGCATAGCCGAACATGAGGCCCTGGTCGCCGGCGCCCTGGTCCAGGTCAACCCCCTCACCTTCATTCACTCCCTGGGCAATATCAGGCGATTGTTTGTCAAGCGACATCAGCACCGAACAACCGTTCCCGTCAAACCCCATCTCCGATGAGTCGTAACCGATCTCGCGGATGGTCTGCCTGGCTACTTCCGGATAGTCGATGTTTCCCAGCGAGGTAATCTCGCCGGACAGCATCACCAGCCCGGTCGTGACCAGCGTTTCACAGGCGACCCGCGAACGGATGTCCTGTTCCAGCAGGGCATCCAGTATCGCGTCGGATATCTGATCCGCCACCTTGTCCGGATGGCCTTCCGAGACGGATTCCGAGGTAAACAGGTGATTCATACGCGGGGCTCCATATTGATAGAGCGGCCATTCTAACCAGTTATCAGGGAATATTATAGCTGTTTTGGGCAGGGCGTGGCGCTGATCCGGTGATGGATAAATCAGCCTTTGTTGATCTTCGATATTTACAACAGAAAAGCATGTCAATCATCGGTTATGGCATAGCGCCGTATTTTTTGCTAGGGTAGGTCATGATGATAGCTTGACTGGGTGACCTACCAGGATATGGCTAACCGACTTAGTGATAAATTTCGACTTTTCGAAGACCAGTCACCACAAACTACCGAATGTTCTTCAGTGAGGATGGTTCGATGAGTTGCGTGGAGTCCAGGCATTGAACAAAGACCACGAAGCGCCCAAATCGGAACACGAAGGCCTGGTCCAGGACCACTACGACAGGCTCACCCAAGGGTTCTATATGCAATGGAACCGCGATCATATTCATATGGGGCTGTTCGAGCCTGGGGAATGCCCCAACCGTAGCGAGAATCTGAAAGATTCAGCGGGGCTCGCGCAAGCCCTGGTACGCATGATAGAGGAAATTGTTGAACCCGCCGGAATTGAAGAGTATCACCATGTGGTGGACGCAGGTTGCGGTGTGGGTGGAACCTCAATCCATCTTGCCGGCACCCGGGGGTGCACGGTCACAGGTATTAACCTGAGCAGGCTGCAACTGGAGATAGCCGATAAAAAGGTAAGTGTTGCGGGCCTGGAGAACAGGGTCAGCTTCAGGTATGCGGATTGTTCCCGAAGCCTGCCGTTCGAAGACGACTCGGTTGACGTGGTTGTCAATATCGAAAGCGCCCGCCACTACAGCGACCGGGGACGCTTTCTGCGCGAGGTGAACCGGATCCTGAAGCCAGGGGGTAAGATCGTAGCATCAGACTGGATGGCGCGCGCTGATATGACTGCCAACCAGTATGATACATTCATTCGGCCCTTGTGCGAGGCCTGGGCCATGCACGATTTGGAGCGACAACCTGTGTATACCCGGTTGTTGCGCGAAGCAGGTCTCGAAGTCCTGGAAGCTGAGGGATTTGACGAGAGGCAATGGGACAACCTGCGGATTATAGAGAGAAATTACCAGTCCGCGAGGTTATTGCACCTTTGCGGTATGGGAGGGGGGGGGCAATTCCGCAAGTTGATGCACCAGATGGAGAAGCTGTATGATGCCTGGCGCAACGGTCACTTTGTTCTCAGGCGGTATTTTGCGATAAAGCCCGGGTAAACCCGGCCAGTACCATGCCGGGCTGCGCCGGCGCAGTTGTGCCCGGCATGGATTGACTCTCAGCCGGTATAGCATACCGCTATGTTTTCTGTTAGGGTAGGTTCATGTCCTGATAGTGATTAGAAAACCCGGGAGTTGTAACCTATGCTTAACAACCCTTTCCTCCAGGATGCGGCAGATAACAAGAACAAACGCCAGGAACTCGACCATCTACTCAGGGTAACCGCGCCCCACGAACGGTTCATACTTGCCGGCATCGGCCTGGTCCTGCTTGCGCTCGCGGTCTGGACGGTGTTCGGCAGCATAGCCCGCAGCATCACTATCGAGGGAGTCCTGGTCAAGCCGGGAAATCGCCACGAGATAGTCACTACCGAGCCCGGATACCTGGCGGAATTCCTGGTCGTTTCCGGAGACCGCGTGGATGCCGGCGAGCCGGTCGCACGGCAAAGCGTACCCGAACTGGACCGTGAAGCGGCGGCGTTACAAAATCGGATAGCCCTGCTGGAGTCGGAAATCAGGCAGGCAGGTGGAAACGAGGATACCCTGAACTCGGTGTTGAATTCGGCCCGGGTAGCATTGCTGCAGATGGAAGCACAGCGCGCCGCGAGGGAGTTGATAGTCACGCAGAGCGGCGGGGAGATCATGACATTGCAGTCTGTTCCCGGCGATTATCTGCCTGCGGGCGCTACTGTCGCACAAATCCGCGATGATGACGACCGACCACTGCAGGCGGCGCTCCATGTCACCCGCAGCGTTGCACGCCGTGTTCACTCCGGCATGAAGGCATTTGTCGAGATAGCGACGCCTGACGGCGCGCAGCAATGGTTGGACGGTGAGGTTGCCTCCGTAACCACCGAGCCGCTGCAGCGCCGACCGGCAGTTCCCGGCCCCGCGGTCTCAAACCCCGCACATCGAGTCGACATTGTTCTGCGGCAGGCGCCGGACTTCTCCGTGCCGGATGGCACTCCGTGTTTCGTGCGTATAGAACTGGGCAAGCACCCGCCCGTCGCTCTCCTTGAAACCTGGGGTAGCTGAATGTATTCACCTGCCATAGAAGAATCAGGATAGTGAGGAACAAGCCTGTAAGAGACAGCGAGTCGCGGCGCATTACCACTCCACTCCTGCTGCAAACGCATGCCACCGAATGCGGCGCCGCGTGTCTTGGCAGCGTACTCGCCTATTTCGGGCGCTGGGTGCCGTTTACCGAGTTGCGCGGCAAGTGTGAGGTCAGCCGAGACGGCTCCACCGCCGCCGGCATCATGCGGGCAGCCAGGCACTACGGCCTCACTTGCGTCGGCAAGCACATGCCGGCACACCTGCTGGGGAATCTCCCGCCTCCACTTATATTGTTCTGGGAATTCAGACACTTCCTTATCCTGGAAGGCTTTGACAGCAAGTGGGCATATCTCAACGACCCGGCCACGGGCCGCCGCAAACTGTCCAGGGAGGAGTTCAGCAAGAGTTACTCGCATATTGCATTGCAATTCAGTCCGGGGCCGGAGTTTCAACGGGGAGGAATTCGCACCAGCATCCTGCAACGGATACCGGTCTGGTTGCGCGGCTCCTGGGGGGCGCTGGCCTATGCAATTGCGTGCGGCCTGATGCTGGTCGTGCTGGCGCTCGTCACGCCGCTGATGCTGGGCACATTCGTGGATCGGGTGCTGGGAGAGAATGAGCCCTGGGGAGGTCTGGTAGCCGGGGCTCTGGTCGCCGCCGCGTTCCTGGTTTACGGTCTCACCTTACTGAAGCAACGCTGCCTGCGGCGACTCGCCGTCCGGATTTCGGTTATTGCCGGGAATCGTTGTATGTCACAATTGTTACGACTGCCGATGGACTATTTCAGCCACCGTCTTGTCGGTGAACTTATCGCCCGCATTCTGTCCATCGACAGGATCGCCTATAGCCTGTCGGTACACCTGGCCGGCCTGCTGATCGAAATTTCAATAAGCGCAGTATTCCTGGGTGTCATGTTCGCATACGATCCAATACTGGCGCTGATCGTGCTGGGCCTGGCGCTGTTGAAGGCGGTGATTGTGCGCGTAATAACGCGTATCCGGGTCGACGAAAGCCATGCCTTGCGGCGTGAGCAGGGGTTGCTGCTCGGTATCGGCACGTTGATGTTGCATCGGGCAGATGTCCTGCGGATGACCGCGGAAGACGACGAGTTCTTCTCCCGCTGGGGCGGCCACCAGGCCCGCGAACTGGTCGCACGCCAGCGCTTCTCCGAACTCAGCCACGTCAACACGGCCCTGCCGGGCCTGTTCATGGTTCTGGGCCACGCTGTGGTACTGGCCTTTGGGGCAAGCCAGGTCATGGCCGGCGAGTTGACCCTTGGCGCACTGGTGGCGTTCTTCATAGTCGCGGCCATGTTCCTGGAACCCGTCGGACGCTTCGTCCAGTCGGCCGACGAGCGTCAAGGCATTGAGACCGACATGCAACGCCTGGACGACATCACGGAAAACCCGGCAGACCCAAGTTTGCCGCGCACGGCTGAGGCAGCGGAGACTATAGCCACATTGAACGGACGATTGCGGCTGGCCGGACAGGTGGAACTACGCGATATTACCTTCGGCTTCAACCCGGGCCGACCGGCGCTGCTCAAGAATTTCAACCTGATTATCAAACCAGGGCAGAGGGTCGCGCTGGTCGGCCCAAGCGGGTCCGGAAAATCGACGCTCTCCAGCCTGGTGGCCGGCGCCTGCCAGCCCTGGTCAGGTGAAATCCTGTTCGACGGCCGCCCGCGCCACGAGATTCCCGACGAAGTAATGTCACGCTCCCTGTCGATGGTGGATCAGCATGTCGTACTGTTCTCTGCGAACGTACGCGAAAATATCACCCTGTGGAACCGTGCGATTCCCGACGACGACCTGGTATCCGCAGCCAGGGACGCCTGCATTCACGACGAAATCCTGAGCCGACCGCTCGGTTATGGGGCGCAGGTCGACGAAGACGGAGGCAATTTCAGCGGCGGCCAGCGACAGCGGCTGGAAATCGCCCGGGCGCTGGTGGGCAATCCGTCAGTGCTTATTCTCGACGAGGCGACGAGTGCCCTCGACGCCGCCACTGAAGAATATGTGGACGACGCGCTGCGCCGCCGGGGGTGCAGTTGCCTGATCGTCGCACACCGGCTGAGCACGGTCCGGGACTGTGACGAGATCATCGTGCTCGACAAGGGGGCGGAAGTACAGCGCGGCACCCATGATGAACTGATTGCGGACGAGCAGGGGTTATATTACCAGCTCGTCCAGGCAGGTTAGACCGGTGGCAACACCCGAACGCCAATCTCTTGCCCGCCTGGCTGCCGAGTCGGGAGTGAGAATACCCTGCGCCGGCAATTTGCCGCTGGAAATGGACGATCCGCAATTCGCCTGGTACATCGACAACGGCGCGATCGACCTGTTTCTGGTGGAGCGCAAGGACGGAGTGGAGCAATCGGCGCCGCAACACCTGCTGCGCGCTGATGCAGGCCGTCTCGTGCCCGGTGTTGCGCCACAGGAGGGAGATACGACCTTTGGCCTGGTAGCCAAGGGGTTGCCTGACACCACGTTGCGTCGCCTTCCGGTTGCCCATTTGGGTGAGATCCGGAATAAGGAACTGGCAGACCAGGTTGACGCCTGGCTTATGGATGTATCTGCGATGCTGTCTCGTGACGTCATACACCAACCACGACCGGACGTACTCGTCGAACCCGGACAGACCCCGGCGGCACAGAGCGGCGCCCTTTCTACGCGGCGCGGCGTTGTGTGGGTATCGGAACCGCCGTCGGGTTCGAGCTTGTTCATGAGTCTCCTCGACCCGGTGGACAGCAAACCGGACGGTGAAGCTATTTCGGCCGGGCTGCCGCTCACTCCGAAGAGCTGGTTAACCCTGATGGAACCTGCGGATCTCTCCATCCGGTCATCGGAAAGCCTTGCAGAAGAGAACCTTCTGTTGCATGCGCTGGCAAACTTCCACGCCGTGGCGTTCTCACTGGAGCGACTCAACCGCAGCCTGGCAGTTGTTGACCAGGCCAACCTGGAGCGGGCGCAGGCAACCAACCGCCGCACCGACGAAGAGGGCGCCCGGCAGCGCCTGTTCAACCTGTACAACCTGGCGCAGGACGGCGAGGCTGACGCGGGCGAATCAGCGCTGCTGGACGTCCTGCGAATTATCGGACAGCATGAGAAGATTGATTTCAAATGGCCCACGATGAGAGACACATCCGCTTCCGGCATCGTCCTCAGCGATGTCCTGGATGCGTCCGGAGTTCGCGCCCGGCAGGTACGACTCTCCCCGGAAGACAAGTGGTGGGTCGGCGACAGTGGTCCGATGCTGGCGTTCCGGGAAGACGTCAACCGGCCTGTGGCATTGTTGCCGGGCGTGCTTGGACACTACTGGGAAGTGGACCCCATCGGCGGTCGTAAGACCAAAGTCACGGCCAGGCGCGCGGCGTCGCTCAGCGCCCGGGCATGGACGTTCTATCAACCACTGACGTCTGCCGGCGCCGGGCCGCGGGACCTGTTCCGGCTCGCCCGCAACAGGATAACTGCTGACTTCATACGCTTCATTGCGACCGGTCTGCTGGTGGGACTGGTAATGCTGCTGCCTGCCGTGGTGCTGGGTTTCATCGCGGACGAGGTGATCCCCACCGGTGAGGCGGGCCTGTTGTATTCAGTGACTGCGGTACTGGCGTCATTCGCCCTGGTTGGGGCATTGTTGCACGTCCTCCAGGGGATGGCGCTGATACGCCTTGAAGGTCGTGTCGTGTCACGCATTGAAGCGGCTTTCTGGGACCGTATGATCCAGCTGCCTTCGAACTTCCTGCATCGCTATTCAGCAGGCGACTTGGCGATGCGGGGTATGACGTTGCAGAAGCTGCGGGACGAGGTGCAGGGCATGGTCGCCAACGACGTGCTGTCTTTCGTTTTCCTGTCACCCGGATTGATCCTGATCTTCTTCTACGATGCCACGCTGGGAGGCATTGTCGCCTCCTTTGGTATCCTGTCCCTGTTATTGACCGTTGCACTCGGCCTGCGGCAGATAGCGCCCCACCGCCGGGTGACCCGGGCTGTCCAGGGTCTGACCGGCAGGTTGTACCAGCTTATAAACGGCATCTCCAAGTTACGCATAGCCCGTGCGGAAGGATCAGCGTTCGCGGTCTGGGCACGGGATTACTGTGAAAAGAAGCACGCGGAGTTGGAACTCGGCGCCCGCGAGGCGCATTTACAGGCATTCGGCGCCGCGCTGCCGTTTCTTGCCGGGGCGGTACTGCTCCTGGCGATTACACTGTCTGACCGGGATAGCCTCTCAGTCGGTGACTTTCTGGTCGTCTACACCGTGTTTATCGTCTTCCAGACTGCGGTGGCGCGCCTGGGCGCATCGTTCAGCTCTGTCGCCGCTATCATGCCGGCATTCGACCAGGTCAGGCCGTTCCTCGCCGAGGCCCCGGAGACAAGCGTCGATGGAGAACCTGTGGGTACCCTGGGTGGCGAAATACTATTGGACCACGTGTCCTTCCGCTATGACTCCGATGGCCCGCTGATCCTTGATGACGTATCCATTCATGCCCGTCCCGGCGAGTTCGTTGCTATTGCCGGCGAGTCGGGGTCCGGCAAGAGTACGGTCTTCCGGCTTGCGCTCGGTCTGGAACAACCGTCTGCAGGATCGGTGTACTATGACGGGCGCGACCTCAGACATCTCAATATCAAGCAGGTACGCCGACAGATCGGCGCAGTTCCACAGGCAGTACAACTCCACCCGCAAGACCTGTGGGACAATATCGTCGGAGGTTACGAAGATGCGAGCGCCGAGGATGCCTGGGAGGCAACCCGGACAGCAGCCGTCGATCGCGAGATTGCGGCGATGCCGATGCAGATGTTGACAAACGTGGGCGCCGGCGCCAGCCTCACCTCGGGAGGAGAGAGTCAACGCATCATGATTGCGCACTCGCTAATCCGCAAGCCCCGCATCCTGCTGCTGGATGAAGCCACAAACTGGCTCGACAACGACAGCCAGTCCAGAATCATGGCCAACCTCGAACGGCTCAGTTCGACGCGCATCGTCATAGCCCACCGGCTTTCAACGTTGCGCCAGGCGGATCGCATCTTTGTTATGCAGAAAGGAAGGGTGGTCCAAGCAGGATCGTTTTCGGACCTGGTGGCAACCGAAGGCGTATTTCAGGACCTGGTTCGACGGCAGATGGCAGCTTGACATCCTGCTGTGCCTCATGATATAATTCGCCGGCAACTGTGCGTTATTAAACGTGTTTTTTAAACCAGACAATGGGGAAGTATTATGATATCAGCAGAAGAAATGCGAACACAATTGACAGAGAAGGCAATCGTAGATTCAGTTTTCCGGGCTCAACTCATTGCAGATCCGAAAAGCGCCATTAATCAGGAATTCGGCATCGCCATTCCCGACAATATCGATATCAAGGTGCACAAGAGCGATATGACTACTGTGCACCTGGCGCTGCCTCCCGACGAAGCATTGGACGAGGAACAACTCCAGGCTATTTCTGCCGGTCTTTGTTGTTGCGGCCTCTGAAAGCAGTCCCATCGCTCCGGGCGCTGGCAAATTGTGCCCGGAGCGTTCCGAAGGCCGGGTAAATTATAGCGTCCAACAGGTTCCGGCAGTTTTCGTGCGCTTCGAGCATGGCATTTCAGCCTTGCGGCCACGAACACATCAATAGAAAGATATAAGCCTTGACCTGCTTAAACCGGTCACCCTCAAGCACAAGTTTGATATGGTGAATGCCTCTCATAAGCACAAAGTTACCGGTCTTGCTCAACAGGTACTCCGCTCCCGAATGCCAGTTGGCCATTTCCGACAGTTTCTCAGGAACGGCCAGTCCTTCCTCGCGGATACAGTCAAAAAGAGCTGTCCATTGGTGGGGCCTGTCCACCCAGTAGCGCGGATCATTCGCCTTCCTGTCCTTGGTCAGGAAACTCAGCCCGAGTGTCGGACCCAAACCGCTCGCACGCACATCGAAGTGAACAGCCATGTTGACGAAGGCGCTACGTTCCTCAAAGCGCGCTACTGTGGAGTCGACGATGGAATGCTGTCCGCGCCAACCGGCGCGTGCCAGGAATTCCATAACGTCATGTTTTTTCCGAAACCCCGTGAGCGTAAGCCGGACCGCCCTGTCCCTTGACGGAAAAACCCCGAAGGACTCAACGTATGTATCCGGCTCAAGCGCACGGTACACCTGTTCTACCTGATGGCGCTCGGTGGAATTTTGGTCCCAGCCGGCGGCAGCGGCCAAAGCGTCATACACGACGCCAATATCCTCATACCGTTGGTTGGCGCCATCACCGATGATCGGCCGTTCCGCAGGCCGAAGGAAGTACCCGGGATCCGGATACGCGGCACACGGTAACGGATCGATGTCGTATTCGAGCATCATCTTCGTCCCGATGACCTGACGAAGGGGGGACGCCTCCCGGTCTCTGCACCGCACCAGTTGCGAGATACTCACTGCCGATAGACCTGCGTCATGGGTGTGGCCTCTCTCCGCAAAAAACGTTGCAGTCCGGCTTCCACCTACCACTGAGACACCCAGGTCTGCTCGCGGCCGCTGTTCATGCAACGGCAACTCGAAACCGAAGGGGAATGCCGCCATTGTTACCGGCAGTTCCCTTGCACGCTCCACAAGCCTCTCCCAATCCCGGCCTCCGATCAACAACGGAGAAATCCGGGGCCGTAACAGTTGCAGTATTTCCCCGAAGGAATTCACCCCCCCTGCAAGAAGGCGTTCCTCGGTATCGGCCCATTGTTCCGCAATGTTCATGGCAGCTTATCAGGCAATTACCGGTATGGAGTTGAGGTCCGTTTCAGCCAGAGGATGCTCGCGCGTACCGATATGTACAGGCACGTCGAACAGGCGTCCGGGGGCAAAGCGTTCCCAGAAGTGGCGCAGGCCGGGCACGATAACCCGCACTACCGGCAGACCGATATCGGGGCGGGTCTGGTCCAGCACCAGCAATTCCATGCCCCTGGCTTCGACCAACGCACGACAGCGCTCCACGTCCTCCCGGACGTCCCCGGTATCCGGCACAGGGTAGTTCGACTTTCCTCGTAAAGCAACGCCGGGGGCGGGCTTCAGGTAGGCATGATCCGCAAGCTTTGCGTTTTTCCACCACCACAGGTAAGCAGGATCATTAATCCTGTAACCTGCTTCGCCGCTGCCGGAGGCAGGAACCAGATCCAGCACCTGGTTTACTTCACACACTGCACGCAAGGCCGCGATTTGAGGATCCACGTGCGCTCCGGCGCCGTAAATAATGTCTTCGGCTTCTTTGTCGGTGCGACGAGAGACGGCAACGAAGGTTGGAATGCCCAGATCGCCGGTCACGTCCAGCACCCACAGTTCGCGCTGAAGCCCGTTATAGTAGTCATGTGCGCTCACGAGGTATTCGTCGTCAAAACTACCCAGGTCCACTCCGGGGAAATGCAGCCGGTTGTACCACCAGATTGCAAACGCATCGCGTTCGACCAGCTCGTAAAATCCCTGCAGGATGGCCTCTTCGAGCGTATTGCCGGCGGCGCATCCATTTGAATCTGCGGTCAGGCCGGGGTTACCGGGACACTCTTTCGGCATGCTGTACAGTATCGATGTCGGCAGGTGCCGATGCCGTTCCTGTGTGAGCGACCACACGGGTGTCCAGCTTATCTCATTGTCCGGGTCGAAGCGCGCCGGAACAAAATTGTACGGGTGGCCGCGGGCGTTGATTTGTTGGGCATTGTCAAGTTGCCGTTCACTGAAGAGCTGGACCTCGTTCGGGTGTATCGCCTCAGCTTCCCCGGCCTTGACGAAATCTGCAAAACTGCTTCGGCGATGAATTTCATCGCCATGGAACGCGCCGGAGTAGCGTTCGATTGCCTCGCACAGAGCGCTCGTCTCGGACTGTTGGCGCGTACTCCCTTTGCCCACGCTCTTGTTACGCAAGCTGCGTTTCAGTAATCCTATATCGCTGTTATTCAAAGCGGAGTTCATTATGGCCGAGTATACATGGAGCCAGGGATCGGACTCTTCCGTATTACGCGCCAGGCGCGTTACGATGCCGCTTACGGGACTGACCAGGTGCCGGTACCTGGCGAGGGTCTGCTCAGGAGGAACGGAGCGCACGCCACCACTGTTGTAAACACTTTTCGGACTTGGTTGCAGCCTGACCGGAAGCGCCGGACGGTCGGCGCGATATAATGCCTCATCACCACACTCAAAGCACTGTGGACGGCGCAGGACCGGATGGCGCTCGCTGCTCAGACTGACGATATCGAGAGAGATCGCCTGTTCATGAACTGGCGCCAGGGCATTAAATACCAGCCACCTGGCGATTTCAGTCGCGACCAGGCCGCATATAGCATCCTCAACCACGCGTTCGGCTGCCCTGGGCCGGAAAGCGGCATCGTCACCGGCAAAGTTTCGTAAGTAATTATGTACCTCCCGGTGCCCGCGCAGACGATAGGCGAGACAGGCCCAGCATGGCCCCTGCTGCGCCGGTCGGAAGACCGGTCCGAACAAAGGATATATGCCCTTCGATCTTACCAGCATCCATGGCGCGCCTGATTCCAGGTGACGTCGATTGACGGCGGCATATTGTTCATCGAGATAATCGGCACAGACGAAGACAGCGAGAGTGGGGCTATCCTCATCGACGGTCACGCCGATCGCGTTAAGTCTTTGGGTAAGCCGGCCGTCATCGCCGGCAACCGCCACCTTCAATTTCCCGAGACGTTCCTCGACCCAGCGGGGAGACGCGCCCATTGAGGACCAGAATGCCGCCGACCCCTGCTTCATGGCGTACTCGCCTGAAACGACATAACCTCTGGACGCCAGGGCAGCAAGCGCGCGCCGAACATCGATTGCCGGATATGAGCCGTCAAGGGCGGCAATGATATCCTGCTGCGAACGGCTGCCGTCAAGAAGCGGCAGAAGTTCGGCATGGATCTGCCCGTTGAGCAAGGTGTTGAAGCTTTCGGAAACCAGGAGTGTTTGCCGGTTATCAACAGGACGAAATTCCAGGTGCGGGGTCAGCATCGGCACCTCGACCAAGCCGCTGTCCGCGCCGGTAATTTTTTTCAGAATCCCGCGTGGAGTGTCATTGTGCATTGAACAACGCGTTGATATCGTCAGCGGCGCGTGACGCGGTTTTATTTATCGCGGCAGCCAGTGCGTCGAAATCATCTGACCCGCAGGCCCTGGCAATAACAGTTTTGGCCATCGGGCCTGTTGTTTCGGCCTCGTCGCCGTCCTCAGATATCAGTCGCAGGATTCCCCTGAGGTTCCGCCACATTCTTGCTGCCTCGGCCAGCCGCGCCGCAGAATCGTCGGGGATCAACTCTCGTTCACCTGCGGTCTGAAAGACGGTAACCATATCCGTTGCAATCATGTCCGGTATGACGCCGGCATGGGAATATTGCAGAAACAGGGCGGCGCGCTCGACGTCCCGGAGGCCGCCGCGCATTTCTTCGACGGTGTGCAGGCCTGGCTCGGACCTGCCTTCGGCCACTTTACGTAATTCAGCGATCAAACCATTACGCGCAGTCGATTTGGCTGGTATTTCACTACGAACATCGTCATATCGCTTCCCCAGACCGGAGTCGCCGGACTCGAAAACACACCGCGACCGCGCCAGTTCGAGAACCTCGCCGACTGAGCATCCTGTATGGAAGTATTCCGAAAAACCGGCGAGAGAACGGACAGCCCTGTTCTTTCGACCAAGAGGGATCGGTAAAAATAACAAGTTGTCTCGGGACAGGGCGCGGAGCGACTCCATAAAGCGGTTACACAGGGTCTGATAATATCCGGCAGGACCGCCACCGTCATACAGGAACAGCATATCAAGCTCGGTTCCCAGTGTCGCCTCGCTGCTGGCCAGGTCACCCAGAACCACGGCTGCAACTCCGCCTTCAAGAGGCCGTTGGGTGAAATCCTCCAGGACGGCCGTCAGCACTCCGGCGATTGTGGCTTCAGCTATGTTGGATAGCGCCACGCCCGCCTCCACGGGCGACAGGTTCCCGCGCAGTGTATGCACGGCAACCTGAAAGACCTTGTCATTACACCAGTTGCGCAAAATTTCCACGGCATCTTCCGCATCCTGGACCGGGATATCGGCAACCTGCTCTTTCATCTCCGGCGCACAGAATTCGATCGTCCAGTAAACGCGCGTCAGGCCGCGCCGGGCGATCAACTCAAATTCCGGATCAGGCCCGAAACCGTCAGGCAGATCAAGATCAGTGAACTCCCTGTCCCGGAGGCTGTCAAGCAATGTCGGGTCGCGGTTAATCCATTTACCAAGCCGCGGCGAGGCGCTCATGATCTCGGCGACTGCCTCGTACGCGCCAGGACGCGCGGCAAACGCCGAACTGTCGTACACGCTCCAGTCATTGATTTGCGGATAGAAGCGGGCGCGCCATCGATCGACCAGCGGGTCCATCGTCTTGAACCAGAGGCGGGGGAACATGGCCAGACTGGCCATCTTGCCATAAGGTCCCGGCAGTTGCGGCGATTCTTCCTCACCCCAATGCTGTAATAATGGATAGGGCCGGGTTGCCGCAGCATGGTGGTCCGCATGACGTTGCATATTGTAATAGAGCCAGTTGAAAAACCTGTAGTCGCTGCTCCAGGAATGTCGCGGCTGGGGTCGCTCGAAACGGCCATCAGGAAGACGGATGCGCTGTAACCCGTAGTGTTGCACATAGTTGACGGTCTTCATCGAGAGGACGGCACTGAAACACATCAGAGGGAAAATGAGGAGTCCCCATATACCGCCTATCCAATATCCCAGTGCATACCAGGCGGCAACAAGGAACGAGTAACGCCAGAACGGATTGGTGTAATGCCAGATCGGAAGTTGGCGGCGCGCCAGCCGGTCACGTTCGAAACGCCAGGCTACAACGAGGTTGTTCGCCACATCCCGGGGAAAGTACTCCCAGAAACTCCGGCCTTTGGGCGCCGAGCCCAGGTCATCAGGCGTGGCGACGAGAGGGTGATGAATATAGACGTGCTCCGTAGCATAGTGTGGGTAGCTGACAGAAGCCAGTAACATTTCACCAAACCTGCGTTCCCATACAGGGCGGCGATGAGCAAATTCGTGGCCGACTATGAATACCATCTGGGACACAAGGCTTAACGCCAGCGCCATCAACACGGCTTCCCAGGTGGACAAGTGGCCGGAAATAAAAATCTGCCAGAGTACGAACACAAGCGTCACCGGCCATAAAACAGCCCACATCCAGATTGCCAGGTCGTATATAAGCAACTGGCCTTCCCGCGGCTTCCATGGGTCCATGTTCCGCTTATCCATGCCGAGAATGGCGTCAAAAAAGTTCTCGAGCCAGAAAAAAAGGAAAGGGCCGAGGATCCACCAGCCACCGTGTACCGCTGCGTACCCTGTGAGCGGAAAAATTACCAGGAGCATGAAGTACGGGAGGGCGTTCCGGACCGATGGCTCTGTCATCTCATGACCACCGGCGGCACCGGCAACCATACTACCGGTCTCCGCGCTAGAATCTGCCATGACAACCTTCAGCCATTTTCAGTATCTGAGTCTCATTAAGATAAATCTATTGTTCACAATGAGGCGGCCATGTCAAGCGGTCCGAACGTGGTTGTGTCTCGCATGGACGGAGGCTGGACACCTCCGTTGACCGTGATACGGCAGCCTGATATGCTGCTGATGAGGTTGTCCTTTATGGAGTCCTGATATTGAAACAAACCGGGGAATTGCCTGTATCAGAGCACGACCGTGCAGTCGAGCGTTATTATGACCGGACGACTGAGGATTTCTACATCGGTCAATGGAACCGCGACCATATCCACTTCGGTGTATTCGAGGATGGGGAATGTCCCGAAGATAACGAACATCTGCCGGAGTCCGCGGGGCTCGCTCGTGCAACAGAGCGAATGATTGATGTAACCGTGTCCCCGGCCATGCTTGAGAAGAGCTGCCACGTGGTGGACGCAGGATGTGGGGTCGGAGGTACGGCCATCTATCTTGCGCAGACAATCGGTTGCAGTGTCACAGGCGTCAATGTCAACAGGAAACAACTGGATATGGCCGGAAAGA
>CAYOEQ010000030.1:0-18221 GCA_964402775.1 uncultured Enterobacteriaceae bacterium
CGGCCCTGTAACCCGTGTTCAGGGGGTGGAACACAAAGCCGCCCCGCAGGCAGGCGAGATACAGGCAGAGCGTCTGCGGCGACTTGGCCGCCTGCACGGAAATACGGTCGCCGGGCACGGCCCCGGCTGCTGTCAGGAACCTGGCCAGCCGCGCCGATTCACTCTCCATATCGGCATAGCGGTATTCATCACCGGCATCCGTCACCAGGAGAGTCTTGGCCAGCCGGTCTTCGAATACCTTGTGAAAACGGGCATACAGGTTGTGGTTTCCCTGCATGATCCGTCAATAAAACCCCACCTTCAGCCTGACGTAGTAAAACCGCCCCAGGTAGTCGTAGATTGACGAGGTGTTGTCGGATACGTCGGGTACGTAGGGCGGCGTTTCGTCGGTGAGGTTCTCCGCGCCCAGCGTGATGTTGAAGGTATCGCCGCGGTAGTTGCCGAACAGGTCGAAGTAGTTGACCGCGCCCACGGTGGTGTGAATATTGTCGAATTTGATGGTGTCGAAGATATCCATGGCGTCCAGGTAGCGCCAGGAACCGCCGAGGGTCCAGTTGTTCCGGCTGAATGTCACGGACAGGTTTGAACGCCATTCGGGATAGCCGGCCCAGTCGGAAATATTGCCGGCCACCATGTCGGTGCGATCGCTGACGGCGCCTGAACCGGTTGTCTCCACGTACTCGTTGAGCCAGTTGACGTTGCCGTTGAGGCTGATGTCGCCGAAGTCCGTGGACAGTGTCCAGGACGCATTGAGATCGATGCCGGAAGTCTCAAGACGGGCCAGGTTTTCGTTAAGCAGGTCGAAGCGGATGATTGTGCCGGAAGGGCCGCGCCCGATGCGGGCGCATTCCGGCGCCGCCAGGTTCGGCGTGGTGTAACAGGTGAGGATCACGTCCACCGGGTCGGGGGTATTGATGGCCTTGTCCACCTGTACGTCGTAATAGTCGACGGCCAGCGAGAGATTTTCAATCGCATCCGGCGTCCATACCAGGCCGACGGAGAAACTGTCGGAGGATTCCGGTTCGAGATCCGGGTTGCCGCCCGCGGATATCTTCAACTGCGAGGCATTCTGCACGTAGTCCGCGGGAATACCCCGGCTGGCGCAGTTGGCCTGCACCGTGGCGTTGTTCCGGTACAGGTCGGCCGCGCTGTTGCAGGGGTCGGCCACGGTGGGGTAGGTATCCACGATGCCGCCGAAGGACTCCAGGATATTGG
The DNA here is from genome assembly GCA_964402775.1 of uncultured Enterobacteriaceae bacterium. Lineage (GTDB taxonomy): Bacteria > Pseudomonadota > Gammaproteobacteria > Eutrophobiales > Eutrophobiaceae > JAAXHV01. Next base: position 1,216 of record CAYOEQ010000030.1, read on the forward strand.
GCGCCCGGAAACCGGTGGCAAAGACCCCGCGCAAATGGATGTCGTGAACCGGCGCCCAGTGCAGGGCCAGTTTGAAAGTCGCTTCGGAGCCGACATGGTTATACTCGGAATAGCGCAGCGCGGCATCCAGGGACAACTCGTGGGCAAAACTGCTGTTCGCAAGGAGCGGCGCGTGGAATTCCGCGAAGGCCTCCCATACGGAAAAATCGCCTTGCGTAGGTTCCGCATACCTGTCGGCGCTGTGCCCGGCCCGGACCAGTTCGGAGACATGCACGCTGCCCTCTTCATGGCGCCACTCCAGGCCGGTTGCCACGCCGATGGGGCCGCCGGGCAACGACCATAACTCGCCGGTCAGGGCGCCGGCCAGGTGCCAGAACTCATAACGGGTGGCTTCCTCGTCGGTGAACAGCACGTAATCGATTTCCTCCCGGCTCTTCGTGCCGCGGCCGAAAATGTCCAGGGTGGGGTTGCCGCGGGCGTCCTTCGGGCAGGCGGGGTCCCGCCCGCAGGCAACCGGATCCAGGGCGGTCTGCAACCTGGCGACGTTCACCTGGTTGCGGGTTACTTCATCCAGGGTGGAGCGGCCGTAGGTGAGCCAGGCGTCGTATTCCCAGGCTTGCGCGAGCCATGGCAGTTTTCCCTGCAAACCCGCTGTGATTTTCATGGTGTCGCTGTCGTAGTTGTACAGGCGCGGGCGCAGGTCCGCGGCGCGCCACCACATCTGGAAGCGGTCAGTTTCAGGCCCTACCGCGGCGCGGATGACCGGCACGGCATCCGCCGGGACGTGGGGATTGCTGAACGGCACCTGCAGCAGGTCGGTAAATCGTCCCAGGGCATCCGCTATGGGCATGGGAGTGAATCTCAGTGTCCCTTCCCGGTGCATGCCCAGCAGCTCGTAGTACAGGACGGCGCGGTCCAGTTCCATCTCTCCCGTGACGGCGCCGTTGGCCACGCGGGAACCGCTTATCAGCGAAGGGCCGCCTCCCTCGATATCGGAGTAGTTGAAACGATGGCCGGTGTCCAGGATGGACTGTAGACTGCCATCTCCGGCGGACCCGTTCAGGCCGCTGGTTCCAAAAGTGTCATAGGGCTGGTAACTGGCGCCGCTGACCGGGTCCGGCTTGAAGATAATGCCGGCATCCGGTTGCCTGCCCTCGGGCGGTATGCCGCTGCCCATCAGGGTCAGGATCGCGCCGTCGCCGCTGTCCAGTTGTCCCAGGATGGGTATTTGCGACCAGTCACGCTGCTGGGCGTCCACGTTGCCGGTATCCACGATGGTCGCAGCCAGGGTGATATGGCCCCGCTCCCCGGTGCGGCCGGCAATGAACCCCGCGTTCCAGGAGTTGCCGCCAGGGTCTTCCGGCGTCCCGACACCGGCGCTCAGTTCGACACCCTCAAAACGCCTGGTCCTGACGTTGATGACGCCGGCAACCGCGTCCGACCCGTAGATGGCGGAGGCCCCGTCCGCCAGCACCTCGATGCTGTCTATCAGGTTGACGGGGAAGGACTGTAAATCGACCCCGAGCGCGAGCGAACTGCTGATGGTATGCACCATGCGTCGGTTGTTGAGCAGCACCAGAGTCCGTGCAGGAGTCAACTGGTGAATGCCGGATAAATGCGCGCCCCGCCCGCCCGATGCATTATTCCTGGAGATGCCCTGCAGGCCGATTGAGGGCAGCTTCAGCAGCATGTCCTGAACGCTGTAGTTGGGAGTGCGCTCGATATCGGCGCTGTCTATCACGGACATCGGCCCCACGTGATCGGCCGGATCCCGGCCGATGCGGGAGCCGGTGACGATTAGCTCCTCCAATACTTCCGAATGGACCGGCGCCGGCGCCAGGCCGGCAACCAGGGAGCATATCAGTGCGGTAACGAGTATGAATAAATGCAATTTCCCGATGCCAACAGGTTAAATACAAGTAATTGATTTTATTATTTTACATCGTCTGGCAGGTTCGGGAAGGACTTGTTCAGGGATTCCATAGTATAATTCTGCTGCATGGTTAAGCGTATCCTATTGCTGTTTTTGTTAACCCCCGCAGGGTTTGCCGACACTGTTGTCGGTGATTTCCGGCTGTCCGTAGTAACCGACGAGGTTCCGGGAGCGAGGCAGATGGCGGAGACGGAATCCGGCCTGTTGCTGGTGGGTTCGTTGCGCCAGGGGAACCTGTATGCAGTAACGACCGGCGCGGACGGAACGGTTGAGGTGTTTACGTTCGCCAAGTGGCTTGAACTGCCCAGCGGCCTGGCGCTGATCGATGGCGACCTGTACGTGGGCGCGCTGGACCGGGTCCTCAGGTATCGCTCGATTGAAAAGACCTTCCGTGACTATCCCGAACCGGAAATTGTGGCAGACAACCTTCCGGACGAAAGGCATCACGGCTGGAAATACCTGTCGGTCGGTCCCGACGGCTTCCTGTACGTTCCGGTAGGCGCCCCCTGCAACATCTGCGAATCCGAAGACCCGCGCTTCGCCAGCATCCTGCGTATGGACCCGGAGACCGGTGAGGCAACCCTGTATGCAGCGGGCGTGCGCAACTCCGTCGGTATGGCCTGGCACCCGGAAACCGGCGAACTCTGGTTCTCCGATAACGGCCGGGACTGGCTGGGGGATGATTTGCCACCCGAAGAGATAAACCGCGTGACCGAAGCCGGCGCCCACTACGGCTATCCCTACGTTCATGGCGACGATATCCCCGACCCCGAGTTCGGCGCGGGGCGCGACCCGGCGGATTACGTACCCCCGGAGATCAGGATTCAGGCCCATTCCGCGGCCCTGGGCCTGGCGTTTTACACCGGCGAGCAATTCCCCGAATCGTACCGGCACGCGCTGTTCATCGCCGAGCATGGCTCCTGGAACCGATCCCCCAAGGTGGGTTACCGGGTCAGCGTCGTGCGTTTCGGCGAGTCCGGGCCGGTGTACGAACCGTTCCTGGACCTCTGGCTCAAAGGTGAAAAGGTATCGGGACGCCCCAACGACGTGCTGGTATCCCGGGACGGCAGCCTGCTGATCTCGGACGACAAGGCAGGCGCGATTTACCGGGTAACATACCAGGGGGAGTGATTCTACCATTCGTCATGCCGGACATGGTGATTTTATCCCCCGCCGATAGCGGGGACGAAAAACACCTCGTTGTCTTCCTGCAGGGGTTGCAGGGCTCCCAGCTGGCTGACCTGCCCGTTAACGGCAACCGCGATGCCGGGTTTGAGCCTGTCGCCGTCCATGAGCGCATCCTTTAATCCGGGGTAGGTCTCGTCCAGGGCGACGATCAGTCTCCTGACGGTGCGGCCTTCCATCTCCACGGTTTCCTTACCGCCGGTATAGGTCTGCATGGCCTTGGGGATCCAGACCGTCGGCATGTCAGTCTGATTGAAAGGGGACAGATTTAAAACCTGTCCCCGGTCGGCGCTTCATCATCAGGCGGCTTTGGCCGGCTCAGCGGCCTTGACGGCTGCGCAGACCTTGCGGGGCGCCATGGGCATGGAGTACAGGCGTACCCCGACCGCGTCATGGATGGCGTTGGCGATAGCCGCAGGCGGCGGCGCAATGGAAATCTCGCCGCAGCCGCGCACGCCGAACGGATGGGCGGGGTTGGGCGATTCCAGCACCACCGTCTCGAGCATGGGCACGTCCAGTGAAGTAGGCAGGCGGTAGTCCAGCAGGCTGGCGTTCTTCAGGCGTCCTTCGTCGTCGTAGAAATACTCTTCGTTCAGGGCCATTCCGATTCCCTGTACCGCGGCGCCCTGCATCTGGCCCTCCACGTAATCCGGGTGCACCGCCTTACCCACGTCCTGGAAGACCGTGTAGCGCAGGATGTCCACCTTGCCCGTTTCCGGGTCCACCTCGACGTCCACCAGGTGCACGGCAGTGCCCGGGATGAAACTCTGGGTGTGGCCGGTCTTGTGGTGGCTGATGGGCCCGCCGGTCTCGAACATGCGCGCCGCCAGCTCATTGAACGTAATGGTCTGTCCGGGGTCGGCATTGTTGCTGAAAACGCCGTTTTCGACACTGACCTGGCCGGCATCAGTCTCCCACAGCAATGCGGCCCGTTCGCACATCTGTTTCAGTATTTCCTGCGCCACCTCGCAAACAACGGCGCCGGTGCTGTAGGTAGTCCGGCTGCCCACCGAAGGCAGCGAAAAACCGATGGACTGGGTATCGGACACCGTCGGGGATACCTGCTCGACGTCAATCCCCAGCGCCTCCGCGGCCTGCATGGCCAGCGAGATACGGGTGCCGCTCAGGTCGGGGCTGGCCGTGGCCAGGGTAACGGACCCGTCCGGGTTGACCTGCATGCGCGCGCTGGATATCTCGCCGATGTTGAACCATATACTGTAGGCAAGACCCCGTCCCCGGTTCGCACCTTCCAGGGGCGCCTGGTAATGGGGATGCGCCTTCACGGTTTCCATCATTTTTTCCGTGTCTATGGGCGCCAGCGGGAATCCCGGCACCAGGCGGTCTCCGGTCCTCATCAGGTTTTTCATGCGGAATTCAATGGGGTCCATTCCCAGTTCACAGGCCAGTTCATCGATCATTTGTTCCACTGCAAACAGGGCCTGGGGCGCGCCCGGGGCCCGGTAGGGGCGCATGGTTGGTTTATTGACGATGACGTCGAAGCCGTCGATATGGATATTAGGTATGTTGTAGCGCGACGTGGCGGACATGACGCCGAGGAACAGGGGCCCGCCGGCATAGGCGCCGGCCTCGTAAGCCATGTGCAGGTGCGCTGCCGTGAGTGTACCGTCCTGTTTGGCGCCGAACTTCAGCTTGATATACGTGCCCGAACTCGGCCCGGTGGCGCGGAACACCTCGTCGCGGCGCATGGCTATCTTGACTGGACATTGTGATTTTTTCGAGAGAAAGGCCGCTACCGGATCGATATAGAGGCGCTCCTTGCCGCCGAAACCGCCGCCAATCTCCAGCGGCACAACATTGATGTTGCTGATCGGCACCTGGATGATGTCGGCCAGGTGATCGCGCAAGGCGAACTGCCCCTGGGTTGCGGTCCACACGGTCACGTAATCGTTACTGTCCCAGGTCACCGTGGTGACATGACTTTCGATGTAACCCTGGTGGATGGTCTCAGCCGTGTATTCCCGCTCCAGGACCAGGTCTGCCTCGGCGAAACCCTGTTCCGGATCGCCGTTGCCCAGTTGCAGGCGGCTGGCATTGGGCAGGTATTTTTCCGTCGGTGCAATGAACCCGCCCGGGTGAAAATCCTCGTGGATCACCGGGGCATCCTCGGCCATGGCCGCGCGCACGTTCATCACCGGCGGCAACAACTCGTACTCCACCTTGATCAGGTTCACTGCAAGTTCCGCATCATGCGGGTTGTCCGCGGCCACCGCGGCGAGGGCATGGCCGTCATACAGGACCTTGTCCTTTGCCATGCAGTTCTCGGACATCTCGCGGATATTGAGCACGCCGGCAGTGCCCAGGTTAAGCAGTTCGTGCCTGACGGCAGGGAAGTCGGCCCCGGTAACGACGGCGCGCACGCCGGGCAGGGCCTCGGCGGCGGCGGTGTCGATGGACAGGATGCGCGCATGGGCATGGGGACTGCGGAGGATCTTGCCGTGCAACATGTTCGGCAGGTGAAAATCGTCGGCAAACTGCGCCCGTCCCGTCACCTTGTCGAGACCGTCCGGACGTATCGGCGAGGTGCCGACCACGTTGAATCCGTTTTTTGGTGATGCGTCGCTCATTGTCATGCCTCCACAGCTTTCAAGACCGAACGCACCAGCTTGTCATAGCCGGTGCAGCGGCACAGGTTGCCCGCCAGCCAGTGGCGCACCTGCTGCTCGTCCGGTCGGGGAGTTTTATCCAGCAATGCCTTTGCGGACATCAGGAAACCGGGTGTGCAGATACCGCATTGCAGCCCGGTCTCTTCCAGGAAAGCCCGTTGCAGGGGGTGCAGTTCATCGCCTGTCGCCAGCCCTTCAATGGTCTCGACACTGCTGCCCTCCGCCTCGACGGCCAGCATGCAGCAGGCATCCAGCAATACGCCGTCGACGATAACGCTGCAGGCGCCGCAGTTGCCGTCGTTGCAGCCTTCCTTCGTGCCGGTGAGGTACAGCACGTCGCGCAATACTTCCAGCAGGCTCTGGCGCGGTTCGCACAGGAATTGCTTCTCCTCGCCGTTAATCGTTGCCGTCACCAGTGATTTGCTGTTCATTCAGTTTTTCTCCGTTGTGCCTTTGCTTGTATGCGCGGGGAGCGGGGACAGACCTCAGGTCTGTCCCCTGACAGAGTCCCTGGCGCGGTCGCAGGCGCGTCGCAGCGCCCTTGCCGTCAGGACTTCAACCAGTTGCTTTCGATGTTCTACGGTGCCGCGCATGTCGTTGATCGGTGTGGACGCATCCCGGGCAATGCGGGCCGCCGCGGCAATCGATTCAGCGTTAACGGGATTGCCGGCGAGGGCAGCGCCGGCCGCTTCCACGTACAGGGGGACCGGGGCCACCGCGCCGATGGCTATACGGGCCGCCCTGATGGTCTCACCGGTTTCATCCAGGTCTACCCTGGCCGCGGCATTCGCCACCGCGATATCCATTTCGTTGCGCGGGATAAAGCGCAGGAACGCAGCGCCGGAGTTTGCCGGGGGCGCCGGAATGGACAGGGAGACCAGGATTTCATCGGGCGCCAGTGAGGTTAAGCCGGGTCCGGTGCAGATTTCTTCCACCGGCGCCTGACGTTCTCCACGGGCGCTGGCGATATGGGCGGTTGCGCCGTAGACGATTACAGGAGGTACGGTATCGGCGCTGGGTGCGGCATTACACAGGTTGCCGCCGAAGGTTGCCCGCCCCTGGATCTGTATGCCGCCGATCAGGGTCGCCGCATCTGCCAGGGCAGGAAATTTTTCTGTTATTTCCGGGTGTTCCCAGACTGTCCGGCAACTGACTGCGGCGCCGATGGTCAGCCGGCCGGCATCCAGTTGCAGGCGGGTAAGTTCCGGAATTTTTTTTGCGTCGATGACGACATCGGGTGACTTGCGGCCGTTGCGCATGAATATGAGCAGGTCCGTGCCTCCGGCCAGCAGTTGTGCCGAACCCGCGTGTTCGGCCATGAGCGCCGCTGCCTCGTCCAGTTTGCGCGGCGCCAGGTATTGGAAGTCTTTCATGGGTCGGTTTCTTGTTACGTGTACTTGATGCGTTCGACGATCATATTATCATCGATAATCCTGCCGTTTTCTATGACGATCTCACCGTCCAGTTCCATGGTGCAGTCCCGCATGGGCACGTCGTAGTGACCGCGGGTGGTGCGCTTGCCGCCGCCCTGGTTATTGGGGCCGGTCGAGAACAGGAAGTTGCCGGGGAAGGTGCGGGCCGCGGCCCGGCTGCGTTCCGGTTCGTCGCCATTGAGGGCGATGCCGTACCACAGTGCCTGCGGGTTCAGGCCCCAGCCCAGGTGGGAGACCGCGTAAGGGTCCCTGTCCCCGGCGTCCGCCCGGTTATCGTCCAGCCAGTCCTGCATGAGCTTGGCGTCGAGCCCGCCTTCCACCTTGTCGATAAAGCCGTCGCTGACGGTCATCCTGACTTCATCCTGGATATAGCGGCAATAGGGCAGGATCACGATGTCTCCCGGCTGGAACACCACCGTGCCGTTGGCGCTGCCCTCATTGGGGAAGGTGTGCACGTGGCCGCCGCCCCAGTGGTCGAACCGGCCCGGCGCATCGGCATAGCCGTACTGGCTCATCACCGGGTATTCCCCGCACTCGTAGCTCAGGTCGGTGCCGGCCTTGCTGGTAACGCGTATATGTTTTGTATTCGCCAGCAGGGCGTCGGCATAGAGCACCGCTTCCTTGAGGCCCGGCGGGGCCATCAGTTGTTCCAGGTCGTCGGGAGAATCGATGATCATCAGCACCCGGGTGCCGGCATCCCGGACCTGCTTCAACCAGCTTGTGAACAGGGGCACGTGCAGGGCGACGATGATGTCCGCGGCCCTGGCCGCTTCGAGGGTCCCCTTGCACTGGCCGACGGTGGGAACCCCGACCTTGGTCCAGGACGGAATGGAATTGACGCACATTTCATACACGTCTGCGCCCAGGTCTTCGGCCGCGGCGAAGGCCGCTTCTATGTACTCGCGCCGGGTGGCGAGATCGCTCAGCAGCATTACGGTCTCGCCCTGCTGCACATTGCAGAGTTCGAATTCTTTCTTGAACAGTATCCCCAGCTTGGCCGGGTTCAATTCCTGTACGCGGGTAATTGCAGGCAACATGTTATGTCCTCCCCATAATCTCTTCTGCCATGATTGAATGGCTGCGCGGTTTTGTCAAGCAGCCTCCGACGGCAGGAGTTCCGTATCGATCTCCGCCTGTATTGCGGCCGGGTAGCGCGCGCCGCTGACCGTGTCCGGGTTGATCAGGTCGTCCAGGGCGTCAGCCAGGCCGGGCGGGACCTCGACGTCGAGAGCGCCCATGTCTTCTTCCAGGTGTTGCGGCGACGTGGTGCCCGGAATCACGTGCACGTGCCTGCCCCGCCGCAATACCCAGGCCAGGGCCAGTTGCGCCGGAGTGCAGTCCGCCGCGTAAGCAAGCTCGCGGAATGCGGCCAGCCAGCGCCGGTTGCGGCTGAAGTGGGGATCCTGGAAGCGCGGCATGTTGCGCCGTATGTCCTTGTCCGAAAACTCTGCGGGTTGCAGGTCGGTGGCGGTCAGGAAACCCCGCCCCAATGGGGAGAAGGCGACAAAGGCGATGCCCAGTTGCGCGCAGGTATCGAGCACACCCATCTCGACATTGCGGCTCCAGAGCGAGTATTCCGACTGCACCGCCGCCAGCGGGTGTATGGCATGGGCCTTCCTGATGGTCTCGGCCGAGGTCTCCGACAGGCCGATATGCCTGACCTTGCCTTCTTCGACGAACCGGCCCAGCATGCCCACGCTGTCTTCCAGCGGGGTCGGCGTGACCTTGTCGAAGCGGTGCAGGTAGTACAGGTCTATGACGTCCGTCTGCAGGCGCCGGAGGGAGTCCTCGATGTCCTGCCGCAGCTTTTCCGGACGGCCGTCGATGGTGCGCACGCCGTTCTCGCCGCGCATGCCGCACTTGCTTACCAGGAACACCTTGTCCCGGTGCGGCTTCAGGAACGGCCCCACCAGTTCCTCGTTGCGCCCGAAGCCGTACAGGGCAGCGCTGTCGAAATGGGTAATGCCCAGGTCCAGGGCCTTTTGCAGCACGCGCCGGCCGGTTTCCGGCGCCGGCGGCGACCCGTAGGCATGGGACAGGTTCATGCAGCCCAGGCCGACGGCGGGGACCGCGACGTCGCCGAGATTGCGCGCAGCCAGGGTCATTGTCCCGCCCCTCCGAACTGCCGTTCGACCTCGTCCGGGACCCGGTAGCATTCCAGTACCTGGGCAAATGATTTCTTTCTGGGGCCAAGTAATGCACTTGCCAGGAATAGCATTAGGATTACGATGGTTGCGATCACAGTGTAGTCTTCGGCCAGCCACGCACCGAAACGCGGTGCATGATTCGGTGCTGCTCGGGTGAACGTGAGCGCTCCAGTCGCTCAGCGCTGTGCAGAAGCTGTGAGTTGTCCCAGATCACCACGTCGTGCTTGTGATAACCGTGCCGGTAAACAAATCGCGGCGCCGTTGCATGCCCGGCGAGTTCCAGTAGAAACTGCCGGGCGTCATCGCCGGACATGCCTTCGATGCCGACCCCGGTATCGGCGGCCCCGTACAGTGCGCGCCTGCCGGTTACCGGATGGGGCCGCACCAGGGGGTGCCGCACCAGCGGCATCGTGCCGTCGGTGCGGCCCTCGTAGCAATGAATCACGGTCATCGTATCGACCCGGCGCCGCATCGCCTCCGGTAACGCCTCGTAGGCGGCAGCCTGGTCGGCGAACAGCGTGCCGCCGCCGGATGGAGGAACGGCAACGGCATTCAGCATGGTAAAGCTGGCCGGTTCGCCGGTATGGATCAGGTCGGTATGCCAGTGGGCGCCGCCGTTGAGTTGCCGGTCGTCCCGGTCGTCTGCGTTCGATAACGACATGACACCGGGCAATCCGTCAAGGCGAAGGTCTACCTCGTTGTGATGAATAAGCCGGCCGAAGCGGGCGCCGAAGTCGGCCAGTTCGCCCGGTGTCAATTCCTGCCCGGGGATGCAGACCACCGCGTGGCGGTAGAGCAGGTTCACGATCATATTGATGATTTCAGGGGTGGCGCCTTTTCTGATCTGCAAACCCGCCAGCGCTACTCCAACGCCATCGGAAAGCGGTCTCGTATGGTAGTCAGTGCTCATAATCCTCAATCATACCTGCTCCTGTCAAAGCGCGTAGGACGGACTGTTGTTGAGTGTATCGACGGCAAAACCCGAGCGCGCCTTGAATTCGTCGATAACGGATTGCAGCCTGGCCTCGCTGACATGGTCATGAATGTTTTCCGCATCATCCGGGCATTCGTTCCTCACTATCTCAAGCACTTCATCGGGGCCGTTCTCGCGGCTGGCCAGCACCACCCGGTTTGCCTTCGGCAGCCGATCGGCTTCATAGGCCCTCAGGCCGTCCACCGGGTCGCGCCGTGTCGCCAGCGCATGGGCCAGCGCCCGCCCGTCGATGACGGCATGCACCGCGCCGCTGGAACTGACCGGGATCAGGGGGTGCGCCGCGTCGCCCAGCAGTGTCACCCGGTCGAAGGTCCATTGCCGCAACGGGTCCCTGTCGTATATCGGGAATTCAAAGATCTGTTCCGTTGCGGAAATGATGCCGGGCACGTCCAGCCAGTCGAAGCGCCAGTCGCGGTAGAGTTCGACCAGGTTGTCCGGACGGGTCAGTTTGCCCCAGTCCTCCTCCTGGCGTTTGTCCGTCTGGAAAGGGACGGCGGCGATCCAGTTGATATGGCTGTCTCCGTTCCGTTGCATGACCCCGGAGATGGGGTAGGACACCAGGCGCAGGCGGTTGTCGCCGCAAATGACCATGGACTCGCCGTCGAGGAAAGGCGCCGCCTTCAGCGCGCCGCGAAAACAGACCATGCCGGCGTATACCGCTGCGCCCTCGTCAGGATACAGCGCTTTCCTGGTGGCGGAATGCAGTCCGTCCGCGCCGATGAGCACGTCGCCCGTGACTTCGGCTGCCGGTTGTTTCGATGACGGGTCGATGAAACTTGCAGTGATCGAGTCCCCGTCTTGTCTGAAACCCGCAAGCTCATGACCGGCAACCACCCGATGCGCGCCGGCGCGCCGCCTGAATGTTTCCAGCAGCAGCAACTGCAACTCGCCGCGGTGCACCGAGTACTGCGGCCACGAGTAACCGGCGTATTCGCCGCAGGGCACGCTGAGCGCGAGTTTGCCGCGCCGGGTGAAATATTTCATGGAGCGGGTGCGGACGGCGATCCGGTCCAGGTCGTCCTTGAGGCCGAGAGCGATCAGTTCCCGCGCCGCGTGGGGCAGGATATTGATGCCGACCCCCAACGGCGCTATCGCCCTGGCGCTTTCAAACACCGTGACCTCGATACCGAGCTTCTCCAGGCTCAGTGCAGCGGTCAAACCGCCGATTCCCGCGCCTGCTACCAGTACGTGCATATCAGTCTGTAACCGCGCCCCCGCGATCGTTGTCTCATTGGCATTCTCCTGGTCTGGCATTGATGCTTACCGACCGTCATTGGAAGGGGTTGAACAACCTTACGCCGCATTCTCCAAAGTCTCCGACATTCCTGGTAACAATGACCAAATCGTGGATAAGCGCCGTTGCCGCGATCTGTTTATCCAGGGCATTCTCATGATTTGGCACACGTAACCTGCCCCAAACCTGGACAGTGTCCAGGTCGATGCCCAGAATGTTGTCGGCATAATCCACAAGCATGCTGTTCAACCACCGCTCCAGTTTCTGCGCTTGTTCAAAGTCTTTCCTGTGGCGTATTTTCTCGATCCCTCGGCGTAGCTCACCTATGGTGACTACACTGATATATAGCGGTGTCCCGTCTTTTTCAACCTGGCGGAAAAAAGCCTTGACTCCCCGGTTTGACTGCCGGCCTTTTCTGGCTTCACTGATGACGTTGGTATCAATCAAATACATCGGCGTCCCTGCCGTCGTTGTTTCGCTCAAAGTCTTCGTCCTCACCCACGTTGGGCATGGAAGCCACCACCTGGGAGAACGAACGTTTCCTGGGTCCGAGCAAGACTCTTGCCAGGATCAGCCGATGCTCGGCTTCGGCGCTACGGGCATTGCGCACAGCCCGCTCCTTCAGGGCCTGTACAATACCGTCGTCAATATTTCTGACAATCAAAACAGCCATGTTTTCTCCCCTGGTCAAATCTGATAGCAATGATAGCATAATGGTTTGAAGAAAGGCAATTTCACTTTCAAGTCATCTTCAGCACCGGCTTCACGGCCGTACCGTCATGGGAATCGGCAAAGGCCTGGTTGATATCCGCGAAGTCGTAGGTCCTGACCAGGCGTTCCACCGGGAATTGTCCCTGTTGCTGCAATTCGATCAGCCTCGGCAGGAAGGTGCCGGGGACCGATGATCCCTGGATAATGCCGCGCAGGCTGGCGGCCTTGATCATCACGTCCGAGGGAGAGAACGGGTATTTCTCGCCGAAACGCGGCGCGGTGACCATGCCGCATACCCCTTCCATGCCCAGGCAGGCCACGGCGTCTTCCAGCGCCTGCTCATTGGAGGACGTCTCAAGGGCAAAATGCATGCCGCCGGGTACGATCTCCAGGACCCTGCGGGGAACCTCACCCTCGCGGGCGTCCAGGGCATGGGTGGCCCCCAGTTCCAGCGCCAGGTCCAGGCGCACCCGGTGGATGTCCACCGCGATGATGGGTGAGAGGCCGAGCACCCGGGCCATCATGACCGCGCTCAATCCCACGGCGCCCGCGCCGAACACCACCAGGTTGTCCCTGGCCGACGCCCTGAACGTGTTGATGATGGATCCTGCGCCGGTCTGGATGCCGCAAGGCAGTGCGGCGAGCAGTTCAGCAGGCATGTCGTTGTCGATGCGCACCACGTCGCGCTCCAGCGTCAACGCGTGCCTGGCGAACGTGGACTGCTGAAAAAAAGCGCTGGATATGGGTGTCCCGTCGAGCGAGATCGGCACGGAGCCGTCGGCGCGCGTGCCGTCGAAGCTCAGCGCTATCGCATCGTTACAGATATACGGGCGGCCCTCCGCGCACTTGGGGCAGGCGCCGCACCAGGGATAGGAAACCACCACCCGGTCGCCGGGTTTCACCCGATGCACTGCGTTGCCGACCGCTTCGACAACGCCGGTCCCTTCGTGGCCCAGGACTGCGGGCAGGGGCGTCAGCTCTCCCTGGGCAATAAGGTCGGTGTGGCAGACGCCGCAGGCGTCGACGCGGATCAGAATCTCGTCGCCGCGGGGTTCGTCCAGTTCCACGGTTTCCAGGGTAAATTGCCCGCCGGGTTCGTAGACGACCGCGGCCGTTGTGACAGTCGTCATGATGTTGTCTCCAGGCGCGCCCGCGCCCTGACCGGGGGCAGGATCAGCGCCAGTGAAATGAGGAACAGGGCTATTCCCAGGATCAGCACGCCGCGGTAGCTGTCTTCCCCGACCAGCATGGCCGCCGCGGCAGGGCCGGCGCTGACGCCCAGGAACTGCATGGCGGTGGCGTACACGACCATTTTTCCGGTCGGGTCAAAGCTGGCCATGGCGGCCAGCAGGTAAGGGTGGGACATGTTCCAGGCATACTGGAATACGCCTACGATAACCAGGTAGGCCAGGGCGCCGGGGGCGCCGAACAGGAACCCCAGGGGCAGGGCGGTCCCCATGATGCCCAGGGTGAGCATCAGGCCGCGGCCGTAACGCGCCCCCAGCAGCGCGGCCGTGAACGAACCCGCCATGCCCAGGAACTGGGATACGGACAGGCTGTTGGCGACCTCCTGCTCGGCGATTCCGGCGTTAATGCCCATGCGGAACAGGTAGGTCCAGACGGCAAACGCGGCAACGAAATAAACGAACATCGCGGCCAGGGCCATGACTTTGCGGTTCCAGTCGATATGTCTTGCGTTTTCGTCAATCTCCCGGTGTTCCTCGCCGGATACCGGCATCATGTGCACGAACGGCAGGCCGACCAGGGCGAAGGCGGCGAAAAACAGCAGCAGCCCCGGCATGCCGAAACCGCCGAATATCCAGGGCAGGAACGGGTAAACGACGGCGGAGTATACCAGGACGAAAAAGATACCCAGCCCAAAATTCCGGTCCGCCTTCGCGGTCAGGCCGAACACCGTGTAAGACAGGGACACGATAAAGCCGCCGCCGATGCCGGTGATAAACCGGAGCGCGCAGAACAGGTACATGTCCGTGATGAAGATAGAGGTAATATTGCCGAAGATCAGCAGCAGCAGCGATATGGCGAAGACATGGCGCCAGTTCACCCGCCCCACCAGGAACATCATGGCGATGGTCGCGCAGGTCATGCCGATCATCTCCGCCGAGGCGATGAATCCCGCGTCCGCTTCGCTGAAGCCGACGTATTCGACCAGGCCCTGCACGAAACCCGGCAGCAGCAACACCGTCTGCGGGCCGATGGTGTGGATGATCAGCGCCGCGACGATCAGTTTCGTGCTGTTTATTTCTACCCGTGACGCCGGGTCACCTGCCAGTAGTTTCAACATGTCAAATCAACGAATCAATGTGGGGCCAGGGCAAGAAATACATGGGGTCAGAGTAAAAATTCTGACGAATTTCTTACTCTGACCCCGGCTATTCATGATTACCCTTTCCAGAGACCTTCCCGGACCAGGTCGCCTGCCGTTTCCTCGATACTTGCGCGCAGTGTCCCGGCAATGAAATCGATCTGTTCTGTAGTGAGGATCAGCGGCGGCGAGATCAGCACCATTTCACCGATGCCGCGGGCTACCAGTCCGCGTCGCCTGGCCGCGTCGGTCACACGCGTGGCAATCTGCACCTCGGGAGGGAACAGCGCCTTCGTTTCCCTGTCACTGACGAATTCCAGGGCGAACATGAAGCTCCTGCCGCGCGCATCGCCCACCAGGGGCAGGTCGCCCAGCCCGAACATTTTCTCTTCAAAATACGGCCCTGTCCTGCGCACGTGTTCCAGCAGGTTTTCGCGTTCCATGATCTCCAGGTTTTTCAGGGCCGCGGCGCAGCACACGGGATGCCCGGTATATGTGAAACCATGAGCGAAACTCGAATCACTGCCGGCCGAACTGATAACGTCGAAGATCTCTGCGGAAATCAGGGCCGCGCCCAGCGGCTGGTAGCCTGAGGTGATGCCCTTGGCGCAACAGATGATGTCCGGCACGGTGTCATAAACATCTTTGGACGCGAACCAGTGTCCCAGGCGGCCGAATGCGGTAATGACCTCGTCATGCACGTACAACACGCCGTATTTCCTGCATAGCTCACGCGCCTTCCTGTGAAAACCGGGCGCGGCTTCATGCACGCCGCCGACACCCATAATCGGCTCGCAGATGAAACAGGCGACTCGCTCAGGGCCAATCTCCAGGATCTTCTCTTCCAGTTCCCTGACCTGCATGTCACGGAATTCATCCAGCGAGACCCCGGCGGGACGCCGGTAGTTGCTGGGTGAGGAGATCAGGTGGGTGATGTCGTCCACGTAATGGAACCGGTTGTGCCGGGTATTGGCCTTGCCGCTGACCGACGCCATCATGTAGGAAGTACCGTGGTAGCTGTCGGTCCTGGCGATGACGTGTTTCTTTTCCGGTTTGCCCTGCAGGATGAAGTAATGGTGGATCATCCGCATGGCGCTGTCGTTGGCGTCGGTGCCGCCGTTGGTGAAGAACACGTGGTCCAGGTCGCCCGGCGTCATGCCGGCCAGTTTTGCCGCCAGTTCCACCGCCGGCGCCGAGGTGCAATCGCCGAAATGGTTCACCTGGGGCAACAGGCGCGCCTGTTCGGCAATGGTCTCGGCCAGTTCCGCGTTGCCGTAGCCTATGTTCACCGACCACAGCCCGCCGTTGGAATCCAGGTAACGGTTGCCGTCCGCATCGAAGACATAAGCGCCTTGGCCCTTGACGAATACGCTGCAGCCCTTTTCCCTGAAGCTGGGCCAGACGCTTTGCGGGTGGATCAGGTGGTCCTGGTCCTTTTGCCACAGGTCCCGGGAATTGAAACCGTCGAATTCGGAATAGTCAGGTTGATACATTGGCAGCGCTCCACGCTCATTATTTCTTTCATTTTGTACAACAAAATTATAAAATAGTCAATCAGCATATTATCTTGAATATTTCATAAATAAAATTAATAAAATTAAATAACTATCTGTTTTATAATTAAATTTATGAAATAATAATGTTGCTTTGGTTGTATGACGGGACCGCCATGCGCAATATTAATGTACAATCAGGTGACAGATACAGGAGACCGGTTCGATGGCTCAAGAGAATACAGCAGGTGAGAAGATCAATCGTTTTCTCGCAACTCCCAGGCCCATGCTGATCAACGGCGAATGGGTGGCAGCCGCCGGCGGTGAGACCATCCCGGTGTTGAACCCCGCCACCGGCGAACGGATTGCCACATCTTATGCGGGCGACAGGACTGACGTCGACAGCGCCGTTGCGGCCGCGCGCAATGCCTTCGAACGCCAGGAATGGAGAAGGATGATGCCGACGGAACGCACCAGGCTGATGTGGAAGCTGGCCGACCTGATCGATGAGAACGCAGAGGAACTGGCGCAGATGGAAGTGCTGAACCAGGGCAAGCCCATAGAACTGGCGCGCCACCTGGATGCCGCGGGCGCCGCCGAGTCACTGCGCTATTACGCCGGCTGGTGCACCAGGATCGAGGGCATCACCACCGCGGACCTGTCCTTCCCCGACCTGCGCGGCGAGAACGCCAGGGGACCGGCCTACCATGCCTACAGCCTGAAGGAGCCGATAGGGGTAGTGGGCGCCATCGTGCCCTGGAACGTACCGCTGGTGATGGCTATTGCAAAAATGGGCCCGGCGCTGGCCGCCGGTTGCACCATGGTATTGAAGCCGGCGGAGGAAACGCCGCTCACCACCCTGCGGCTCGGCGAACTGATCCTGGAGGCGGGCTTCCCGCCCGGCGTGGTCAACATCGTCACCGGTT
>CAYOEQ010000030.1:18321-19938 GCA_964402775.1 uncultured Enterobacteriaceae bacterium
GAACTGATCCTGGAGGCGGGCTTCCCGCCCGGCGTGGTCAACATCGTCACCGGTTACGGGCACGTGGTCGGGGCCGCCATCGCGGAGCACCCCGGCATCGACAAGGTCGCCTTTACCGGTTCCACCGAAACCGGCAAGAGGATTATCCGTGCAGCCACCGGCAACCTGAAGAAGGTGTCCATGGAACTGGGAGGGAAGTCCCCCGTGGTGATCTTCGATGATGCAGACATAGACAGCGCCATTGCCGGCGCCGCGGAGATGATCCTGCTCAACTGCGGGCAGATGTGTTTTGCCGGCTCCCGGTTGCTGGTGCATGAAAAAGTCTATGACAAGGTGGTCGACGGTGTGGCGGATATCGCCCGTAATACGAAGATTGGTCCCGGCATCGACCCGGAGACGGAACTCGGCCCGCTGGTGTCCGCCAGGCAACGGGAGCGGGTGTGCGAGTATATCGAGTCCGGCCAGGAAGAGGGCGCGGAAATTCTGCTGGGCGGCAAGCCGCACGGCGAGAAGGGTTATTTCATGGAACCCACCATCCTGACCGGGACGGAACCGCACATGCGGGTAGCACGGGAGGAGATATTCGGTCCGGTGCTGGTGACTACACCGTTCAGGGAAGCTGCCGACGTTATGGACGTGGCCCGGGTCGCCAACGATACGGACTACGGCCTGGTCGCGACCATCTGGACCAGGGACCTCAGCCGCGCCCACAGCCTGGCCGCCGAGATAAAGGCCGGGATGGTGTGGATTAATACCCCGCTGGCCTTTGACGAGACCCTGCCGTTCGGCGGTTTCAAACAATCCGGCTGGGGGCGGGAGGGTAGCCGCATGTCCGTGGATGAATATATGGAGTCAAAGTCGGTTATCGTCGCCTTGTGAGGGCAGGTTATGACAACAGCAAAAGAACGGGCATATACCAGGATCAGGAACACCATCCTGTCGGGAAGCTTCGCGCCCGGCTTCCAGTTGAAGGAGGAGGAACTCTCGGAGTTTTGCGGCGTGAGCCGCACGCCGGTGCGCCAGGCCATTCAACGCCTTGCCGCCGAGGGCCTGGTCACCATCAGGGAGAACCGCCGCTCCTACGTGACGGACCTGACGGAAGACGAGTTCGAACAGGCCTTCGACGTGGCGTCCATGCTGGAGAGCTACAGCGCCGGCCTGGCCGCGGCACGCCTCACAGAAGACGACCTGCAGAAACTGCGGGACCTGGAAGACCGCATGGAGAAACTGGCCGAGGGCGATGTCAGGGACTACCGCAGGTTCCTGGAACTCAACATGGAGTTCCATAACCTGATCCATGAAGCCTCCGGCAACCGCAACCTGTTCGAGATGATCCAGCGGGTCCCGGATATCGCCAACACCATACTGCTCAAAACAGGAGACATGAAGAGCATGAAGGAAGCCCAGTCCGATCACCGCAACATCATCGCCGCCCTGGAACTGCGCGACTCGAAACTGGCCGAACTGCAGATGAAAGTGCACATCGAATCCATCCGCCGCTCCATGCGCCAGCTGGTTTTTTCGCAAGGGTAAAAAATGGCTCAGTGCCCCGAGTTCGTCAGCTACCTGATGGAATTGCTGGCGCCGTTCGGCGATGTCCGCGCCAGGCGGATGTTC
>CAYOEQ010000031.1:0-19919 GCA_964402775.1 uncultured Enterobacteriaceae bacterium
GGGCCGTTTCTATATCCGGGTCGGTGATCTCCGGGAACATGGGTTCGAACTGGGAGCCGGTCAGCATGCCTTTGTAAACGAAGGTGCGCCAGGACAGGGACGGAATATAGAACAGGTCCTGCTGCTCCATGTCCGAATTCCAGATGGCGTGTTCCACCCGCTTGCGGATGACGTACAGCTTTCTTTCAAAGGCCGCCGCGTCGGGAACGGATTCGGCGCGCCCGATGAAGATCTGCTTGAAGGTGGGTTCGCCTTCCAGCGCTGTAGGTCCCAACAGGGAATCATCGGTGGGCACGTCGCGCCAGCCCAGCACGGTCTGGCCCTCTTCTTCGATGATGCGTTCAAAGACCTGCCGGCACTCCTCCGACCGGGCCGGGTCCCGCGGCAGGAACACCAGTCCGGCGCCGTAGTATTCCGCCCCGGGCAGGCTGATGCCCGCTGCTTCGCACACGCGCCGGAAGAACTTGTGGGGCTTCTGGATCAGCATGCCCACTCCGTCACCGGTATTCACCTCGCAACCGCAGGCGCCGCGATGCAGCAGGTTCTTGAGGATGGTCAGGGCATTCTCGACTATCTTGTGGGATTTGCGTCCCTTGATATCCACCACGAATCCCACGCCACAGGAATCGTGCTCCGTGGCGGGGTCATAAAGCCCCTGGGCAGGAGGTCCCTGCCAGTTTTTGTTTTTTGAGTTCTGCATAAGACTCGCCTTTACCGGCCGCCGGGCATTCTTCGAGACAACCACATCAGCCGGCTAATGAACCGCGTACGCTCGTGCTTCCTCTGGAGCAGTATGCGCTCTTTTTAGCTTTATAATAACCGGCAGTATATCCCATTCACAAGCCCGTGTCATGGGCCTGCGCCTGTCCCCGGACAGCGTACTTTGGACAAACCGCCCGGCCGGTATTATATTTACCATCTACATATTGTTGACTCCGCTTCATGAAATCCTGGAAATTCACCACGGCAACCTTGCCTGAGCATGAGCAGGGGCAGGCCTGGCGCGACGCCATGGGGCGTTTATGCCTGCCGATAGGAGAATTACCGGACAAAGCGGGTTTTCGCGGCGAGATCTTCTGCATCGAATCTCCCCTGGGAATGGAGTTTGCCCTGGTAGACGCTGAGCCTCACGAGATTGCCGGACGTTACCTCGAACAGGACGAGGCAATCTGGTTAACCCTGCTGCTGGAAGGCGAAGCAACGCTCAGCTATGACGGCCAACGGCTGCAACTCGTTCCGGGCGATATCGTGTACGGCCCCACTTACGTAGAGGCGATTATGCGTTTCCCCCGGGACTACCGGCAATTGTTTGTGAAGGCGCAACGCCTGATACTCAGCCCCCGGGTGTTTGCCCCCTTATCCTTAAAGCTCGGCCATCTGTCGGCACAATCCGGAATCAATCATGTCTTCTCCGGCATGATGCGGTCCCTGGCTGAAGTGATCGAAGACATTTTCCCTGAACAACTGCGCCCGGTGGAAACGGCGTTGACCGAATTCCTGATTACCGGTCTCGGCGACGAGAAGTCGGTATTCAGTCTGGGTGGGGTATCCGGCGCCAGGGCACACCACCTGCAGCGCATCTGCCAGAGGATAGAAACCCTGCTGTGTGAGCCGGACCTGACCATCGGCATGGTCGCGCAGGCGGAGGGCGTGTCCACCCGCTACCTGCAGCGCCTGTTCACGGAAGCGGGAAACAGTTTCATCCATTACCTGCGCACACGCCGGCTCGAACGCTGCCGCGCCGACCTGGCTAGTTCCCTGCATGCCGATTTGTCTATCTCGGAAATCTGTTTCCGCTGGGGCTTTAACGGCTCCGCGCATTTCAGCCGGGCATTTCGCAAGGAATACGGCATGTCTCCCCGTGAATACCGGCGCCGGCAGGCAGAAGAAAGGATTTTATGACGCCGGAACGCGTAGATACGCTCATCAGCGGAGCCGTCATCGTCACCCAGGACGAGGAACGGCGGATTATCAGGGATGGCGCCCTGGCGATCCGGGGCGATCGTATCACCGCGCTCGGCAAACGAAGCGAGCTCGAGGACAAGGTTGACGCTGCCAGCATGATCGACGGCAGGCGCTTCGTTATCACGCCGGGGTTTATCGATGCGCATATCCATATCACCGGCGACCCGCTGACCCGGGGCTACGTGCCTGACGACATCAGCGACGCCTTTGGCGACACCTTGCAGCGCTGGGTGATCCCCCGTTACCTGGCCCATACCCCCGCCGATGAACGTCTCTCGGCCCGGCTCGCGGCCGTCGAGATGCTGCGCGCCGGGACCACCTGTTTTCTCGAGGCCGGCACAATCCGTTACCTGGATGAAGTGGCCGGGGGACTTGTTGAGGCCGGGATACGCGGCCGTATCGGCGCCTGGGTTGAAGGCCGCGCATTCGGCCCGGAAGACGATGAAGCGGCATTGACCGGCAAGGCGATTCGCCTGCTGGAGCAGGAAGTGGCGCGTTTCCCGGCGGATTCCGGCGCAAGGATCGCGGCATGGCCCATCCTGATAGGGCACTCGACCAACACCGACGAAGTGTGGAAAGCCGCGAAAGCGCTTGCCGATGCGAATAATCTCGGCGTGTCCGCGCACCTTAGCCCTTACCGGGCGGACCCCGCCTGGTATCTTGATAACCTGGGGCGGCGGCCCGTTGCGCACCTGGCGGAAATCGGCGTGCTCGGTGACAATTTATGCCTGACCCACCTGGTCCATATAGACGACCACGAGGCGGCGCTGCTGGCTGAATCACGGACCAACGCCATCCTCTGCCCGTTTGCCGCGCTGAAGGGCGCGTTCGGCATCAGCGCGCTTGGCCGCGCGCCTGAAATGGCGCAGGCAGGTATGAATATCGCACTCGGGACCGACGGTTACGGCTCCGACCTGATGCAGAAAATGGCCCTGGCCGCGGCGTTGTTCAAGGATGCCCGCCAGGACACAACGATCTTTCCCGCCGGCCAGGCGCTGGACATGGCTACGCTGAACGGCGCCCGGGCATTGCAACTGCAGGACGAGATCGGGTCAATCGCGGTGGGGAAGAAGGCGGATTTCGTCCTGCACGACACGGACCGGCCGGAGTGGCGGCCCGTGCTCAACGTCCTGCAGCAACTGGTCTGGTGCGCGGACGGCAGGAGCGTGCACAGCGTCTGGGTGGACGGGGTGCGCGTGGTCGAAAACTACCGGCATACCCAGGTTGACGAAGACGAACTTTATGCAGCCGCACAGGTCGCAGGCGAGGCGATTATCAAACGCTCCGGAATCCCGGACGTCCGCTCCGGCTGAACAGAACGGGTAAATGTAATATTATGATGAAGCCCAATGTATCATACTCAGACCGGGCTGATTGACGGGAGCGGAGTGTCCTTTACCAGCCATTCGGGAGACCAGCTATGAACCTGTTCAGCGAAGAGATGCTCAGTGCGTTCAACGCATCTGTCCTGCCCACCGACGAGGCGTGCCTGCTGCCGCGCGAGGTTTACACGTCCGAGGAATTTTTCCGGTTTGAGAAGGAGGCGATATTCTACCGGGAATGGCTGTGCGCAGGCCGGGTGGACCAGGTCCCCAACGTGGGCGATTACCTTGTCGTAACCATCCTGGATGAACCGCTTATCGTCGCCCGAACCGAACAGGGAATCCGGGTGATTTCCGCGGTGTGCCGGCATCGCGGCATGGTCCTGGCTGAAAAGGGAGGGCATTGCAGCCGCTTTATCTGCCCTTACCACCACTGGACCTATGCCCTGGACGGGCGCCTGATCGGCGCGCCGGAAATGGACCGGGCAATCGGCTTCAACAAGGCAGAACATAACCTCCCTTCCCTGCCCGTTGAAATCTGGCAGGGATTCATCTTCACCAGTTTCAATGAACAGGCCGCGCCGCTGGCGCCGGCGCTGGCTGAGCTCGACCCCTTGCTGGATCATTTCGAATTGCCGCAGACCACCACGCGCACGGGCGCGAACATTCCCGACCTGCCATGGAACTGGAAGGTGATGATGGAGAACTTCAATGATCCCTACCACGCCAGCCGCCTGCACGGACCGTTACAGACCTTCGCGCCCAGCGGCATGAGCGATTTTTTTGACTGGCGCGACGACATGAACCACATCTCGCGTATCCAGCACTTCACCGAAATTGACGGTTCGTTCAACCCGACGAAAAAATGCCTGATGCCCGTGTTTCCGAAATTGACCCTGGAGGAGCGTAAACGCGGGATGTTCATCCTGATCCCGCCCACCCTGGCCCTGGCGGTGGTGCCCGATGAGATCGCTTATTTCATTATCGACGCACAGGGAGCCGGGCAGATCAGTATCGACATCAATTACTGTTTCAACCCGGAGGCGCTGAAAGACCCGATGTTCGAATACCTGTTCGAACAGGCGGAAGCCGGCGTGAACAACTTCAACGTACAGGACGTCTACGCCGATACCATGGTGCAGAAGGGACTCAACTCCCGTTTCGGCCCGCGCGGCCGTTATTCCTGGCAGGAGGGTACGCTACCCCAGTTCAACCGCTGGCTGGTGCAGCGTTATCGCAAACACTGGCCTTCATCGGAACACCCAGCAGGCGGGTGAACTGGTGGCGCCATGCAACGGATGGTTTGTCGGCCTGGGAATCAGCCAGCGCCAGGGGTGAAAAAGGCAGGACTCCCGGGATTTTCTCCAGCATCCGCTTGTCTTCTTCACCTATCATGCGGTCGAATGCAATGATATCCTCGGCAGACACGCTGAAATCGTCGTTGCGCCACACGACGAACGTGAAATACGACGTCAGATCGTCAATGGGCGCAGTCAACAGCAACATGATGTGTTGCAGCCCCGAGTCATAGGTGATGGTGCTGCGTACGGTAAACGGCAGGTGAAACCCGGTTGTCATCTGCCGGCTCACCACCTCCCCGGTATTTCCTGAACTGAGTTCGGCGCCGGGCGGGTTGTCTGCTGCAACCTGGTATTTGTAGCCGTTGTAGCCCCCTTCCAGCATTTCCAGTTCTATCTCCGGAACGGAACGCCGCTGATTGTTGCCGAAGGTGCCGGTATGGACCCAGGGGAAGTGGGAGATATCGAGGAAATTATCCGTCATGCGCATGGCGCATGCCTGCCAGAGATCGACAGGGTTATTGATGCGCCGGAAAGACTTGTCCTGTTCCTCGGCAATGGCCGGTAGCTGTTTTGGAGAGTCACCCGGGCAGACCCAGACCAGCCCATATTTTATGCTCGTATTGAAACAGTCCAGGTGCGCGTTGGCCGGGATGGGGAACGCGGGGTCGGCGGACGGGATGGCGACACACTTTCCCCCGCTGCCGTATGACCAGCCGTGGTAACAGCAGGTCAGTACTCCTTTTTCGACGCTCCCGGCGGAAAGGGGCGCCTGGCGGTGGGGACACCTGTCAGGCGCAGCGATGACAGCGCCGGCAGGGTCCCGGTAAATGACGAGAGCCTCACCGAGAAGGGTCCGGGCAACGGGCTGATCGGTGATCTCCGCTTCCGTTGCCACGGCATACCAATAGTCGCGCAGGACAGGATTATCGTAAAAGATTGCCACGCTCTTTACCCCTGTAAGATCTATCCGCAGATGACGCACCCCTGCCTAAAGCATGCAGGGGCATGGATGAACGCAGATAACAAAAAAACATGCCTTTCATCTGCGGTAATCTGCGTCATCTGCGGATAAATTAGCAATGATGGACAAAGCTTTCTTGCACTGATGCGCCCGCAGACTTTGCAACCAAATGGCAGGCAAACCTGGAAAGTAAGGGTCTTCCCGCATATCATCGACAGGTATGGAAACGTCTGCGCCGCTTAACAAATCGTTATTCACCCGCCCTGCAGGCGTAGTCTTCGCCTGTACCGTAGGTAACGGGGTCAGCGTGACGCCCATGGTGTATACGGTCTTCGGCCTGTTCCTGATCCCCATTTCGACGGAATTCGACTGGTCCCGATCTGCCGTGTCGTTTGTCCTGTTTATCATCGCCGTTGCCGGGGCGATCAGTTATCCGATTGTCGGCCGCCTGATTGACCGCTACGGCGCCAGGCCGGTTATCCTGACGGGCAACGTATTATTCGCTGCCTCCGTTGCTTCGGTCTCCCTGGTCGAAGCCAGCCGGTTTCAGTTTTACACGGTCTACGCGTTGATCGGCATCAGCGCGGCGATCCCCAGTTCAGTGATGTTTACCAAGGTGATCGCTGGCTGGTTCGACCAGCGGCGCGGGTTGTTCCTGGGCATTGCGGGCGGCCTGGGCAACGGCATCGGCGCGGCCTTGTCGCCGCTGTTTGTCTTTGCGCTGATCAGCAGTTACGGCTGGCGGGCAGGGTTTCAGGGGATCGGCGCAGCCATCATCCTGATCGGGTTCCCGGTGCTGTACCTGCTGCTCCGGGACCCGCCCCGGGACGTGTCCCGGAGCGCGGCGGAACACCTGGAAAAGACCGCAGGATTATCCCTGTCGGAGGCATTGAAGACTCCTGTTTTCTGGATCATCCTGGCCGGCATTGCCCTGGGCGCGGGCTGCATGACCGCGATTTTCGCCCACGTGGTGCCGATGTTGGTGGACCGGGGCATACCGGTCGGACAGGCGACCACCGTACTGGCGACGTTTTCCCTGGTCACCGCGGGCTGGCAGATCGGCATGGGCTACATGCTTGACCGCATTCCAAGGCCGTGGATCGCCGCGCCCTTTTACCTGCTGGCGCTGGCCGGCCTGATCCTGCTGGAATCGACCTCCAGCTATCCGTTGCTGCTGTTGTCCGGCCTGTTGATGGGGCTGGGTCTCGGGACGGAATACGGCGTGCTGCCCTATTTCCTGTCCCGCTACTTCGGCACCAGGCACTACGGCGCCATTTCCGGGAGCATGTACGGCGTGATCGTCCTGACCCAGGGACTGACCCCGTTCCTGATGGACCTGGTGTTCGATATTACCGGCACTTACGATCCTGCGATTATCGTTATCTGTATCGGCCTGGTGCTGGGCGCAATACTGATAACCCGGCTGGTTCCATTCCATGCCGTGCTCGCCGCACGGAGGAATCCATGATTTTATCAAATAAAAAGGCGCATTTGTGCAAGTCCCTTTGTAGTTTTTGTCACAAAATTGAACATAAATACAACTGTTCTCTATAGGGGGTTGGAAATGATCAAGTTCGATAAAGACGCATATCGGCTGGTAAAGGTTTTCGTCGCCGGAGTTGTCACTTCAACCATGATTACGCCACCGCCTGTCCTGGCGCAGTCAGTCCTTGAGGAGATCGAGGTGACCGCGCGCAAACGCGAGGTGTCGCTGCAGGATGCGCCCATTGCGGTATCCGTATTCTCCGGCGCGGACTTCGACAAATCCAATGTCGTAAGACTGGACAACTTCAACGGCTATGTGCCCGGCCTCGTGGTCGCGAAAAACGACGGCGCCGGCCGTGTCGTGACCATTCGCGGCGTCGGTTGGGAAACGGCGCAGAACCTCACGACGCAACCCAGTGTGCTGACCTATATCGACGGCATTTACCTTGCCAACCCGCTGGCGATGGGTCTCGATCTCGGTGACATAGAACGGGTCGAGGTCTTCCGCGGCCCGCAGGGCACGGAGTTCGGCCAGGGCACCACGGGCGGCTCCATCAATATCGTGACGAAAAAACCCCATTTCGACAAACTCGATGGTTCCGTAGAGCTGAGTTACGGCACTTATGACAACATCCGGGCACGCGCCTCGATAAACGTGCCGCTTTCGGATACGTGGGCATTCCGGGCCGCGGTCCAGAAGTACGAGCGGGACGGTTTCGCGGAGATAGAGGGCGGCGAACTGGACGGCTACGACCTGGACGATGCCGATTCCTTCACCGGCAAACTGGCGGTGCTGTGGCAACCGTCGGAAGACTTCTCCGCGCACGCCCAGGTCTTCATCCATGATGCCGACCACGGCGCCGCGGCGCAGAAGAACGAGAACGACCCCAACCCCGACACGCGCGAACTGTCCCAGGACTATCCCGGCATCTTCGCGCTGGAGAACTACAGCGCATCGCTGATCATGGAATGGGCGGCCCCCATGGGCGTGACGGTCAAGTCGCTGACCGGCTGGCAGGTGCTCAGGAAGGAGCAATCGGTGGACGGCGATCGCCTGAATGAAGAGAACACTGCGCTTATCAATTTCGGTTTCTCATTTAACAACTGGGACATACTGCCGTTCTGGGACAACGATTCCGATGCCGTCAGCCAGGAGATCAGCATCAGCTACAGCGGCGAGCAACTGGATTGGGTAGTCGGCGGATATTACCTGCACCACGAGAACTTCAATGACTTCCTGGAGGCCACGGGTTCATCACCGTTTTCGGCATCGCCGGCATCCCTGCCCCGTTCGCAACTGAACGCGCAAACCCTGCCGCCGTTCCAGTCCGATTTGAATTTTACCGAAGTCCGTACCGTCACCCGCGAGGACTACGCCGCCTACGGGCAAGCCACGTTCCGGGTGAACGATATATTCGCCGTCACCGCGGGCGTGCGCTACCAGGACGAGGACCAGCTCGATGAGACGTCCCAGTTTTTCGGCATTTTCGGGGACGGCCGCCGGGAAACGAACGATTCGAAAGTGACCTGGAAGGCCGGGATAGACGTGCATCTCACCGAGGACAACCTGGTCTACGGCCTAGTGTCCACGGGCTGGAAGAACGGCGGTTCAGGCAGTCCCGGGATATTCAAACCCGACCGGTTCAAGCCCGAGGAGGTCACGGCATATGAGGTAGGCACCCGCAACACCTTCCTGGACGGGCGCGTGCGCCTGAACGTCACGGCCTTCTACTACGACCACGAACACCTGCAGTTCACCTACGAGGACCCGGCGCCGTTTGCCGGGGGCACCTGGACCATCCCGGAGACGGAGGAGTACGGCATCGAGTCCGAAATGAGCTGGCTGCTGGCCGAGGGCTGGCAACTCGACGGCATGCTGGCCTGGCAGGACGGCAAGGTGAAATCGGATGTATTCGCGCTCGACGTGGAAGATTTTCGTGCAGCGACAAGTCTTTTTGTATTGGGCCTGTTTACCTCGGGCGCAGTTGATGAACGCGTCAGGATGAACAACGCCAACAATCTCAGGGGTAACGAACCGCCGAAACTGGTGGATCTTATGGCACGCGTCGCCCTGTCGAACACCCATGCCTTCGCTGACGGTTCCGTACTGGATTCGCGGGTGGAGTATGTACACCGGGGCGACTTCCAGGCCCGCATCTTCAACCATCCCCGGGTGGACGGCGTGCCCAGTTACGATATAGTCAACCTGTACTTTAACTATGACGTGGGCAACATGCCGCTCAGTCTGGGCCTGAGCGTCACCAATATCTTCGACAAGAACGGCGTTAATAACGTGTTCACCAATCCGTACGGGCTGTGGACCACGAGCAGGGAGTACATCCCGCCGCGGGAGGTTATCGGCTCGGTCAGGTACAGCTGGAACTAGCCATGGGCGCAGACCAGCCTCAGCATGAACTTCGGCCCACGCAACCCACGTGGACGCACCTGGCCCTGCATGTAAAGGATATCGACAAGGTAATCGCCTGGTACGAGGAGTTCACGCACCTGACGCTGCTGGCCCGGGAAGAGGACGAGGACGGATACTCGGCCTGGCTCGGAGACAAGAGCCAGAGTGACAGCCCCTTTATCCTGGTGCTCGGCCAGTTCTTCCCCGGCCATGACCCGTTCGCCCCTGTTGAGCATCCTACCCTGGGACCGTTCAACCATATCGGCATCGAGGTGCCGGATAAACAGACCGTCGATGACATAGCCGCCAAAGCAAAGGACGCCGGCTGCCTGATCCTCGGCCCGCAACAGATGCCGAAACGGATCGGCTACATCTGTTTTGTGCGCGACCCCGAAGGCAATATGGTGGAATTCTCTTACGACCAGGGGGTCTACGAGAAAGCCCGCGAGGTGTGGGGCAATAGCGGGTAAGGCGTTTTTTTCATTCCGGTTCCAGCAGGATCTTGCCGATGAAGTCACCACTGAGCAGCTTCTCCTGCGCCTTCCCGCCCTCGGCCAGGGGGAATACGCTGTCCACGACCGCCTGGAAATCGCCCGCACAGTATTGCTCCCAGGCCGGCCCGAATTCATCGTAACGGAATGGGTCGGACCCCAGGATTTTCAGGCCCATGTTGAACAGGTAACCCAGGTTCGGGATAACCGCTGAATTCCCGGAGGTGTTGCCGCAGGTTACCAGGCGCCCGCGCGGTTTGAGGGACAACAGCGAGGCTTCCCACAGGGCCTCGCCGACGTGGTCGAACACCAGGTCCACGCCGGCGCCACCGGTCATGTCCCGCGCCCAGGCCGCGACGTCGACTGTACGGTTGTTGCAGGTATCCTGCGCGCCCAGTTCCATGGCCAGCGCGCATTTTTCCCCGCTGCCGGCGGTAGCCAGCACTGTGGCTCCCGCCTGCCTGGCCCATTGAATGGCGGCAACGGACACGCCGCTGCCCGCGGCATGGATCAGCACGGTCTCTCCGGCCTTGAGCCGGCCCATCTCGAACAGGGCATGGTGCGCGGTCATCCAGCAGGTGGGGAAAACGACGGCATGACGCCACGACATGTGATCGGGAACCGGATACAGGTGGGTCTCCGGCGCCAGGCATTTTTCCGCGTAACCGCCGGCGACGGTGCCACCTATCACCCCGAGAATGCCGTACAGGTCGTCCATGCCCGCCAGCTTCGAGCCATCGGGGACCCGGGACATGGAGGGGTTGACCAGCACCCGGTCGCCCGGTTTCACCCTGGTCACCCCCGGTCCGGTCTCGACCACCGTACCGGCAACGTCCAGGCCGGAAATGTGCGGCAGGCTGAACCCGGGAATGGTGAACCAGCCGTTACGCTGCGCCACGTCCAGGCGGTTTATCGTCGTTGCCGCGACCTGGATGATCGCATCCCGCGGTCCCGGTTCCGGGTCGGCCACGTCCCGGTACTGCAGTACCTCCGGCCCGCCATGTTGATCATAGATCAGCGCTTTCATTCAGCTTCTCTCCCTCTGGAAGTAAGGCAACCGGGGACAGATTTCAAATCTGTCCCCACTCCGTCATGCCAGGTAACAAACAAACGAACATGTTGGTATGATAACAGGCTCGGCACAGTTACCTGTACACCCGGAGAAATACCATGTCAGCACAACGCGCTGTTGCGATGATGGATTCGGACGACCTCGACGCCGGCCTGGGAGTATTGGCGGAGGGAGAAACCAGCCTGCGTTCCTGGCTGCGGCAGTTGCATGAGGCGGATCAACTCAGGCAGGTTCAATGCGAGGTGGACTCGGACCTGGAACTGGGCGCAATCACCCGCGTCAACCTGGGACTGGCAGGCCCCGCCCTGCTGTTCGAGAACATCAAGGGGTACCGGGATACCCGCTCGACCCGTTTCGTGACCTGCGCAATGGGCAATAAACGGCAATTGTGCGCCATGCTGGGACTGCCGCCCGAAACCGGCGACAAGGACATCGTGCGCCACCTGAAAGAGACGTACGCCAATCCCGTGGAGCCGGTCATTGTCGGGGACTCGCCGGTCAAACAGCACATACTGACGGGCGCTGACATCGACCTGAACCAGTTCCCCGCGCCTGTCTGGCAGGAACTGGACGGGGGGCGTTACCTGGACACGTTCTGCGGCGTCATAACCAGGGACCGGGAAACCGGCCGCGAGAATATCGGCCTGTACCGCGGCCAGGTCGTGGACAGGAACCACATCGCCAAGGTCATGCTGCCGACCCAGGGCGGCGGTGGACACCTGACCGGTTACCGGCAGAACCGGGAGAAAATGCCCGTCGCCATCGCCTACGGCGCCCATGACGTGGTGCCGTTCTGCGCCGGCAGCCCCTTTCCGCGCCACGTATGCGAATGGGACATGATGGGCGCCATCCTGGGCAGGCCCATGGAACTGGTGAAATGCGAAACCGTGGACCTGGTGGCGCCGGCGGGTGCCGAGGTCATCGTCGAAGGCTACCTGGACCCGGACCCCAGAAGTTACCGCATGGAAGGCCCGTTCGGCGAGTACCCCGGTTACGCCGGCGGCACGCCGTCGCCCAAACCGGTACTGGAAGTAACCTGCATTACCCACCGGGACGATCCCATCATGCGCGGCACCCTGGAAGGCTGCCGCCCCGGGTTCCCGTCAGAGGATTCCATCCTCTGTTCCTACAGTTGGTCGGCGATTTTCTGGAACATGCTGGAAGCCGCCGGGGTGGTGGGCGTCACCGACGTCTGGTGCCCCCACGTCTCGACCGGCACGCACATCGTGGTGCAGATCCGTAAGCAGTACCGCGGCCATGCCCAACAGGTGGCCATGGCCCTGTGGGGGACCAGCGCGGCCCAGTGGTTCTTCAAACACGTGCTGGTGGTGGAAGAGGATATCGATATCCGCGACCCCCTGGCGCTGGAATGGGCTATTGCGTTCCGGGTCAACGCGGGCATGGACCAGGTGATGATGTTCGGCCCGACCTTCGGTTCGCCGCTGGACCCGTCCGTTTCCCACGACGTGCTGGACATGCCGCGCTTTCGCACCGGCAAGTGGACCCGGGTGCTGGTGGACGCCACCCGCAACTGGGATCTGGCCGAAAACGAAGACTGGGACGGGCAGAGCTTCCCGCCGGTAGGCAAGCTGGAACCGGAACTGGAGCAGAAAATCCGCGATCGCTGGGAAGAATACGGCATCGGCATCCCTTACCTGGATGAGGACAAACGGGAACAACTGACCCTGGCCAACCTGCGGGACGTGTTGCCGTTTATCTGACCCGCAGTCAGGATACAGGGGTCAGAGTAAGCTTGCTCTGACCCCATCTATTGCTGAAACTGCATCAGTTCAGCGGTTCATCAGTTTCGTAAAGTATTCTTCCAGCCTGTCCATGGCCTCTTCAATGCGTTCGATGGGCTCCGCGCCGAAACAGACCCGCAGATGGCCTTCGCCGGTGTCGCCATAGAAGGTGCCTTCCTCCACGACCACGTGCGCCTGTTCCAGGAGTTCATCGGCGATCTGCTCGGACGGCACTCCCGTGGCAGAGACGTCGGGGAAGGCATAGATGGTCCCTTCGGGCATCCTGCAACTGACACCGGGCATGGCGTTCATTCTCCTGACGACGAGTTCGCCGCGGCGCCTGTCTTCAGCCACCATGTCCCGCACGCAATCCTGGGAGCCCTTGATGGCGGCATATCCTCCTTCCTGTATGAACGTGTTGAGATGGGCAATATCATTCATGGTGATTTTCATGATGGCCGGCATGAACTTTATGTCCGCCACGATATATCCCATGCGCCACCCGTCCATGGCATAGGCCTTGGTAAACGCATACATGGTGAGGGTGCGTTCCTTCATGCCGGGCAGGGAAGCGATACTGATGTGCCTGTTGCCGTCGTAGGTGATCTGTTCATACACCTCGTCCGCCATGACCAGCAGGTCGCGCCGTCTGGCGACGTCCGCCAGGGACTCGAGTTCTTCGTACGTGAACACCCTCCCGGTCGGGTTGGCAGGATTGAC
Organism: uncultured Enterobacteriaceae bacterium; assembly: GCA_964402775.1. Classification (GTDB taxonomy): domain Bacteria; phylum Pseudomonadota; class Gammaproteobacteria; order Eutrophobiales; family Eutrophobiaceae; genus JAAXHV01. The sequence goes on from CAYOEQ010000031.1 coordinate 13,467, forward strand.
CAGGGCTATCATCCTGGTGTTGGGCGTCACGGCCCGTTCGATGGCCGCTGCGTCGATGCGAAACCCGTTTGCCTTATCCAGCGGAACCGGCACCACCTTGCCGCCGGGCAATTCGATTTTATTTACATGCTGGGGATAATAAGGTTCCAGCACGATGACTTCATCCCCGCTGTCAATCGCCGCCATGCAGATGGCAAAGGCGGCATGGGTCACGCCGCTGCAGACGAGAATCTCATCGGCGCCCGCTTCGATGTAGTTTCGTTCAAACACCTTCTCCGCCAGCGCCTCCCGGAACTTCTGCAGCCCGCGAAAATCACTGTAATGGACCTGCCCCTCATCCAGGGCCTGCTTGGCGGCTTCCTTGATGTGCGCCGGCGTATCGAAACTGGGCATGCCGACCTCGAGGTGTATGACATCGATCCCCTGCTCCATCATCGGTATTGCCTTTTCATACATGCCGAAGGATTTGGTTGAGGATTCAGTTATCCGTTTTGCCGGCCATTTCATTGGAATGTCTCCATGTTGGTTTTTAAAAATTATGCCTGGCTGCCGCGCAGTTGCGCGGTCTCATCCTGCGCAATGCTGTAGCCCGTAGCCGGGCCGTTGTGATGGATGGCGAGCCCGTATTTTTCCCGGGCTGCCTCGACAGATACCAGGCCGTTGCGTACGTCACGCAGCACGGCCTCCGGGTCACGCTGCCGGGGGTCGCCGAATCCGCCGCCGCCGCTGGAGATGATGGTCATGGTATCTCCCTGCATTAGTGTGTACATGCTGTTGCCGTCGATCTCCTCCAGGCTGCCGCCGGCATGCTCCAGCGTCATCCGGTGCGGGACCGCGCCCTGCCCGTCCCGGATACCCAGGGGCGCGGTAAAATCACGGGCGCCGCTGCCGAAATTCGCGCAGGCGATATTGTCGCCATCAATGGCGAAAGTGTAGCGTACCCCGAAGCCGCCGCGCCACTTGCCGGCGCCGGCGCTGTCCGGTTCTATTTCATATTCGATTACCCTGTACGGTGTCACCAGTTCGTGCAGTTCAGGGTCCGGGGCGCGCAGGCCGCCCAGGGTAACGGGCGTACCCACGTGGTCCCAGCCGTCGTAACCGTTTACCGCGCCGCCGCCGCCCTTGCTCATGAAGTGGATGTCCGCAAAAAAGCGGCCGTTGCCGGGATGTATTCCCATGGTGGCCGGCGCGCACCAGCGCCCCCACAACGCCGGAACCTGGTCCGGGATGACCTGCGCCAGGGCCAGCCAGGTTGCTTCGATCATGGCCTCGCCGACGCACAGGGTACAGCACGAGGTGGGCGCCGGTTCCGTTGCGTTCACGATCGTCCCCTCCGGAGCGACGACGTGCAGGGGCCTTACCGCCCCGTCATTGAAGTCGATATCGTTGCTGATGGCGCCGGTCGCGAACAGGGCCAGGTGACTCATGGCATTGGTATTAGGCAGGGTGCTGTTGATGTAACCCACAGACTGAGGATCGCTGCCTGTGTAATCAAAGGTAACGTTATCACCCGTGATCTTCAGGGTGAGGCGCACCACCGGACTCTTGTCGAACTCTATGCCGTCGTGGTCGATGGCGCGCTCCGCATAATACTCACCATCCGGGATCGCGGCGATGTCGGCGCGTACCCGGCGTTCCGTGGCGTCCAGTATTTCCGCGGTGGCGAAGGACAAGGTTTCCGCACCGTACTGGTCGAGCAAGGCGGTCAACCTCCTTTCTCCCAGGTTGACCGCGCCTATCTGGCACTGTATGTCCCCCTCCACCAGTTCCCGGGCGCGTACGTTGAGCAGGATGAAATCCAGCACGTCTTCCCGCACCACGCCTTTATCCGCAAGACGCAGGCAGGGGATGCGCAGGGCGTCCTCCCAGGCGTCCCGGGCCTGGGGGTTGTAGCCGACCACGCCGCCGCCGCCCATGTCGGCATGGTGGCCCTTGGACAGCAGCCAGTAACGCAACTGCCCGTCGCGGAACACCGGTTTCATGACATTCAGGTCCGGCGGGTGGTTGTTGCCGCGATAGGGGTCGTTCAGCACGAACAGGTCGCCTTCGTGGATGTCCCCGGCAAAACGCTCTGCTATGGCCCTGGCGGTAAACGGGGTGGAAGCGGCAATGTCGGGGATGTAAATGGTTTGCGCAACCAGTTCCGTGTTGTTGTCGAAGATGGCGGTAGTGAAATCACGCGCTTCGGAAAATATCGGCGAGCGGGACGTACGCAACATGGTTTCACCCATTTCCTTGCAGATGGATGACAGCCGTGCGCTGATGATGGCGACGTCAACGGGATCGATCTGGTTCATGACATTATTATACTCATTCTCATATCATTCCGGCATCGCGCCACTCCGGCATCGCGCCATTCCCGTGAAAACGGGAATCCAGCAGGCAACAAAACTCCTTATAAGGAATGTTTTTTCACTGGATTCCCGCCTGCGCGGGAATGACGAACTATGATGCGGCATCATTTATGTCGTTGTGTATAATTCTTTGTTTCAAGCAGGTAATTCCCCCACTCATCGCATCCCAGTTGAGTATCGCCGGGCAACACGATGGTCGTCGTCGGCTGTTCGATGATAGCCGGACCCGGCAGTTGGTTGCCCGGACGCAGGGCGAGTCCGTCGTAGACAGGCACGGTCGTCATTCTGTTGTCGAACCAGGCGGGTCGTTCCCCCTTGCGGGCGTGGTCTGCCGCGGGACTGCCGAGTTCGTGTTTCTGTGTTTCCGGTTTCTTCGTGGCGCCCGTGGCGCTGAGGCGCAGGTTGATAAGCTCCACTTCCGCATGGGGCATACTGTAGCCGAAGCGGTCGTCGTGGAGTCGGTGGAACTGGCCGACCAATTTCTCCCAGGCTGAAGTATCCGCTACGCCGGTATCAAATCCGGGCGCCTCGACCTCGTTAAACTGGCCGACATAACGCAGGTCGGCGGAAAAATCGAGGGTTACGTCAGTGTCACGGACCTGCTCTTCCCTGAACGTGGTGAGGGCCATCTCCCGCATGGCGCGAATGGCTCCATTAATGACCTCGAAATCCACCAGCGATCCGACCATGGCGCAGGTGCGTATATAGGTATGCTTCAGGTCCGACAGCAACATGCCCGCCGCGCAGAATACCGAGGATTCCCGCGGCACCAGCAAGGTGTCGATGCCCAGTTCCCGGGCGATGGGCACCGCGTGTATCGGTCCGGCGCCGCCGGCAACGATCATGGCGAACCCGCGCGGGTCCAGGCCGCGCTGTACCGTGACCACGGTGACCGCGTTGCTCATGATTGAATTCGCGACCCGGTAGATCCCGTAAGCGGCGTCCGTAACGGACAGACCCAGGGGGTTGGCTACCCTGGTTTCGATGGCTGCGATGGCCGCTTCCCGGTCCAGTTTCATGGCGCCGCCGTGGAAGTAATTTTCATCCAGGTAACCCAGCACCAGGTCGGCATCCGTCACGGTAGGTTCGGCGCCTCCATGGCCGTAACAGGCGGGGCCGGGGTCTGCGCCGGCGCTGGCCGGCCCCACGTGCAACATGCCGCCGTCATCGACACCGGCTTTGGACCCACCCCCGGCGCCTACGGTGTGGATATCCAGCATCGGTACCGCCACGTGAAAACCGCCTACTTCATTTTCCGATGTGACTACCGCCCGTTCATTCTGTACCAGTGCGACGTCGAAACTGGTGCCGCCCATGTCCACGCTGATGATATTCCTGTAGTCATGGGTGCGGCCGTAATGAATCCCGGCCCCGGGCCCGCCCGCGGGTCCGGACAGCAGGGTATTGACGGCAAACCGGCTGGTGACTTTAGGGGACATGCAGCCGCCGTTGGACTGCATGATGTTCAGCACACCGGTAAACCCGTTTTCACCCAGGCGCGTCTCCAGGTTTTGCAGGTAGCGCGCCAATGGCGGCCCGGTGTAGGAATTCAGCGCCGTGGTGCTGTGCCGCTCGTACACCCGTATCTGCGGCAGTACTTCGCTGGACAGTGAGATGTATACCCCGTCCAGAGCGTTCTGCAGAATTTCCCTGGTGCGTAATTCGTGTGCCGGGTTGAGAAACGACCACAGGTAGGAGACCGCAACGGCTTCGACTCCGGCGCCGCGTAATACTTCGGCCGCCGCGCGCACGTCTTCTTCCACCAGGGGGGTGATGACCCGGCCGTTGGCGTCTATCCGTTCCGTTACCGTCAGGGTCAGGGCCCGTTCAATCAGTACAGGCGGCGGCGCCAGTTCCAGGTCATAGCGCTCCCCGGTCTTCATGCCCCGGCGCATGGCCAGCAGGTCGCGGAACCCGCGGGTGGTGATGAAACCGGTATTGGCACCGCTACGGGTCAGCACGGCATTGGTGGTGATCGTGGTGCCGTGGACAATGGCATCCACCTGTGAGAGAAAGTCCTGTAACCCGATCCGGCCGTCCTGCGCGGCCTGTTCCAGCGCGGCAAATACGCCCAGGCTGGGGTCGGCGGGCGTAGTAGGCGACTTGCAGATGCGCGTCCTGCCTTCCTCATCGCAGACCAGCAGGTCGGTAAAGGTGCCGCCGACGTCAATGCCGATTTGATAACCCATGTTTTTTCTTTATTCCGTAGCGGTGTATTGAACCGGGACGGATTTGAATTCTCCCCGAACCGATATGTCCACGACCGGGACATGGTATAGGAAAACGGCAACCAATTGAAAGCGTGCCGCCTGTTCCCGCCCTCAACCTGTGTTAAAATTTTTCAGTGTATCCCCACCTGGCGCGATAGTGACATGACACAACAACCGTTACCCTCCGGCTTTTCCGACCTGGAGCCGTTTGCCGACTGGGCGCTGGCCGGCGAATCCGACCGGCTGCAAAAACGTCTCGATTCCACCATGGAAGAAATCCAGGCGTTCTACTCCGCCATGCTGGAGCGTATTGAGGAGGCGCTGGAATACCTGAACGGGTTTCCCCTGGACGAGTTGCCGGAGCCGGAACAGCGCCTGCTGAACATGACCTTGTCCCTCGCCGAGGTCTGGGTCGCCGTGGAACTGTACAAACAACCGGACCACCCTTTCGGCCTGGACATGCGGCGTTTCGTGCCGGGCGAGGCGAACTCCGTTCCTCCCGTATGACCGGGCGCCTGACCGCCAACCAGTGACAGACACCGCCCCATGGAACTGACCCACAAAACCCGTACATCCAAGTACCCGGAACTGGGAACGGATCCGCTGCCTATCCGTCCCTGCATCGACCCGGATGTGTTCAAGGCGGAACGGGAAGCGGTATTCCGCCGTTCCTGGCTGAACGTGGGCCGGGTCGAACTGATCCCCGAGGCGGGCGACTACTTCGTCAGGGACATCGAGATGTGCTTTACCTCGGTGCTCGTAGTGCGCGGACGCGACAACGTCATCCGGGCCTTTCACAACATGTGTTCGCACCGGGCCAACCAGGTGGTCTGGAAAAACCGCGGCAAGTGCCGCGGCGCCTTTGTCTGCCCGTTCCACGGCTGGGCCTTCGATACCCGGGGCAAGCTGATCAACATGACCGACCGGGAAAACTTCTTTACCGGTCCCGATGCCGACCTGGACATGACCGAGATCCAGACGGATGTCTGGAACGGCTTCATATTCATCCGCCTCAAGCCGCAGGACGACCAGACACTGGAAGAGTACCTGGAACCGGTCTCCTCGTCCCTGAAGGACTACCCGTTTGCCGAACTGACCCGGCGCGAATGGTACAGCGTGGACGAGAAAGTCAACTGGAAGGTGCTGCTGGACGCGCAACTGGAAGGCTGGCACGTGCCGTTCCTGCATAAGAACAGCCTGGCCCGCTCCACCTCCGCGGCCGGCATGCTGTTGCGCCACAGTGTGCTGGAGGCCCTTGGCCCCCACGGGCTGCTGGGCACCGAACCTCCGCCGGTATTCAATCCCACGCCGGTGGGAGAGGTAAGCCTGAAATACGGGATCGGCGCCTACGATGCGTTCGCCTTCACCGAAGCGCGCCGCACGGATACGGAAAAATACCACCTGAGGGGCGCGATGAACCTGTACTTCATCTTCCCCAACGTCATCATGGGTCTGATGCGGGACTGCTACTGGATGTACAACGTGTGGCCGCTCGCCGTGGACCGCACGGTATGGGAGATCGGCGTGAACACGGCCCCGCCGCGCAACGCCGGCGAGTTGTTCTGCCAGGAATACAACAGGATCGGGCTGCGCGATACCCTGATGGAAGACACCGCCACCCATGAGAAGGTGCAGCAGGTGCTGAAATCCGGCGCCAAGGAACATTTCCACTTCCAGGACGAGGAACTGGCGTTGAGGAATTTCCACCACGCGGTCGACACCTGCCTGGCGAAACTCCCGAAATCCTGATGGGAAATGCGGATCGTGGATAGACCTGCGCACATCACGGCAGGCGTATCCGGCCACGTTGATCATGGCAAGACCAGCCTGGTCAGGGCGCTGACCGGCATGGAGACGGACCGTCTCAGGGAGGAAAAGGAAAGAGGCCT